>NZ_JAUOQU010000007.1:0-156069 GCF_030547195.1 Shewanella sp. 6_MG-2023 | reverse complement strand
GGTAATGAACTTTTTTGAAATGAGCCACTCTGAGTAACTGTAGCAACGAGGTAATGTGCTTTTAAGGCGATGTTCACAAACTCTTCATCACAGTGACTGAATATCGAATGACATTATCGCTAACCGAATTATGTTTTACCCGGTTTCATTGTTCATCATCATCCTCCATTTAGGGCATTGTTAATACGCTAGCGCATTATTAGCAAAACCCGCAAAGTAATACTTCTGGCAACCCATTGGGTTGCCATTTTTTTAGCCATTGTTAATCAATAGCGCCGAGCTTCAAAGCTGCTGCATCAGTGCATCAAGTTGTACTTGCAGTGAAGGATGATAACCTGCCCTTGCCTGCTGAAATATCGCTAAAGCCTGTTGCTCATACCCGGCAATTAATAACTCGTTATAAAGCGGCTTAACAAACTTTGCTCGGCCAATATGACCTAAAAAGGCTGCAACCTTTGGCAGCACTATCTCATAGTTATTGCGGATGGCTACACTGTACCAGTCGCAGGCAAGCTCAGCATTTTGTGAACCCGAGAAGCCAAACACGCTATCAAGATCGGTAAGTTGTAGCTGCGTGAGTTGCAGCGGTAGCTGTTTGATAAAATACTGCCAATGATGCACTCGCCAACCAGCCACATTCAATTTAGCCGCACTGTCGCCCAGCTTTAATTGCTGCAATGCCAAATCCACTTTATCTAAGCTTGTGGATGTCGGCCCAACAAACCATTGGGGTAATCCTTCACCGTATACCCAAGTCATCAACTCTGATTCACTGATGGCCTCGGGATACTGCACAAGCAAGGTTTGCTTGGCATATTCAATAAAGGTTTCTGTGGTAATGGCTTGAAATTTAAAATGCTGCACATAATCAAATAAGAAGTGATCAAAGGCTTTACGGCCTAATCGTACTTCAAGTTCATGGACAAACATTGATGCTTTGTCATAGGTAAAGCGATTAAAAGCGTCATTCGCATCTTGGTGCTGCACGTTCGCCGGTAGTGTTTGCGCGGCTAATGGCATTGAGGTCATTTCTTCTTTAAGGCGGCCAAACTCAATCACCCACTCCAATTCAGCTTGCTCTTCACCATATATTTTCTCAACTAAACGGTTGGTAAAATAGGTGGTAAAGCCTTCATTAAGCCATAAGTCACGCCATGTTGCATTACTGACTAGGTTACCGGTCCAGGAGTGTACTAATTCATGAGCGACTGTTGATACTAGGCTTTTATCCCCCGCGATTAATGTCGGCGTGATAAAGGCAAGTCTTGGATTTTCCATGCCACCAAACGGAAAACTGGGCGGCAATACAATCATGTCATAACGACCCCAAGGATATGGGCCTAATAAAGACTCTGCAGCCAATATCATCTCTTCGGTATCTTCAAACTCTGCTAATGCGCTGGCCAACATGGCAGGTTCGGTATAAATACCGCAGCGATCACTTATCGCCCCGTAAGCTAAATCCCCTACTGCCAGCGCTAATAAATGGGTCGGAATGGGCTTTTCCATCTCAAACTGAAATACACCATCTGTTGGCATCACATCGCTATTAGCAGCGCTCATAACGGCTCTTAAACCATTATTGACTGTCACTGTTGCTGTGAACGTAATACGGGCTTTAGGCGTGTCTTGCAAAGGGATCCAACTGCGGGCATTAACGGGTTGCGATTGACTGAATAAATAAGGAGATTGTTTACCTAAGGTTTGTTCTGGCGTGAGCCATTGCAAGCCTTGCGAATTCGGTGAGGTGCGGTATTGAATCACAACTTCATCAATTACCTTACCGATGTTGATAACGATTTTATCCCCTTGCAGAGTATCAATATGCTCAACGGCATAGTCAACGGCATTGCCTTGGATATCACTGATGGTATCAATATTAAGATCTCGACCATCAAGCACGAGTTGATCACAAGTTTGCAGGCGCTTGAACTGTAATATCACTTGGCCAGTCAATTGTTGTAACTCGAAATCAACTGCCAGTGTCAGCTGCATATTATGTACTTTAATTTCATCAGTATTGGCTACTGAATGATAGTCACGATTATTATCCCAAAGCGTTGTCAATTTGATACCTATTCACCAACAGTATGATGTGCAACAGAATATACCAATGCGCGCTTTTCATCGACAAGTTAGATTAAATTCATATTTATCGAAGGTATAAAAAAAGCCTCAACTATATTCATAATTGAGGCTCTAATCATTTGTTAGGCGGTAAGCTTAAAGCTTGATACCTGCTTTTTGTAAATCTTTTGCAACGACACTACGTGGTAGTGGAACATAGCCATCTTTCTCAACAATTTGCTGACCCTGCAGCGATAACACGTAACGGATGAACTCTCGATCCATTGGTGATAAGTCATTGTTTGGGTGCTTGTTGATGTAAACGTATAAGTAACGTGATAATGGGTAAGTCCCATTCGCTGCATTACCTGCAGTTGCTGCGATGTATTTAGTGCCTTTCTTTGAAAGCGCTACCGCTTTAACACCTGCAGTTTTGTAACCGATACCAGAATAACCGATAGCATTAAGACCTTGAGAAACTGATTGCACTACTGAAGCAGAACCTGGTTGCTCATTAACGTTTGGTCTAAAGTCACCTTTACAAAGTGCTTTCTTTTTGAAGTAACCGTAAGTACCTGATACTGAGTTACGGCCATATAATTGCACGTCTTTCTTAGCCCAGTTACCTTCTAGCCCAACATCGCCCCAACGCGTTACATCATCACCACCACACTTTTTAGTTGATGAGAAGATTGAATCGATTTGCTCGATGCTTAACCCTTCGATTGGATTATCTTTATGAACAAATACTGCTAATGCATCAATTGCAACACGAATAGCTGTTGGTGCGTAACCATAATGTTTTTCAAAAGCTTCAATTTCATTAGGCTTCATTTGACGGCTCATAGGACCGAACTGAGAAGTACCTTCAGTTAATGCTGGCGGCGCAGTAGAAGAACCAGCAGCTTGAATTTGGATATTTACGTTAGGGTAAATATGTTTAAAATCTTCAGCCCATAAGGTCATCATATTAGCTAAAGTATCTGAACCCACTGATGACAAGTTACCTGAAACACCACTGGTTTTTTCGTACACAGGTAATGTTTTATCAATGGCTGCCATAGATGTAGCTGAAAATACACCAGCTGCAGAAAAGGCGATAGCGCCAACTAGCTGTTTAAGTTTCATTTTTGTGCTCCGGTATTATAAGCGTTGTTATTTAAGACAGGCTCAGTATCAATGACGATGATGACAAGTCTATGACGCTAATGTGACAGCAGTATGACAATTAACACTTTTAACAATCACACCAAACACGTTCCAAAGCTAATTAATGGCAACCTTAAGCAGTTAAAAATCATGGTATTAGCTGAAAATCAGTTTATTTAAATTGCTTAATACAGCTAATTTTGACTATGAGTTATTTATTAAGCCTGCAGTCTTTACCTAACAAGTTAGGCTTTGTTGCAACAAAGACCAACAAATAGTTTACGGACGCATCCGCAAGACCTTATAAAACCCGCTTCATGTAAGTTATTTGATACTGACCATTTTAAAGAAGCATTATTGTGGCTTAAAGAATCGGTTATTATGAACAATTCAAAGTCGTGATACCTAGTCCGCACCCAAATTAGACTGTTGATGCCTTTTTTGTATTTCCAAACTCCGTTTGGATTAACGTCGTCGGTTTTCCACCCACACCCAACCAAAAGGGTATCAACAGCATTACCCTCCATACTCTTTATTAATGAATTAGGCCCCGCCGCCCCTAACGAAAAATGCTGAAAAGCGCATGATTTTCGATGGGGATTTATCCAGCTTTTAACTTCGTTTGTTGCTAACTTCGGCCCCTGTTTATTATAAAGAGTGAAAATGCTAACGCTTCCGATGGTGAGTCTGAAGTAAATGGATTTACAAATGTCACGGTGGCATGGATGCTAAGGAGTGATCCTGCACCTCGAAAGCTATGCTCACATCCATGTGAGCATCACGCTATTTTCTTCAACGTCCTCAATTCAAATTGAGTTTTAGTCTTTTACTTTCTTAGATTTATAGATTGTCTAGCTTTTGATATTTGGCTTTTACTTGTTGCAATATAAAAAGCTAAATCGAAGAGATGAAAATTCCGGTGTAAGCGCGGCTGTGACCGTCCATGACAAGGACGTCATGGCCGAGCTTTCAGGGACCTTTTGATTTATATAAAGAGTGCAGCGTGTCACAGTCGTGCTTGCACATAAGCCTGCGGCAGGCAATTGGTTAGATTGAAGTGATGGCCTGCTGTTACTGATCTAATATAAATGAAGTTTAAAGCTGGTCCTGGTAACTCGTTTATGCCCCAAAGCAAGCTAGTGTAAATGCTCATTCATATTTTGTTGGAATGCGTTTGCCATCAAAAAAATTATCCGAATGCAGTTCATTTATATATTATGCTACACAGCGTGGTCTAACCTTTCAATGTGTTCACTAACCTATTGATTATATATTGAAGTACTCGATGAAAGGCTGCATTATATGTACGTGAACTACGGTGTAGAGTCGTACAGGAAGCGTTATGTGCTAGAGCGAGTTAGGAGTCATGCCTTAGATGAGTATTCAGTTAAAATTGGTTCAACTTCGAAAGAAAATCAGAGCAAATAAGAAGAAAATTACTGACGCAATTATAGCCGAACACTCAGCAGAGATGTGCATAATTTGTGGGTCTCAAGACCAACTGACTAGAGAGCACGTGATACCTCAATGGGTCTATAATCGTTGTACGAAGCGAACTTTCGAAACAACAACTAACGGTATTTATCAAACATACAATAAAACTACACTACCTGCATGCAAAGATTGCAACTCGAATCTCCTTGGCTATTTGGAGAGACATTTGAAGCATGAATTTGAAAGAGTCGATGTTAGTCACCAAGAGTTCACACATGAGACCTTAGAGTTAATCATCCTATGGTTAGAAACTCTAGAGTACAAATTTCAAGTACTCGACCTTCGCAGAAACTTAAATAAGGTAAAAGGTGCTGAGTACATTCCTTTTATTGGCAAAATGCCTATTGCAATGTTTCAAGGCTCTATGGACACGAGTCCTGCAAAGGTGTTTTCAAATTTTCGCTCGGCATTGCAAGTATTGAGTGTGAAATCAAAGGCTGATAGGTTTAATTCCCTTTGTATTATGCATACTAAAAATAAAGACTTTCATTTCTTCCACTCTACGAATAACTTTATATTCATAGAGTTAGCTGAGTTCGGGATCGCATTTTTCTATTTTTATAAACAATCGTTTGATGACCATAGTGCCGCCACAGAGTCTGCTATGACAATAGTCGAAGATCACTATGCAGGAACTGACACATAAAAGCTGTTGAACTAAGCCGCTGCGCGGAGCCAAATGAGGACTTAATCGAGTATATTATCCTCATTGAATCAGCTAGACTTAAAAAGATGGGATGGAACACAACAATGACAAGGGAATTTCAATGAAAAAAGTACATATCAAGCCATATAATCAATTCAAAACAGCTCTACAGCCCAGAGCCAGCATCAAAAAAAGCAAATCCCTGTAGCATAAAGCATACCAAATTAACCTGAACTTGGCATCGGCCAAGTCCAACAAGCGATTTGTGCCCTGCAAACAGCGCAACGCATAAATACTAAAACGTTACATGCTACGAGTTTTGCATCATAGATTGGAGTTTTTATGGATATAAAAAATTGGTTTCCTGAATTTCAGGTTTCAGCTGAAACAGATGAAGATTTACAACAATACTTCTTCAAACTTCCTGAAATAAAGGAAATAACAAATAGCCGATCTTGGTTAGTTTTAGGCCGAAAAGGCATGGGGAAAACGGCTATTTACGAACATCTTAAAAAGGCAGAGTCTAAAGATTTAAATAATTACAATACAATTTGTATTAACTTTAGTCATTACCCTTGGCCTGCTCATCAGCTTTATAAAGAATCTTTGGCAGGTGAATTATCTGCATATCAAAAAAGTTGGCGTTACCTATTTTTTGTAAAAGCACTTTCCAAATTAATAGAAATAAAAGAGTTAAAAAACGAGTCATTAAACAAAGAATTAAAATGGGCTAAAAAGTATATTGATAAAATTTATGGCAACCCAGATCCAAGTTTAACTGAGGTTATTTTTTCTAAAATAGGCCGCCTTTCTTCAATTGGTGGCCCAAGTGTAGAAGTTGATGATTTTTCCGCTGATATTGGAGAAGTTTCTTTTGAAGATATTGCAGCAGATAAGCAACTTCAATCAAAATTGAGGTCAAATGCATTTACTTTGCTGGGTTACTTTGAAAAGATTTTTAAAGATAACTGTAATGAGCATAAGATTTTAATTGCTTTAGATCAATTAGATGAAAATTGGTTGGAAGGTGAGATAGCTGAATATAGTAAAGTATTAATCAATCTCGTAAATGTCTGCCGAAACATAGCGTTAGATTCTAACTTATCGAAAAATTTGAAAGTGGTTCCTTTTCTTAGAACAGATATTTATCACTCATTAAAATTCAATGATAAAAATAAATTACTTCAAGATAGTGCAGTGACAATTTCTTGGGATTCAGAAAGTCTCGATGATATGTATTTTGAACGTATAAAAAAATATGCTCCAGAAGGTATGACACTAGTTGAAAGTGATAAATCTGCTAATCTATTTGGTATCAGTTTCGTGCGTCAAGGCACGCCTGTTTTCAAATATATAACACGAAGATCATTTTTTAGACCTAGGGATATCATAGTCTACTTTAATAAAATCAGAGATTGCCATGTAGAAAATAGTAGTGGACTATATACTTCACAAGAGCTTTACGATGCAGACCGTGAAGCCTCTACTAGTGCTTATAACGAGTTGATAGACGAATGGTCAAATCAATTCCCTAAGATCAGTGCTTTATTGACAGTTTTACAAACTATTCAAGTAGAAACATTCAACTATTCAGATTTCTCAGCTAAATATGACAGTGAATTTCCGAACGCTTCTGATGGTGAAAAACGAGAACATTTGGCATTTCTTTTTGACAACTCAATAATTGGTCAGAAAAAGCAAGGCCGCTGGGAGTACATAAGTAGTACGCCTAACTTGAAAATGAATATCGAAAAAGATTTTAGGACACATCATGCACTTAAATATCGATTGCACTTAATTGAGAGTCGGCCAAATCAAAGTGTATAAAGCATGTAACAAGTTGCTTAAACGGAAATTAACAGTTGACCATCGCTTCGCGATTATAGCCAACCATTAATTTCCGCTTAGCAAGGCGATACCACATATCAGGTCGCCATACTTTACCTAATGGAAGTCGTTGCTTTCAGAGTTTCAGCTCTAAATGATTTCTGTCCAAAAGCTTGTCAGAACCAGCAATTTACCAGCTATCACAACAAGTCACACAAACAAAAAAGCAGACATTGATGTCTGCTTTTTTAATGCTAAAAATTTAGGGGAAAGTCATTACCCCTTAATCACCAAATGTGCTGGAATAATAAAGCTAAAACAACTGCCCTTTTCTAACTCACTGGTAATGTGCAACTCACTGTAATGATGATTAAGCGCATGCTTTACAATCGCTAGCCCTAAACCACTACCACCAGTTTTACTGGAGCGGGCATTATCAACCCGATAAAAACGTTCGGTTAAGCGGCTTATATGATGTGGCGCTATCCCAAGGCCGGTATCGGTTACGCTAAATTTAGCGCCGCTTGGGACTAACTCCCAGCGAATGGTAATTTTGCCGCCTGGCTCTGTGTAACGAATCGCATTTGAAATCAAGTTAGTACAGGCGCTTCGCAATTGCACTTCGTTACCGTGACAATTTAAATTATCCTCACAAATGAACTCAAGCTGGTATTGATCCATTGCCAATGCCGAGGCTTCATCTTTTAAAATATCCAACATGACCTGCATATTGATGGTTTTTTCTAAATCAATATCAGCCCCATCTTCAATACGCGATAACACTAATAACTGCTCCACCATTGATTGCATTCGCCTAGTTTGCTGCTGCATCAATTTAAGTGGCTTATGGTTCATGCTGTCAGGCTCTTCCATGCTTTGCATGATCTCAAGATAACCTTGCAGTACGGTAAGCGGGGTTTTTAGCTCATGGGATACATTAGCAACAAACTCTTTGCGCATACCCTCTAACTGATTAATGCGGGTAATATCACGGGCAATCAGTAGCATCTGTCTGTCGCCATAGCTCATTAAGCGTATTTCTAATAAGCGTTGATCCGATAGTGGTGAGGGTAGCTCTAATGGCTCGTTAAATTTACCAGACTTAAGGTAGGCCGAAAAATCAGGATGACGGATGAGGTTATCAATGCGTTGACCGCTATCTTGGGGCCAAACAAAACCCAGCAGCAGTTGCGCCAGTTTGTTACACCATAAAATATTGAGTTCAGAATCAAGTACGACCGCAGCATCTGGTAAGGCTTCAGCACCTTGCCTAAAGCGGCCTAAAATTGACGCTAACTGGCCAACTCGGCGACGATTTTTACCTTGCAGGCGGTATATGCCATTGAAAATACCTTCCCAACTGCCAGTGCCTTGAGGTGGAGTGAGTTTGCGGTCTTTCCAAAGCCAGTAATTTAAGCGGGTAATTTGGCGGTAATGCCAGCCTAAAAGGGCAATACAACCGACAATAATACTCATATAAACTTGATTGATGATCATGCCTATGATGGCAAAAATCAACAAGATCCCCACAAGGCGAAGGAGAAGTCTGGACCCTGAGTAAGCTCGAAACATAAGCGGCCTAATTATGATGGTAAAAAATCTTAAGCAGATTTTTTACCGTATTGTCGGTCGTAAAATAATGGTTCACAAGATAACTTAAAACCATGTTACTGACTATAGCCAAGCCGTTGAATTACACTTAAATTACTGTAAATAAATAACAATATTTACATTTACCTAAACAACAAAAGTGAAATACAACAGTATATTAGGCTTTGGCTGATAGTGAGTAATTACATTCTGGTTGAAAAACGATATCCCGCACCGCGAACGGTTTGAATCAGTTTATCATGGCCTGAGTCTTCAACGGCTTTGCGTAAGCGGCGTATATGGACATCGACAGTGCGATCTTCAACATAGACGTTGGTGCCCCACACATTGTCTAATAGCTGTTCACGGCTATAGACACGTTCAGGGTGAGTCATGAAAAAGTGCAGTAACCTAAACTCGGTTGGGCCCATTTCTAGCACTGACTCACCAACAGAGACACGATGGCTTACCGGATCTAATTGTAACCCTTGCACATCGATAAGCTCTTCAAGTCGTGTTGGCGCACTACGGCGTAACACAGCCTTAATACGTGCCACTAACTCTTTTGGTGAAAACGGTTTAGTAATGTAATCATCTGCACCGACTTCTAATCCCTTAACCTTATCTTCTTCTTCACCGCGAGCGGTTAACATGATGATAGGAATTTGACGAGTAAACTCATCTTGCTTTAAACGCTTAGCTAATTGTATTCCACTTCCACCTGGGAACATCCAGTCTAATAAAATCAGATCTGGATAAGGTTCTTGCAGTAGGTCTATTGCTGAATCAAAATCTTCAGCAGCCGTTGTAGTAAAGCCGTGTTGTTCCATAACAAATGTCAGCATTTCTCGAATGGCTGACTCATCTTCTACAATTAAAATCTTAGCTGTCATAATATTATCTGTGAGTAGTTTGCCGCGTTAGTATTATTGGTCAGTTTTATTACAGAAATATGATCTCAAGGCCCTAAATGGAATTAAAATCATATTTTTGTCATAAATCTATCACGCTACGCCATAATTAATGTATTGAAAAACACAAAGGAGGCGATATGCCTCCTTTGTTATGTATCACACATTTTCGGTTAAACCGCTTTTAATAAAGCGATACTTAGAACTTGTGTTCGATACCTACAGCAAAGTAACTTTCGTCGATTGAGATATCCATATCATTACCATCTGCATCTTCCACTGTACCCATTGAAGTACGGTCAGTGTAGAAAGCAAATAACTTCGTTGGCTTACCTAGTGAGTAATCTGCGCCAATTGACCATGAATCGCCTTTATCTTCCATGTCTTGGTATTGGGCTTTTAGGGTCACGCTGTCAATTTTATAAGCAGCGCTGAGTAAGTAGCCATCTTTGCTATCACCGCTATCGACTTTTTCTTCTTGTTGGTACATACCGCCAAGTACAAAACCTGCGACTTTACCTTGTACTGTACCACGAACAATATCATAACCTGCAACTTCAGCATCATAGGCAACCGATGCATAAATTGGGGTTTTCTTCAGCCCTGAGTCACCGTACATTGCAGCGATACTGAAACCATCCTCATCTGCTTGCTTACTGTCACCTGATGCAGCGTAAGTCACGCCCGCTTGGAAGTCACCAAACTTAGGCGTTAAGTAAGTTGCGGTTTCTGCTATACGGTTTTCACCAGCAAATAAGTTTTTCAAATCGCCTGAGTAATCACCAAACTGGTCGACTTTGCCCTGCGACTTTTTCAGCATAGTGTCGTTACGGCCCACCGCGAATGAACCAAAGTCGCCTTTTAGGCCAACAAACTGATTACGGGCTTTGAAGTTGTTTGAGCTGTCTGAGTCAGTTGCCACTTCATATTCGATAGTATAAAACGCTTCTAAAGAACTATTTAATTCGAAAGCGCCTTTCACACCAAATCGTGATGCATTGCTTTGCACTCGTGTTTCTGAACCTGAACCGTCATCATTTGATTGAATTGAAACATTGAGCTTACCGTAAATTTCAAGTGGCTCTGCCGCTTGAGCGGTTGAAAGCGTGGCAGCAGCAATAGCAGAAGCAACTAGCGTTTTATAAAAAGTGTTCATCATTTCATCCTTTAGACTTAATAGTTGGTGTTTTACACCTTTTTCTGTGCAGCTAATCAGTTGGAACGAGCAGAAACCTGCTACCTAATAGCTTGGGAACGAGGCGAATATTGCACACCTTTTGTTGCAGAAATATTTCAAAACAGGACTTTTATTTAGAACAAACTAATTCAATTACAAAACAAGATAATCAACACGCTGAAAAGTAAAGAAAATATCAATTAAAAGTGATTTATGACAATTTGATGAATTCTGCCATAGCGACAATCATGCAGATTGGGAATGATGGTTTACCCCAGCGCCACGATACCGTAAACTGCATTTTTAATTTTCGAAGAGTGTCTTTCATGTGGTTTAAAAATCTCACCCTATATCGTTTTAATAAGCCTTTCAGTACCGATACAGAGGCACTTGAAACAGCATTAGCTGACTTCACCTTTTCGCCATGCTCAAGCCAAGACATCAGTAAGTTTGGCTTTTCAAATGCATTGGGCAAAAAAGGCCAAGCGTTAGTTCACAGCGCTGAAAACCGTCATTTAATTTGTGTCACTAAAGAAGAAAAGATCCTGCCTGGCCAAGTGATCAAAGAAGCGCTTGATGAAAAAGTAGCGTTAATAGAAGATCAAGAAAGCCGCAAAGTGACCAAGAAAGAAAAAGATGCGATGAAAGAAGAAATAACCATGACGCTATTGCCTCGTGCTTTTTCTCGTCGTAGTCAAACCCATGCGTTAATCATGCCTGAGTTAGAAATGATTTTAGTGGACAGCTCAAGCGCCACTAAAGCTGAAGAATTATTAGCTTTATTACGCAAAGCCTTAGGCAGCCTACCGGTTGTGCCGCTGCACTTTACTACGCCAGTTGAAACCACGTTAACCGAATGGTTAAGAAACGGCGCATCACCACAACCTTTTGAAATGCAAGATGAAGCTGAGCTTAAGTCTGATTCAGATGAAGGCGGCATTGTGCGCTTTAAGCAGCAAGTACTGCAAGAAGATGAAGTATTAGCCCATTTAGCGACCGGCAAACAAGTACATAAACTGTCATTGCATTTTGCTAAGTCGATTGCGTTTTTATTACAGTCTGATGCCAGCGTTAAGCGCCTTAAGTTCTCTGAAGAATTTAGAGCTGCTACCGATGATGTGGGCACAGAAGATCCCTTGGCGAAACTGGATGCCGATTTTGCATTAATGGGCGGCGAGCTAGTCGCATTTATTAATGCGATGAAACAGGCATTAGGGCCTATTGAAGAAAATATCTAAATTTGTAACTTCACTTTAGTGGTTTAATCAAATTTAAAAGCCCAACAGAATTTATTTCTATTGGGCTTTTTTGTAGCAACTTTCTATGCTTTTAATCAAAAAATTGATTAAAACTATTAATTTACTAGCTTATTTAGCAAACTCACCTTGCTCATCAAATGGCCAGTCAATGCCTAACCAAGCTTTAAGAAAGGCCTTTTGTGCAGCCGTTGGTGAATCAACACCGATTATGGCTAGCTCACCTTTAGGTTGCTCATCTAAGGTTAACTCAAGCTGCTTTAAGGTGTCGTTATTAAACAGGCTTACGTTAATGGTGTCTTGCGGGCTGAAATCTTCTAAGCGCTTTTTAAAGCCCGCGGCAGTGACTTTTAAACCGTTAATGGCTACCACTTCATCGCCAGCAACAATACCCGCCAACCATGCAGGGCTGTTACGGCTGACATGGGATAGTGTTAAATCATCATGCTGACCCGATAACGTCATACCGCTGTAAACAGTCGACTTTGGCTCTTTGCCATAGGATATCGCTAAACCCGCTTGTGCCAGTAAGGTATCAAAATCTAAGCTGAATGGCTGGGTAATATGCTGCTGCCACCAAGGCTGATAATCTTTACCTGCCAGCGTCTTTAAAATACCTTTTACATCATCAACGCTATAGCCTTTAGGCAGTTTATGGTCACGGTATAATTGACGATGAACATCACGATACGAATGCGCTAACAGGGTGTCTTTCAATAAATTAAAATCCAGTGACAACGACGCCAAGTAGCCTTCAGAATAGATATTGACCCCATGGTTAATGGCATAATCACCGCCAGTATTGGTCCACTCATTTAAACTGGCTTGCGCAACCGATTGTATTTCACGACCCGGTTTATGCAGGTTGTTATTTATCCGTTTGGCTAAATCGGCAAAAAACTCTTTCGGGGTAATGACATCGGCTCGCAATAATAACTGATTTTGAAAATAACTGGTTGAGCCTTCAGCCATCCATAATAACTCTGTCATGCTGGCATTTTGGTAATCATAAGGCACTAGGCCCTGTGGGCGATAAGCTTTGACATTCCAAGTATGGATAAACTCGTGAGATGCTGTGCTGATAAAGCGCAGGTAATCTTTACGTTCTCTAAAGTTAAAGCGTGGCAATTGAATAATGGTTGAATTTAAATGCTCAGTGGCGCCTCGTGCGCCACTAGTGGCATGCACCATATACACATAACGCTCAAACGGGTAGTCATCCCAAATCACCTCAGCTTGGCTGCTGATTTTGGTTAAATCTGTAACGATTTGCTGAGCATCGTAATTACCTTCACCCCAAAAAACCAGTTCATATTCACGACCGTCAGCTGTAAAGCGATAATGGGCGTTTTCACCGGTTTCAATTGGCGAGTCAATTAACACATCATAGTTATCAGCAATAAATGAATGGGCTTTGCTGCCCTGTGCCATACCTGAATAACTGTTCCAGCCTTGGGGCACATTCATTGAAACCAACACATTGTCATCACGAAACTCTGGGCTATACATAAACACCCCACTGGCATCGATATAAGCATGTGAGCTATCAATATGACGCACTCGAGTACCTAAATCATTGGCATACAACTGATAGCTGACATTAACTGCAGTCGGTTTTGACAAATTCACTTGCCATTCCCCCGTCTCAGTACGCTGCCATGGTAACACTTGGCCCTGTTCATCTGTTGCTGTAAATGAGCGAACCCCATCAGCTAACGGCAGCACTGCATATTTTCCCGTACGCCAAACGGGTAAATTGACCGTTAAATTCTCAGCTGAAGATGTAGGGAAACTAACATTCACTTGGGCTAAATGGTGCTGTGGCTGAGTCAAATCGATTTGGTAACTAACTTGGGCAAGGCTGCTGGCGCTAAAAAGTAAGCTGGCAGATAAAATAGTCAATTTTTTGGCTTTCACTCTCGATTCCTTCTGTTATTATTCTTGTTATGTTTTTAAGGACTTGTAATTAAATTTCTTCCCTTAAGGCGCGCAGTATAACAAGTACAGTGAGTTCACTCACCTAGTAACAATAAAAGCTTACAAAAATTATAATAAGGTTGCTCATTCTTCATGCGAAAACTCATCAGTGGTTTACTCAGCTTAATATTACTGTCGGCCTTTCCTGTTGTTGCGGATACCTTTATCGAAGCTGAAATTGAGTTTAATGAACGCCCAGTTCAGTTGTTTGAGCAACTGCAGAAAAAAACCAACTTCCCATTATCATTTAACAACCGCCAGCAATTTGAAAAACTGGCTGAAGAGTTAAAATACCAACCTAAGCAATTACAAAGAGATTTAGCGACCCTAGCAAGATTATATTTACAATCAACCATCACAGCCCCTAATGAAGTCAGTCATGCCCGCTTATTAACCAGGCAACTTGAATCAATCGCTATTAGCCCGCTAGATGAAGCAAAAATTTTACTCTTAGAAGGAAGAATAAGAGGAAGAGAGGATCAGCAATATCAGCAAAGTATCATTCTGTTCAAAGAGGCATTAAACAAAATAGCCTCACTCAACGACAGCGAAGCCATGACCTTTAAATTTGTGTTACAAGGTTATTTAAGCATCATGAATAGCTTGCTAAAACAAGATACCCAAGCCATGTATCACTACAAACAGTATCGTGACCTTGCCTACCAAATGCGGGTGGATTATTTCATTTCCCAAGCTGAAACCGCTTTAGGTAAGTTCTATGTTAATAAGCAGCAACTGGCGAAGGCATTACAGCACTATAACGAAGCATTTCGTATTACCAGTCGATTAGACACCCCAGTGCTACATGCACACACTCAATTTCAGTTATCACGATTATATCGAGATCTAGGCCAATGGGATGAAGCCCTAAAAAATGCCAACAATGCCGCCATTAGTTTTCAGCAGCTAGGACAACAAGCCTTCCAATCAAAGGCCCTGACAGTCATAGCCATGGTTTATGGCATGCAAAAACAATGGAATAAAGCTATTGATTACTACCTTAATGCCCAACAAATTGATCAACAAAATGGTCATCTCATTGGTCAAGCCCTTAACTTTCATAATATCGGCGAAGCCTACTTTTATTTAGATGATTATCAGTCATCCCTCAATTACTTGACCATGGCCAATGAAATTTTTAAAGCCAGAAAGGTATTACACTACTTAGTGTATAACGAGTTATTGTTTGCTCAGGTAAGCTCAAAACAGCAGCAATGGCAGCAAACCATTACACATGCTGAGGCAGCGCTAGAGATAGCAGAATCAAAACAACTGATTGATGCCCAAAAAGAAGCCTTAGAATACCTTTCCGTTGCTTATCGTAAAGTGGATGACATTTCCTCTACCCTTGAGGTAATGGATAAAATGGTTGCCATTAGCCAAAGTGAACAAGAGTCACCAGTCAATGACATGGTTCATTCAAGCTTAAACGAAGAAAAATTCAAATTAGAAATTAGAAATTTACAGCAAAAACTCACTCACTACATGGGTGATAACAAGGACCAGCAAAAGGCTATTATAATCCTGTTTGCGGTGATATTTATCTTTGCCTTTTTATGGTTTGTCAGCCTAAAAAAATTAAATCGTGCCAAACAAACCTGCCAAACCTTACGACAGTTATCCGTACAAGAACCACTGACACAACTGAATGGTTACCAGGCCTTAATTAATTTACTTTCAAGTGCCCGTTCACCCAAAACGCTGGCTTTAGTGAATATACGCGCCCTGGCTGATATTGATATTGATCTGGGTTTATCTGAATATAAGGCGATTACAGTATCCCTTAGTAAACAATTAGAACTGGATTTACATTGTGAAGTGTTCATCATCAAGCCGGGTGAATTTGGCTTATGTTTCTCAGACGAGTTATCAGCCCAGCAAACATTAACCAACTTACAAGCACAGCTAGCTGCAATCACCATTGCCAATAAAAGCAATATACCTAATTTTTCAGATATTAGTGAGCAGCCATTACACGCCATTATGGGCCACGTTAACTTGCCATTACTGGCCAATCCGGATGTAAGATTAACGGCACAATTACAATATGAAACGGTGCAATATGCCCTCGCGGCGGCAAAAAGCCTCAATGAGGATCAAACCTATGTCAGTATTCGCAGCTTAAATTTTGCCCCTGCGGCGATATTTTTTAAACCCTTGTATTTAAATTTAACCCATGCACTGCAAAGAGGCATAATTAGGGCTGAAACAAATCGTCAAGCTGCCGATATTAAGTGGCCAACCGGTTGAGTTAACAACTCACGTGATTTACGCTCAAATAACACACAAGTCAATAATATATATCAAAAAAGCAAACAAAAATTGTGTGTAAACAAGTAATTAGTGGTATTGTTATCCAATATAGTTAATTGGACTAATAACAAATTTATTTTTCTCAAAGAAGGCTTACAGCATGCAAGACTCTTCAGCAGCGGTGTCACAAGTTTCATTATTAAAACAAAAGCTCAACGCCGCTAAATTAGCTATCGAAGAAATTCATGATGATCGTAGTGAAAAATTACGCACCTTAATTCAATTTTTAGGACACTTAAGCTTAGCGTGCAAGGGCCAAAATCTTGAATTAGATAATCGCCTTGCCAAACTGAGACATCATTTACAGGGTTTTGAGCAAATAGATGAAGCCTTGCCTGAATTGGTGGGTATTGAGCGGTTATTAAAGGCACAATATAGCCAAACAATGACTAGCCTTGAAGAGAGTCGCAACAGCCTGTCCCGGGTGATCAGCCAGATTCAGCGGGTTGATTCTGCCCCTGATGAAATCAAAAAAGAAATTAATTACTTTAAAAAAGATCTTAATAAGCCGATCCATACCATTTGGGAATATATTCCTAAGGTGGAACAAGTTATCGGCTTTTACGAGCAAATTCTTCAGCAAAAGTTTGCCAATGCTGATGACCATGTCATTTTGCCTCAACACTTAATTTTAGCAAAAGAGTTAGCCCAAAAAATATCTGAGATAGAATTCAGAAAAGAGCAACGTGATCAAATTCTGGTCATGAAAGAAGTGCTTATGGGTGATATTAAGCTCAATACTTTACTTGAGTCATATCAAACAATACTGAGCTTTTTACTGAATAACATTGCCCGAGAAAAAACCGCCTCTCAGGATTTTCTGTATACCTTAAATGATGCGATTAGCATAGTTCGTGATGTGGTCAATAATACTGCAAACAATAACGAGCGTTCACAACAAATTAAAACTCAGCTTAATAAAGAAATTAACCTGCGGGTTGATAATGCTGACGGTATTGTCGATGACGTCGATGATATCATCGCGCTAAAAACTGAGCTGACCGTCCAACTTGCTTCATTACGAGATGCATTAAACCGTAAAGAAGCCCTTGAAACTCGTGAGCAATCACTGCTACGTAAATCCGTTGAGTCGATGAAAAAAGAGCTAAGCTCTATTACTAAAGAAGCCAACAGCTACAAAGAAAAACTGTTTGAGCATCAAAAACTCAACCTATTAGACCCATTAACCCAACTGCCAAATCGTGCTGCATTAGAAGATAGAATGGAGCAAGAGTATAGAAACCATAAACGCTTTAATAGTCCATTATGGGTGGCGGTAACTGATATTGATTACTTTAAGACAGTCAATGACAGTTTTGGTCATAGTACCGGTGATAAAACCCTGCAAGTCATTTCCATGGCGCTAAAAAACTCCCTTAGAGAAAGTGAGTTTGTTGCCCGTTATGGCGGCGAAGAATTTGTTTTATTGCTACCAGATGTCAATGAAGAGCATATTGGTCTATTGTTAAATCGGGTCAAAGATAAAATTAAGAATATTCCATTTAAGTTTAAAAATCAGAGAATTACTGTGACATTATCCATAGGTGCAGCTCAGGTCATGGAAAACGAACGTATCGAAGAAACCTTTGAACGTGCTGATGCTGCACTTTATAAAGCCAAAAATAATGGTCGAGATAGAGTTGTAATCGATATCTAGTATCTACTGCAACTCTACCAAGGAGTTGCATATGATAATAAAGATCAGCCCTAGAGGCAGCTTAGATCAACTTTCGCAAATGGAGGTTGATCGCCTCAAGCAAAGTGCTAAAAATGAGTTATACCAACTACTGCGAAACTGCTCACTGGCAGTGCTTGCCTCCGGTTTAAAAAGTGATAATTCTGACGCTTTATTCAAGCGCTACGCCAATTTTCATATCAATGTGCTGCAACGTGAACGCGGCTTATTACTAGAGCTCATCAACCCGCCAACACAAGCCTTCGTTGATGGTGAAATCATTGCAGGGATCCAAGAACATCTTTTTGCTGTGCTTCGCGATATCGTCTATATCGACAATAAATATGACAATCTAAAGCACATCAATCTCACCAATGCCAGCCACATTACCAATGTGGTATTTGATATCTTGCGTAATGCCAGAGTCATTTCACCGATGATCGATCCTAATGTCATAGTGTGTTGGGGCGGACACAGCATTAACCCCATAGAGTATCAATACACCCGTGAAGTAGGCTATGAGTTGGGGCTAAGAGCGTTAGATATTTGCACCGGTTGTGGTCCAGGCGCAATGGAAGGCCCAATGAAAGGCGCCGCCATTGGTCATGCCAAACAGCGCATTAAAGATGCCCGCTATATTGGCTTAACCGAGCCCAGTATTATTGCTGCAGAGCCCCCGAATCAAATAGTCAATGAGCTGGTGATAATGCCAGATATCGAAAAACGCTTAGAGGCCTTTGTCCGTTTAGGCCATGGTATTGTTATCTTTCCCGGCGGCGCTGGCACCGCTGAAGAGCTGCTTTATATTTTGGGTATTTTGCTTAATCCCGCCAATGCCCAGATGCCCTTTCCACTGATTTTAACCGGCCCTAAACAAAGTGCGGACTACTTCACTGAAATAGATGACTTTATCGGCGCTACCCTTGGTCAGCAGGCCCGAGATAAATACCAAATCATTATTGATGATCCTGTAAAGGTAGCGCAGCTGATGAAACAAGGCATGAGCGATGTAAAAGCCATGCGTAAACAACTTGGTGATGCTTACCAATACCAGTGGGCGCTGAAAATAGAACCTGAATTTCAACTGCCTTTTGAGCCAAATCACGAGGTCATGAAAAACCTGCACCTGTTTTTTCATCCGAACAAAGCTGAGTTAGCGGCCAGTTTACGGCGGGCGTTTTCAGGCATTGTTGCCGGTAATGTCAAAAGTGAGACCATTAAACTTATTGAAGACTTAGGTCCATTTGAGATAAGTGGTGATGAGCGGCTGATGACCATGATGGATAAACTGCTTGCTGCGTTCGTAACGCAACAAAGAATGAAACTGCCAGGCAGCGAATATACTCCTTGCTATCGCATCAATAATAAAAAATAGCACATGTTATATTGCTTTACTTTGCCGTCTACATCTTGCTTTTTAATCAAGTAGCGCTTAAATAGCCATTGATTCCACTGTTAAAAACAAGCCGTAAGGTTTAAGCTCAAGGACGGTTAATTTATAATTAAATCAAACAGTGGCTCAATGTGAGCGACCTTACTGCAAACGAAAAGAAAACCATGAATAAATTACTCATTATCGATGGCCTTAATCTTGTTAGGCGTATTCATGCGGTATTGCCAGATGAAACGGATATCGTCAGTGTTAAAGAGCGCACACTGTCAGCATGTAAAAAATTACTTAAACATCACCAACCAACTCATGCCATTATGGTGTGGGACGGTGATGAAGAATCGTGGCGTAAACAGCTCTACCCTGATTATAAAAAAGGCCGTAAGCCTATGCCTATCGCTTTAAAGGCTGGCCTTGAAGATATCAAAACCGCTCTGGCCATTGAACATGTTCAATCCCATGATGCCATTTCAGAGGCCGATGATGTGATTGCCACCTTGGCCACTAAAATTGCTGAAAATAACGGTCAGGCCATCATAGTGTCAACCGACAAAGGGTTTGGGCAACTGATGCATAGCAATATTGTTATTTGGGATCATTTCAAGCAGCAATATTTTGATATAAAAGCCTTAGAGAAAAAGCTCGCCGTGCAGCAAAATCAAATTTTAGACTTTATCGCGCTTGCGGGAGACGCGGGGAATAAAGTTCCTGGTATTACCGGTATTGGGCCAAAATCAGCAGCGGATTTATTAAACAAGTTTAGAAGCTTGGCAAACTTATACCAGTCACTGGATAATCTTGGTGCGAAACAAGCGCTAAAATTATCAGAGGGCAAAGAGATGGCAAGAATCAGTTATAAATTGGCGCAACTGCAATGCCATATGCCGCTAAACATTAACCTCAAGCAGTTTAGAGTAGTTAGCTAACCATTAATGAAGCAAGGAATCGCCTGATGAAATCTAAAGTGTCATATTTAATCGCAACCATCTTTATTGCATATGTCACTTTTGTTATTTTCGTTATATTTGTCTACGAGACTCGGCCAGAAGATCGGAGCTGGCAAGAACGCCAAGAGTTTAACCATAAAATGCTTAGCGAAATTATAATTGGCCAAACTATTGATAGCATTAGGCAACTAATGGGCCGAGCCGATTTTTCAGAGGCCAAAGCATCATCTGATGGCAGCTTTCAAATTATGTTTTACCGCACTCACCATGTCACCTCCGACGGTCAAACCACTAAAGATGAATGCACGCCGCTGTTATTTAAAGATGGTGAGCTGATTGCTTGGGGGCAAGAAACCTATGAGCAATTTCTGCAAATACCGATTATCGCTATCGCACCTCAAACTGAAACCGATCTTAACGCGATACAAACCAGTCCAATTCCCGCAGAGCAAGGCATAGAAACAGCAATAACTTCAGAACAGTAACCGCTCAGCTGAACCCATAAAAAATGCCACTGTATATCGCTATCAGTGGCATTTTTAGTTCAATATTAGATTGAATTGTAATCGTTAATCTTGGTTATATTCTCGATACGCCTCACCTTCTTTTAACCACTTAGGCGCTGCAACGCCTTTTAAATAATGGTCAAAATACTGCTTCATTCGAATGGTGTAATCTAGTTTATTAGGGTACTTTTTCAAATGATGTGGTTCATCTTCATATTGTAAAAACACCACATCTTTACCGGTTCTGCGCATGGCAAGATATAGCTCCACGCCTTGCTCCCACGGCACCGCATCATCTTTATCACCAAACATAATCATCATTGGAGTTTGAATGCGTTCAGCATAAAACACCGGTGAGTTTTCAATGTACTTTTGCGGCGACTTAAACAAACTTTCAGCAATTCGGCTTTGACCTGTTTCATACTGAAATTGACGAGCAAGGCCAGAGCCATGACGAATGCCGCTATAAGCACTAGTCATGTTCGACACGGGCGCACCGGTAACCGCTGCTTTAAAGATATTGGTTTGGGTCACAGCGAAAGCGGTTTGATAACCGCCCCATGAATGGCCTTGAATACCAATGGCATCTGGGTCGGCAACGCCCATATCAATGATTTTTTGAACGCCAGCAGTTAATGCCTTTACTGACGAGATCCCCGGGTAACCTACTTCAAAACGAATGTCAGGTAAGAAAATGGCATAGCCATTATCTGCATACCAAGCAAAGTTTGGTCGATGATTAATTGCCATATGCGGGAATGAATGCAAACGATCGCTCATAAAGCGATAGAAATACACCATAACCGGATACTGTTTACCGGCTTGATAATTCGTGGGCTTAATCAGTACGCCATCAGCTGGGCGGCCATCACCATCACGCCAACGCACCAATTCTGCAGCGCCCCAATTAAAATCATCTCGCTGACTATCTAAGTCAGTTTGTTGGCTGGCTTCATTAGGCGTATTCACACTTGAGGTGTATAAATCAGGGTAAAGATCATAACGCTGCTTAGAAAACACCATAGTGTCGCTATTTTTACTGCGGGCAAGTACCGTCAATTTTGCCTCGGTTTCAAGTTGCAACGTCACTCCTGGGACGCCAACAGTGGCGCGATAAAAACTGTCAGCTTTGGTGTGTTCATTATAACCGTGCAATAGCAGCGCTTGCTGCTGCTCAATGACAGCAGGCATATCTGACGTTGCATATAACCCTGCCAATCTAAACTGCTGACGATTTTTACGTCCTTCACCCGCAGACAACATAAAGCCGTCAAACGATGAGCTGCTAAATTGCCACACATCATATTTGTCATAGCCAATAATGCCTGAATCATCGGCTAGCCAAGGCCCTAAGCCATAACTTGGCGCATTACTGGGATAATCATGGTCTTCATTTGCAAAGCTAATAGCGATATCTTTGGTTAAACTGTGTTTTCTGGCATTAGCAATATCATACAAAAACAGTCCGCCTTGTTGATAATACGCCACAAAACGCCCATTAGGAGACAAGCTTGGCATTTCACTTGAGGCATGTTGAGTTAAAATTTGCAGCTTACGGCCAGTATTTAAATCCACTAGATAGACATCTTGATAAAAACCTGCCCAGGTGATCATTTTTTGATAAGGCACATCTGAGGTAGCTAATAAATAACGCTTTTGTTCACCATAGTGCACATCCGGTACGGCTTTATCCGCCAGTTGCACTATACGGTTAGCATTAACGTGCATCACAGCAAGATAAGTGCGCTTTAACTCTTTGGCATATTGTTTTACTTCATGAGGTTTTATTTTTGGGTCGTCACCATGCCACACTTTTAAATCACGAAGTCCGGTAACAATTTGTTGGTCAAATAAATCGGCTTCAGACTCTATTGATGCCAGTGTCAGGGCTTTATCTACTTGCGGTACGCGGCCAATAAATAGCCTTAAGCTATCTTCAGAAAAGAAAATTTTTGAATGCTGATTCAAAGTCCAGTCATCATCTGTTGGCACCTGTTTGAGCTTAAGAGACTCTAGAGCCAAAAGCTTCAGTTGATACTCTCGCTCATCACGCTCTACACTTGCATCCCCTTGGGTAAAGCCAAGCCAGTTGCCATCATCAGATAAACTCAGCTCTGCCACTTGATAACCGTCTGACTTATAAACTTGCGTTAGAGTATTAGTGATTAAATCGACCTTTTTAATCACATGCTGCTTGGCAGCAATATCATTAATGGCAACCACAAATTGGTTACCTGAGCGGTCAAAGTTAAATTGAGTAACATGGTCAAACTCCTGAAAAGTATTGGTGGCGAGTTGAATGAGCTTAAAACCACTGCCTTTATCTGCGCCATTAATGCTCGTTTCTTCAGCGTCCTCTTTGCCATCTTCTTTAGTGTCATCAATATCAAACCAAACCGCTAAATAATCACCTTTGGTACTAAACTCAGCTTGTTTAACCCGCTTAAACTGTTGCTGGTTACCTGTTTTGGTATTCAGTAAGCTAAGCCCTGCACTAAGCTCAGACTTTTTGAGGGTTTCTTTTTCTAATAAGCTCGGCGCAATAGTGGCAATCACATAATCACCATTTGCGCTGACTTTAACATCAGAGCCACCATCAATTTGATACTGCTTTTGTGTAGCCACTTGATTGACTAAAGCGCGGCTATTACCGCGATCTGGCATAGCCTCAACCGCTAACACTGTGCCATTTTCAGAGATAACGGGAGTCTGTAAGGTCTCAAAGCGCATAATATCATCGAGCAATAACGGCTTAATGTTGTCAGCTGATATGGCTGACATTGACACTGCTAACAGAGTCAATGGGATAAGGTTACGTAACTTCAAATCTTCCTCGTTATTGTTGTTATGGAATGAAATACAGTTCAGCTAAATTCATTAACTGAAAACATAATTGAAATTTAATAAAGCATTGTTGAAAATATCACCGCAATTTAATTAATGACCTTTCAGACTAAACTGTGCCAAGTTATTTTGCAGCCCCTTAGATTGTTAGTAGGCCCAAAGCTAGTAGACTGTAGTTAGTAGACCAAAGTCGTCTATTTAAAATCTGTCACCTGCTTATGCTATGCACGCGAAATAACTTTACAACCAACCTTTTATTAACAACTAAAGCTGATTTATGACGCGAAATAAGCCTTTCAATTACATGGTTGTGAATATCTTAAAGCAATCACCTGAGGATTAGCTTAATTATTTAAAAAAATATGTGATTAAACTCACTAAAAACTGTAAAAAAAAATCTAAATTCGTTAAAATGCGCCGCAACAAAACCGTGAGTAAGTAGTCTTGTTAAGGTGTTGTAAACAATAACAAGAAAATGCAGTAACCACTAAGTGGAAGGACTATCCATGCCAAAACGTACTATAACCGTAATCCCAGGTGATGGGATTGGACCAAGCATTATCGATTCGGCTTTAAAAATTCTCGACAAGGCTGGTTGCGACTTTGAATATGAGTTTGCAGACGCCGGTTTAGCCGCATTAGAAAAGCAAGGTGAATTAGTACCTCAGCGTACCTTAGACCTTATCGAAAAAAACCGTATTACCCTTAAAGGGCCATTAACCACACCTGTCGGTGAAGGTTTTACCTCTATCAATGTAAGCCTACGTAAAAAATTCAGCTTATATGCTAACGTGCGCCCTGTACTTTCTTTTAAAGGTACTCAAGCACGTTATGACAACATTGATATCATCACAGTACGTGAAAACACTGAAGGTATGTATTCAGGCTTAGGCCAAAAAGTATCTGACGATGGCGCTACTGCTGAAGCGACCAGTATCATTACTCGTCAAGGTGCAGAGCAAATTACCACTTTTGCTTATGAGCTAGCACGTAAAGAAAACCGTAAAAAAGTGACTATCGTTCATAAAGCCAACATCATGAAGTCAACTTCAGGTTTATTCTTGAAAGTGGCGCGTGAAGTGAGCCAGCGTTACCCAGATATCGAAACAGAAGAAATGATTGTGGATGCAACGTGTATGAAGTTGGTCATGAATCCAGAAAACTTTGATGTATTGGTAACAACTAACTTATTCGGTGACATTCTATCTGACTTATGTGCAGGTCTTGTTGGCGGCTTAGGTATGGCGCCTGGCGCAAACATCGGTAAAGATGCGGCAATTTTCGAAGCGGTTCATGGTAGCGCACCTGATATTGCAGGCAAAAATCTTGCAAATCCTACATCCGTGATTCTAGCCTCTATACAAATGCTGGAGTATTTAGGCATGGCTGACAAAGCGGAAATGATCCGCTCTGCAGTATCTGCTGTGATTGAAGAAGGCGACCGCACAACCCGCGATCTTGGTGGTACTCATGGTACAACTGACTTCACTCAAGCTGTTGTTGATCGTTTAGGATAAGCTTTATTACCCTTTTAGCTGAGTTATTGCAGCGCTAATAACTCTAGTTTTAATTAAAGGATAATAAAAAAGCCCTTAGTGATATTCACTAAGGGCTTTTTAATGCTTGTTTAAATTTCCAGCTAAATAGCTTAGTTAAACGCCCAAGCAGTATTAGGTTTAACCCATAAGTGAACTGTCACTTCATCACGATCATGATAAAGGTGCTTACACTGTAATTTAAAATCTGTGATGTCGTTTTCTTTTAAAATTTCAGCCATAGTATCTAAAATCTGTCTGACTTCTTTATAACGACTTTTCATTGGTAATTTAAGGTTAAAAATGGCTTCTTTAAACCAGCCATTAATCGCCCAAGCTTCAACGAGCTCAGCAACACGTGACGGTTTTTCTACCATGTCACACACTAACCAATAAATGTTTTTTCTTGGTGGTTCGAAACGAAAACCATCGGCGCGATAATGTTTAACCTGTCCAGTGTCCATTAACTTCTGATCCATAGGACCATTATCAACTGCGGCGACAAACATGCCACGACGTACTAGCTGATAAGTCCAGCCACCAGGACAAGCGCCTAAATCCACAGAATGAAGCCCTGAGCGGCAGCGGTCTTCTTGCTCTTCCTTTGTCAAGAATTGCCCAAAAGCCTCATCTAATTTCAAGCTTGAACGACTCGGAGCATCGGCAGCCATTTTAAGGCGGGGAATGCCCATAAAATAAGGTGAGCTATTGTTTGATAATGAATAGCCGACATAAGCCGTACCCGGCGCTACAAAGCACACATGAATGATAGGTCTGCGGTCATTTTCTTGAGCTAATAATGCGCCAGACTTTTTCAGGCCTTGGCGTAAAGGCACTGTAAATTTGCGGCAAAAACCTGACAGTTCTTTAGCTTCATTGGTATCTGGAGTTTCAACTCGTAATTCTCCCGCTTTTGACACTTCACTTAAAGCAGCCACAATCGGTGATACTCTGTCTTTTTCAGGCAAATCTTTTATCAACTCACCAGCAGCAAACATTTGTCTTGCAAACACTAATGAATTTAACTCAATTTGCTTTGCCAGTTGCTCACCGCCGTTTTCTTCAAAACATTGGTAAATCACATAAGCATCATTGGTATTGGTTTTAACAAAGCCACCAATATTTAATTCAGCTGCACGCTGTTGAATTTCTGCAGCACAATCTTTCTCATAGCCTGCGCGGCAAAATATAAAGAGGTTTTTCATGATAAGCCTTAAGCTTCTATAACCATAACTGCTTCACAGTATGGTCGAAGGACAAAATAATGGGGGCATTATACTCAAAAATTATGCCGCTGTGTTAAATAGAAAAGGCAAACCGATAAAAGCAACAAAGCAGCAGATTTGATAAACAAGCTGCTGCTTTGAAATATTTGCCAAAGGTGACGCTAAGTTATTTCTGCTTAGTATGTTTTGCTATCCCAATGGCAAACAATGTCCAGCCAATCAGCATACAACCGCCGCCCATAGGGGTAATTGGCCCAATCCATTTGGCGCCAGTAAAGGCATATAAATACAATGAACCTGAAAATAATAAAATACCCACGAAGAATAAATAACCTGCCCAATCCAGCAGTTTTGAACTTATCCAGTGACCACTTAACGCTACGGCAATAATGGCAAAGGTGTGATAAAAGTGATAATCGACACCGAGTTTAAAAATCGCAACCAACTCAGGCGGGGCAATACTTTTTAACCCATGGGCACCAAAAGCCCCTAAAGCAACCGCTAAAAAACCACTGATTGCCGCTAACAGTAATAAACCTTGTCTCATTGATATCTCGCTTTATAGAAAATTAATCCACAATATCAGTAATAAACTGATCACATATGGTTAAGCAGTGCTTCAGATTAGCCTCTAATGTGGTTCCTGACGACTTACGTGGCTTAAAACTATGATCGCCATCGGTTATCCAGCTGACTTTGACTTGTTTATTTATATCCCACTGGGGTATTTCGCTTATACCGCCAAATTTATCCCGCTCACCTTGCACCACCATTAATGGTTTTATGCCATTATTTAACGGCTCAAGTCTCGGCTCTCCGCCTTTTAATGGAACAAAGGGATAACCTAAGCAAATGCAGCCTTTAATTAAGGCGTTAACTGAAGCAGAGATCTCAACCTGCTCATCATTAATGATAAGTTCGTCATCGGTTAACAATGTCGCCGCCATTCTGCCACCCATTGATTTCCCCATTAACACAATGTTTTCGACCACAAGATCATTGTCTTCAATGGTTTGTTCAATGGAATTAAGTAGCCTAGTAAAATGCATTAACAGTTTAGGCGCTCTATCTGGCGGCCTTCTTTTGCCATCTTGCATATTGGCTTGCATATATAAGAAGTTAAAGCGCAATACTTGATAACCTTTAGCAACCAAGCCATTGGCGATATCGACCATAAACTCATGGTGCATATTAGCCCCAGCGCCATGGGCCAATACCACTAATGTTTTACTGGGGTCGCCCTGTAAGATTGATTCAATTTCTAAACTATCGTTTGTTACAGCTGGGCCTAGGGGGGTCATATCATTAGTTTCTTCGATTGTTAGTGACAACAGCATTAATTACTACGCTATGTGGTTAAGCTTGGGTAAGTTAGCCCTAGCCTGACAGTAATTCACTGCGAGACTCTTCAGCAAACATATCTACCATCCACTCTCTAAAGGCAGCGACTTTACCTAATTCAGAATGATTTTGCTGACACACTAAGTAATAAGCATCTTTGCTGACTAGCACCTCTGAGAACGGACACACCAAGCGGCCTGCTTTTATATCCGGCCTTGCGAGTACGCTGTAACCCAGCGCAATACCTTGGCCATGAGCGGCAGCTTGCAGTACTAACGATGAATGACTAAAGATGGGGCCAGAATTAACATTAATTTCACTAATTCCACATTGCCTAAACCATGCCTGCCAATCATGACGGCTAGAATCGTGCAGTAAGGTATGATTTTTTAAGTCGCTGGGTTTCTCTAATGGTTTAGGTCCATTAAGTAACAGCGGTGAACACACCGGAATGAGCACTTCATTACGCAATTTATCCGCTCTTAAGCCAGGCCAATTACCTTGGCCATAATAGATGGCCACATCTACATCATCAGTCAATGAGCCCGTTTCGCTGTCAACAGCTTTAATGCGTACATCAATATCGGGATTTTGCTCACTAAACTTAGCCAAACGCGGCACAAGCCATTGAATTGCAAAACTTGGTGACATACTTACCGTTAACGAACCAATGGCGCTTCGGGCTAATAATCGGTCGGTTGATTCACCTAATTGGATAAAAATATCTTTAATATCGAGGAAATAACTTTGACCTTCTTCGGTCAATAAAAGCGAACGATTTTTGCGGCGAAACAGCTTTAGGCCTAGAAAATCTTCTAATGCTTTAATTTGATGACTAACAGCAGCCTGAGTAACAAACAACTCTTCAGCGGCACGGGTAAAGCTCAAGTGCCTTGCTGCTGCTTCAAATGCTTTTACCGCGTTCAAAGGTGGCAATCTTCGCGACATAGTGATCCATCTCTCGTTTTTTAATTAGTTTTTCTAATGAATAGCGTTACATTTTGTCGTTTGTAAAGAACACTGTGTTCGGTTAAATTATGACCATCAGATTTATGGTGAGTTGGACAACTTCTACGCAGTGTAAGGGTGTGTCCGCCAGTGTTAAGTCAGCCCGGAGGCGACCTTTATGTTCAATTTAAAATCATTAGCTACAGTAGCTTTACTTTCTTGTTTTGCTTTTACAGCTAGCGCAAATGAAGAAGGCATTGATATCAGCGACCTTCAAGCTTCAATAAACGCAGAGCTTCAACAAAGCATGACAGAAATGCAAAGTAATGTTCAGGTTGATGTTAACAGCACTTTAGTTGCAGACAAAGAAGTTCAACAGCCAATCACTACCGCTGAAACGCGCACTGCTGATTAATTTACTGTAAAAACAGTAACAAAAAAACCGCATTGACCATTTAAATGGTAATGCGGTTTTTTTATGGGCTAAAATGACTGTCGCAGTTTCAATATGAAATACACATCACAGCCTGCAAAGCTTAAGTAGGAGCATCGACTAGCGATACTCCTTTTACACCATTAAGGACGGTATACTTTAACGTTGCTGTGACCTTGCTCAGTCAGGTATAACGCTTGTAATTTACTCATTACGCCGCGATCACAGTAGAGTAAATAGGTTTTACTTTTATCTAAATCAGCAAATTGCGTTGCTAATTTAAAGAAAGGAATTTTTAAGATTTCAGTGCCATCAATGCTTAGTGGGTTTTGCTCTTCTTCATCTTGTGCTCTGATATCAATCACAACACTGCCAGCTTCAATTGCATCAACGGTTTCAGTTTCACTTACTGTGGTTTCAACTTTTTCAGCAATTTGCTTAATATCGATAACCACGGCATCTTCTACAATACGGTCAATTAAGTCTTCACTGAATTTAAGCTCTTCAGCTTCAATTTTTGCCAGTACAGCCTTAACGGTTGGCTTTTGCGAAATCACACCACAATATTCAGGAATCGCTTTAGCGAAATCTTCAGTACCAATTTGGCGACTTTCATTGATAATGTCTTGCTTATCCATGGTGATTAATGGACGTAAAATCAATAAATCCGTACAGCGGTCAATTACGTTTAAGTTGGTCAGAGTTTGGCTTGAAACTTGACCTAAACTCTCACCTGTAACCAAAGCTTGGATGTTGTACTTTTCAGCCATTTTAGTGGCGGCGCGCATCATCATACGCTTAAGAATAACGCCCATTTGACCGTTATCAATTTTTTCTAGAATCTCAGCAACCACTGGCTCAAATGGTACAGTCATAAAGCGCACTTTGTGTGACTCACCATATTTCTGCCACAAATGATAAGCCACTTGCTTAACACCAATCTCATGCTGCGCGCCACCTAAGTTAAAGAAACAATAGTGAGTGCGGGCACCTTTTTTGATGAATTGATAGCTTGATACACCTGAATCAAATCCACCTGAGATAAGCGATAATACATCTTCTTGGGTCGCCATTGGGAAACCACCTAAACCGGGAATACGGCGCACAACCATATACAGTTTTTCATGGTCAATTTCTAAATTAACCGTCATATCTGGATTTTTTAATTTCACACCCACAGCATCTGTGTGCTGGTTTAAACCGCCACCAACGTAACGCTCAACTTCAATTGAATTAAAGTCATGCTTACCAGTACGCTTAACGCGAACACAGAAGGTTTTACCTGCCAATTGCTCTTTATAAACTGGCAGTACTTGCTGGTAGATATCATCCATTGACTCAAAACTGTATTCATCAACTTGAACAACATGAGCAATACCAGGAATACATTCTAAACGCTCAGCAATGGCGTTAATGCGCGTTTGTTCATCGCTGTTGACGTGGATCATAATGCGATCCCATTGACGTTGTACTTTTACTTCGTCATCAACTTTTTTAAGTACATTTCGAATGTTGGTCTCAAGAATTTTAGTAAAACGCATACGAACAGTTTTACTTTTCATCATGATTTCTGGGTATAGCTTTACAATAAACTTCATTGGATTTCCGCGGCAACTGATTTGGATGTTCACTTTTACGACTACGGATTGCGTTGATATTCAGCGCAAAATCAACTCATAAAAGTCAAAAATAATAATGGCTGGAAATTAACCAGCCAACAAAGGCGGGATTATAGCAAAAACTGTCTATATACCAAACACAATAAATTTTATTACACACAATCTTTGAGCTTAGGTGCTAAGGCTGTCATTAAATCTAAATAAAATTAGCAGTCTAAGCAATACTGCAACACAGCGTCAGTGAAACGGCGTTGCGATTACTGGCTATACAGCGCTATTTAAAGCCGATAAAAAGCCGCTTAAGGACTAAGCGGCTAATCTCATCTTATATAAAGTGCGCGTTTCTATGGCTGCTGTGATTGTGGCGCGAGTACTTCTATCTCAGCAGACTCTTTCGCCTTGCCTTGTTCAATAGCAATTTCAACTCGGCGATTACGGCTACGGTTTTTAGCAGAGTCGTTAGCCACTAATGGCGCATTAGATGCCATACCCACCACCCGCATTCTGCTGTCATCAAAGCCTGTCACTTTGGCCAGTTCATGGGCTACTGAGACTGCGCGTTTACTGGATAAGTCCCAATTAGAACTGTAAAGCTCATTGCTAATGTGCATGCCATCGGTATGACCTGATACTGTAATAATGCCGGGAACATCTTTTAATAAGTCACCAATTGAGCGAATAACAGGTTTAAATCTTGGCTGTAAAAAGCCTGAACCCGATGCAAAAGAGCCTTTTTCGCGGATCCGGATAATAATCTGTTGCCCTAATGATTCAATTTCGATGGCGCCATCAACAATTTCCTCATTGAGTTTTTCGGCCATTTTTTTCACTTGGTCGTTAATATTTTCTTGCTCAGACTTCGCTTGGGCTTGCTGAGCCTGTGCTTGTTGCTGGGCCGTCGCTTGAGCATTACCGCCGCGATTATCCCCTTGCTGTTTTTGCACGCCGCCCGCACTGGCATCGTCGCCTGCTTGATACTCAATGGTTTGCTCTGTCATCTCATTGGTTTGCTGATTGATAATTTCAATAGGGGTAGGGTCCGGTTTTCCCGGCCGAAACTCTAACGCAATCACCGAGGTGCCTTTAGGAATATCTTTAACTTCAACTTTATTTTGCACCCCGAAGGCATACTTCATCGAACCGGCAATTTGCTTAAACTTCATCACGTCCATTTCAGAGAACGCCAGCAGCAAAACAAAAAAGCACATCAATAACGACATAAGATCAGCAAAGGTGGCTAGCCATAACGGCGCGCCGGGTGGTGGACAATCACACTTGGCTTTTTTAGCCATGAGCTACTCTCCGTCCGTGGTATCGATTTGACGTTGTTTTTCACCTAGATAATTTTTCAGGAAACCTTCGATAACACGTGGGTTCTGACCATCTTGAATCGCCAAGACCGCATCCATAATCAAATTGCGGTTAAGTAACTCTTCACTCATACGTAATTGCAATTTATCAGCAATCGGGAGCGCCACCATATTGGCGATAATCGCGCCATAAAGCGTGGTTAATAATGCCACCGCCATTGCCGGGCCAATTGATTTAGGGTCATCCATATTCGATAGCATTGCGACTAAACCAATCAAGGTACCAATCATCCCCATCGCTGGCGCAACATCGCCTAAGGACTTGAAAATGCCAATACCGGTTTTATGTCTTTGTTCAGTCAAGGCAATATCTTTTTCAAGGGCTTCACGCACCACATCACCATCATGGCCATCAACTAACATATCAACCGCTTTTTGCATAAAACTGTTACTGATCTGTGCTTCTTCTAATGCTAAAAAACCGCCTTTACGGGCCGCATCAGCCATATTCACCGATTGGTCAATCAGCTCTTCAGGTTTATCAATTTTAAACATAAAGGCTTTAGCGCCAATTTTTACCGCACCTAAAAATTGCTTAAGATTATATTTCATCATCACAACGAAAAGAGAACCAATAAGCACAATCATCACCGATGGCGCATCAATAAAAATCGAAATCCCACCACTGTTCACCATAGAACCAATAATAAAAGCGAAGGCGCCTATTAAACCTATTAGGGTTGCTAAATCCACAATTTCTCCTTGAGCGCAGTCTTAATAATGCTGCCTTACTTCTATGAATACCAATGTAACACTCTGAGCTATTGGGACAAATGTTCAAACGAACAAAAAAAACTCATACAGTGACACTTTCATCGATTAATTGGCTGGTTTATCAAAAAAGCATCAAAAAATGCTATTACGACTACCATTATTACTACCATGGATTTCAAACTTCGCTTAAAGCGACCGCTTGACACTGGTATTCATTATCTATATCGGTCAAACTTAGCCCAAGTTTAGGAATATTTTATGAATTATATAAATATTCAGTCACAAAGCGTGCTATTGAGCAAATAAACAACGACTGAATTTGACCCTTAGCGCGGCCTGATATACCTTGTCCCCGCATAATAGAAGGAATAAGAATTGTGGCAAAAAAACCTGAGAATCTAAGTTTTGAAGAATCCTTATCGGAGCTTGAAAACATTGTTGCAGATCTTGAGCAAGGTGAAGTCACTTTAGATAATGCCCTTAAACAATTTGAGCGCGGCATTAAGCTAGTGCGCCAGAGCCAATCTAAGCTAGAACAGGCTCAACAAAAAGTTTCCATCTTATTAAATGAAGACGATACCAACCTCAGCCCATTTACCGTTGAAGGCGAATAAGTGTGTTAGCCCAGTCAATTGAACAATACCAACAACGCGTGAACCAAGTTTTAGCAACTAAACTTGCCCAGCTTGATGACGCTGCCCCTATATTAAAAGCCGCAATGACCCACGGCGCCTTATTGGGCGGCAAACGCATTCGACCTTTTATGGTTTATAGCATTGGTGAAATGTTAGGTGCTGATTTAAAGCAGCTTGATCACGCCGCAGCCGCTATCGAATGTATTCATGCCTACTCATTAATCCATGATGATTTACCTGCCATGGACGATGATGCCCTGCGCCGCGGCCAGCCAACGGTGCATATTGCTTTTGATGAAGCCAGCGCTATCCTTGCAGGCGATGCCCTGCAAACCTTAGCCTTTGAACTTATTTGCGAGCCTAATGAGAGCATTAGCGCCTCTCAGCAACTTGCTATGGTAACCGCTTTAGCTAAAGCATCGGGTTATAGTGGTATGTGCGGCGGACAAGCTATTGATCTAGGCGCCACCAATAAGCGTATAGACCTTGAGCAGCTAACCGTGTTACATAATAAAAAAACCGGTGCCTTAATTAGCTGCGCTGCAGAACTTGCCTTAATCGCGGCATCAGCATCAAGCCTAGACCAACAAATTATCAGAGACTTTGCCGCCAATATTGGCTTAGCCTTTCAAGTACAAGATGACATTTTAGACATCATTGCCAGCACTGAAGAATTAGGTAAACCCCAAGGCAGTGATCAAGAGTCCAATAAAAGCACATTTCCTAAATTATTAGGGCTTAAGGGTGCAAATGAATGCGCCGAGCAACTAATTAACGATGCACTATCAGCGCTGGCAAAATTGACCTACAATAGCCAGTTAATTGCAGACTTCGCCCGCTATATCATTGCGCGAAGAATATAAAGAGACAGTTTACCGCCATATGAGTTTCGATAATTCTCAATTTCCGGTATTAGCTCAAGCTAATACCCCTGACGATTTGAAAAAGCTGCCGCAAGGCATGCTGCCACAGTTATCCGATGAATTAAGACAGTTTTTGCTTAAATCAGTCAGTAACTCAAGTGGCCATTTTGCTTCAGGCCTTGGTACTGTTGAATTAACAGTAGCACTTCATTATGTCTATAATACGCCTTTTGACCGCGTAGTATGGGATGTAGGCCACCAAGCTTACCCCCATAAAATTCTCACTGGTCGTCGTGACAGAATGCATACCATTCGTCAAAAGAACGGTTTACACCCTTTCCCATGGCGTGAAGAAAGTGAGTACGACACCTTTAGTGTCGGGCATTCTGGTACCTCTGTTAGTGCAGCATTAGCCATGGCTGTGGCTGCCCAAAAAGAGCAGAAAAATCGTAAAGTCGTGGCCGTTATCGGTGATGGTGCGATGACCGGCGGTATGGTGTTTGAGGCCATGAACCATGCAGGCGATCTGCACAATGACATGTTAGTGGTGTTAAATGACAATGAAATGTCTATCTCAGAAAATGTCGGCGCACTGAATAACCATTTAGCCCAACTAATGTCAGGCCGCTTCTACACCACCATTCGTGAAAGCAGCAAAAAAGTGCTCAAAGGTATGCCTGTCATTAAAGAAATGGCAAAGCGTACTGAAGAACACCTTAAAGGTATGGTCGTACCTGGAACCTTATTTGAAGAACTAGGTTTTAACTATATTGGCCCGATTGATGGTCATGATGTTGATTCATTAGTTGAAACCCTGCGTAATATGCGCGATTTAAAGGGCCCGCAAATCCTGCATATCATGACTAAAAAAGGTCGTGGATATGAGCCTGCTGAAAAAGATCCTATCGGTTGGCATGCAGTGCCTAAATTCGACCACACTCAATTTAGAAAGCCGAAAACAAAACCAAGTTCACCGACATTTTCGCAAATTTTCGGTAAGTGGTTATGTGATGTTGCTGAAAAAGATGACAAGTTACTCGCCATTACACCAGCCATGCGTGAAGGCTCGGGCATGGTTGAGTTTTCACAGCGTTTTCCAAACCAGTATTTTGATGCCGCGATTGCTGAGCAACACGCGGTCACCTTAGGTGCTGGTTTTGCGTGTGAAGGCTACTCAGCTGTTGTCGCTATCTATTCAACTTTCTTGCAGCGTGGTTACGATCAGTTAATTCACGATGTAGCTCTACAGCGCTTACCTGTGTTATTTGCTATCGATCGCGGTGGTATTGTTGGCGCTGATGGCCCAACTCACCAAGGTGCTTTTGATTTAAGCTTCCTGCGTTGTGTTCCCAATATGGTCGTTATGGCACCATCTGATGAAGATGAATGTCGCCAAATGCTCTATACCGGTTATCGCTATAAAGATGGCCCAACGGCGGTTCGCTACCCTCGTGGTTGTGCGACAGGTATTGAACCAACTGAAGAAATGACTCCTATTGCGATTGGTAAAGGCTTGGTTAAACGTCAAAGCCAACAGCAGACGCAACGTGTAGCCATTGTTAACTTTGGTACTACTCTTGCTGCAGCGCTTGAAGCCGCTGAGACGCTCGATGCCACCGTTGCCGATATGCGCTTTGTTAAGCCATTAGATTTAACCCTGCTCGCTGAGCTTGCTCATAGTCATGACGTGATTGTCACCGTTGAAGAAAATGCCATTATGGGCGGTGCGGGTAGCGGCGTCATTGAAGCGCTGCATCAAATGAAAATCTTAAAGCCTGTGCTGCAAATTGGCTTACCTGATGAATTTATCAAGCATGGTGGACCGGATGAAATCATCCAAGAGCTTAAATTAGATGGTGCGGGTGTTTTAGCCCAAATCCAAGACTATTTAAGTTAACCGCCTCAGGGAGTTAAGCCAATTTGATTGGCGCTACTAAAAATCACAAAAAAGGACTGCATTGGCAGTCCTTTTTATTAACTCTTTATTACTAACGCTTGATTACTAACTATTGCTTTGCCAACCCTTTGCTTATTGATTGGCAAACCAAGAAGTCAGTTTTCAATTGTTATGCATTACGCTTGTGTATCAACACTTGCGCCACCTTGAGACACCATAACCATCGCAGGGCGAAGTACACGGTCTTTTAAGATGTAACCTTTTTGCATAACTAGCATCACGGTATCTTTAGGGTATTCTGCACTTGGCTGCATACCGATAGCTTGATGATGATTTGGATTAAATGCTTCACCTAATGGATTAACAAGCACTACGCCATTTTTCTCAACTGCTGCCATTAACCCTTTCATGGTCAATTCAACACCTTCAGCAATCGCTTTAGTTGCTTCATCTTCAGCATCAACACCAGCAAGTGCACGTTCCATATTATCTAATACAGGCAAAAGCTCATTCACGAACTTTTCTAATGCGAAGGCACGGGCTTTTTCAACATCTTTTGCTGCACGAGCGCGGATGTTTGCCGTTTCAGCAGCGGCGCGAATTTCAACATCTTTACGCTCAGCTAAGGCTGCTTGAGTTTCAGCAAGTTGTTGCTCTAATGCTTCAATTTTAAGGTTAGCTTGAGTTAACGCATCAACTTCGGTGGCCTCTTCTGCTGCGACTTCAGTTTCCGTTTCATTGACGACTTCTGCATCAATGATCTCTTGATCTACTTTGTTTGACTCGTTGCTCATTTTCACTCCAGCTAAAAATGCTTTGTTTCTGATTACTATGGGCATATTATGGGGATCATTTTCTTCGTTTCAAGCCTTTGTGCAAATCAAATACTAATATGACTAAAAAGTTTCAAACAATCGGCCTCATTGGCAAGCCACATCATCAAGGTACCAATCGCACTTTAAAGCGTTTGCATCATTGGCTTTCCATGCAAGGCTTCGACATATTAGCCGAAGAGCGAGTGGCTTCTGAGTTAAAAGTTGAAGTGGAATCTGTTGATTTAACTGAATTAGGTGAGCGCTGCGATCTCGCTATTGTCGTCGGTGGTGACGGTAATATGCTCGGCGCCGCGCGGGTATTGTCTCGCTTTGACATTGGGGTTATTGGGGTTAACCGTGGCAACCTTGGTTTTTTAACGGATTTACCACCCGATAACTTTGAAGAATCACTTTCTAAGGTACTTGAAGGCGAATACGATACAGAGAACCGCTTTTTGCTAGAGGCTGAAGTGCATCGTCATGGGATTTTAAAAGCCAGTAACTCTGCGGTTAACGAAGCGGTATTGCATCCGGGTAAAGTGGCGCACATGATCCAGTTTGAGGTCTATATTGATGAGCAATTCATGTATAGCCAACGCGCCGATGGCATGATTGTATCAACCCCAACGGGCTCAACAGCTTATGCCTTGTCTGCTGGCGGCTCAATTTTAACCCCTAACCTGCAAGCATTAATTTTAGTGCCTATGTTCCCTCATACACTATCGTCTCGCCCTATTGTGGTGGATGCATGTAGCACCATAAAATTAGTGGTATCACCGGATAACGGCGAGAACTTAGAAGTCAGCTGTGATGGTCACGTTGATTTAGCTGTGTTGCCTGGGGATGAAATTTTTATTCGCCGTAGCAATAATCATTTAAGAATGATCCACCCTAAAGGCCACAATTACTTTGATGTTTTGCGCGCTAAATTGGGCTGGGGCAGCAAACTGTTTTAAGGGCTAATGTTAGCTGCAGTGGTTGAAAATAACTGATGCTTTAGTAACTGTTGTTACTTTAGTAGCAGTTGTTTTAGGAAAAAATTTAACAACAACCACTGTGATCTAGCCCGTCTAAGCCATGTCACTCAAGCAATTGAGGATTTTCTCTGTTAATAATGCCTCTGATAACGGGTTTAAGCTAATTATCTCTAATCTTGAGTCCATGGCTTCATCAAGCTCGTTAATCGACAGCCTGCCATCGACAGCATTAAAAGCGCCAATGCCTTCTTCTGTGATCATTACCGCTTTTATGCGTAGCACCTCATTAAGTAAGCCGTCACACCAGGCAACTAACTTATCAAAGTCAAAACAATGCTCGGCGCTAAAAATCCAGCCAATACTATGCGCTCCTTGCGCTTGATTTAACTTGGTTATAAAACCTTGGCCATTGAACTCTTCATCAACCACAGCAGCATTTGAGTCAAACAGTGATTGGCTAGGCTTGGTCACTGACTTGGCTAAATAAGATGCTTGAGTGCTTGAACTGCTGAGACTAATGGCTCGCGGCTTTATCAACTCCCAATAAACATGATTAAGCACATCAGCTGTGTTAGAGGCAATACACAGTTTTTTATCATTAGCTAAGTAAGCTGACAAAGAGGCAAAATCATCTTGCTGATATAAATCGGCCCTGCTGGCGTAAATCACTTCTGCAATGTCTATTTGCTGATTAAAGTTACTATTTTCAGTGTAGCGAGTGTCTTTGAGCTTGCGCGCATCAACCACACATAAGGTTTGATTTAACTGCAATACTTGCTGATTAAACTCATTGGTCAGTACCTTGAGTATTTCAGCAGGATGGCCAAGTCCAGTTGGTTCAATTAACAATCTATCTGGCTTAGCTTTTTGAATAATTTGATTAATCGCCACTTGCATCGGTACGCCTGCAGCGCAACATAAGCAGCCACCAGCAACTTCTTTTATGACCACTTGTTCGGATGAGTTGCAGCCAGTTATCAGGCTCGCATCAATACCCACTTCGCCAAACTCATTAACTAGCACAGCCCAAATTTCACCCTTGGGTTTGATTGCCAGTAACGACACAATTAAGCTGGTTTTACCTGCCCCTAAAAAGCCGGTAATAAGGTTAGTATTAATGCGTTTACGGATCACCTGATAAATTCCACTAAATAACTAAATTAAACCCATGTAAATAATAAGCATTGTGATTATTATTTTTTAGCGTACTTGCCTTGTCTAGTCGGCTTAGCGTTCCCATCAGCACGACTACCTTTACCAGCAGGGCCACTTTTAGCTGCGCCGCCGCGATTTCGGTTGCCACCTTGGCGTTTATGTTTAAACAGCTTTTTAGGTTTTTCAGCATCGACTTCTCTATATCGAGCCGGTAATGGCGCGCCAAGTTCATAACCGGGTAACACTACCACAGGTATTGAGGTGCTAATGAGTGCTTCAATGTCTTCTAACAGCTCCATTTCATTTTGTGCGACCAATGAAATGGCCTGACCGGTTAAGCCTGCGCGGCCCGTACGGCCAATACGGTGAACATAATCTTCAGGCTCTGGGGGTAATTCAAAATTAATCACTAATGGTAAAGCTTCAATATCTAGACCCCTTGCGGCGAGATCGGTCGCTATCATGACGCGCAGCTTACCCGTCTTAAACTCTTCTAAAGCACGGTTGCGAGCGCCTTGAGTTTTGTCACCATGAAATACGGCAGCTTTAATACCATCTAACTTAAACTCTTTAAGTAAGTGCTCAGCCGTTTCTTTTAGGCTGGTAAATACCATCACCTGTTGCCAGTTATTACGGCCAATCAGCTCTGACAGTAACTCTGCTTTACGGCGTTTATCTACTTGATATACCGATTGGGTTACCGTTTCAGCAGGTTTTTGATTCGATATATGCACATACTCGGCATTTTTGAGCATTTTTGCCGCTAAGCTTTTGACATCATTAGAATAGGTCGCTGAAAACATCATGGTTTGATGTTGACGATTGATCATCCGCTTCACTTTTTCGATATCTTTAACAAAACCTAAGTCCAACATGCGATCTGCTTCATCGATAACCAATTGCGTTACAAACGATAAATCTAAATCATGTTGGCCAATAATGTCGAATAGACGCCCTGGCGTCGCAACAAGAATATCGACCCCTTTGGTTAATGCTTTGCGCTGCGGATTGATGTTTGCACCGCCATACACAGCAACGCTTTCAAAAGGCAGAAATTGGGAATAATTAACTAAATTTTTCTCGATCTGGATAGCAAGTTCACGAGTTGGGGTCATGATCAGCACTCGTAAACGCTGCCAAGCGGTTTTGTTTTGTTGCTCTGCAACATCAAGTTCTAGTCTATTCAGTAAAGATAAGGCAAATGCAGCCGTTTTACCGGTACCGGTTTGCGCACTGGCTAATATGTCCTTCCCTTCAATAGCTAATGGAATCACAATTTGTTGAACTGGGGTCATGTCACTATAACCACATGCTTTAACCGCATCTAAAATCGGTTGTGATAAGCCTACTGAATCAAAATTCATATTATTCTCTAATTTACAGTATCAATAATGGCGGTATTGTAACGGCATTAGCTAATTTAAGCGATGTATTCAAGCCCATATAAACCCGTTCCCCATTTAATGAGCTCGTTTCAATTACCGACTTTAGCAATAGCTAAGTAACAGTTTGTATCTTTGACTATTTCCTATTGCTTTCATTACACCCTTTAAGCAACATAAGCCCAACAAAAACAAAACATACTAAAGGCCTAAAATGAAATTGTTGTACCCTCTGCTATTCGCCCTCACTTTATCCGCTTGTGGCGGAAGTTCAGATTCAAGCTCTCCAGCTCCAGTAGACCCAGACCCGACCCCACCAGTTGAAGACAAAGAACTTCAAATGGATATCTGTTATTTAATGTCTACCACACTGGGTGATATGACCATAGCTATTGATACAACAACCACTCCAATTACAGGGCAAAATTTCAAAAATTACGTGGATGAGCAATTTTATGATGGCACCATTTTCCATCGAGTGATTCATAACTTTGTGTCTCAAGGTGGAGGGTTTACTTCAGGCTTAGTAGCAAAACCTGGTAATGACCCTATTGAGCTTGAAACCAATCTAGGCTTAACAAATGCTCATTATACGATTGCGATGGCAAGAACAAATGACTTGAACTCTGCGACATCACAGTTTTACATTAATGCTCTAGATAACACTGATCTTGATTATCAAAATAGTACTAAACCAGGATACGCAGTATTTGGTCAAGTAGTTGAAGGCTTTGATGTAGCAGATCAGATCAACATTACCAGCACAAGTAGCGATGTACCTGTCACTGACATCGTCATTAACAGTGTTGTGGAAACAAATTGTCCTACAATATAAACTCCTAAAGTCTTCTGATTCAACAGACTTTAAATGCCTGTAACTAATTTAGTTATAGGCATTTTTATTTTATGTACAAATATGCGTAAGTTCAAAGCTAAACAGTAAAATTGGCGCTAACTCCCTTTTTGGTATTAAAACTACAAAACTGCACAAAACAAGTATGAATATATGATTTTCATCACAAACTGCAGCGCATTTGGTTGCTACTTTAACGTCATATTAAAATTTTATCTTTACTCATTTTAATCATTAAAGAGGTTTCCCATGGCGACTAAATTTTTCATTCCTAGCGTAAATATTCTCGGTCAAGACAGTGTTAATGAAGCAATCAATGACATCAAAACACTGGGCTTTAAGCGCGCACTTATTGTTACTGATGCACCGTTAGTAAAAATTGGTTTAGTTGATAAAGTAGCGGCTAAGCTTATGGACAATGGCATTGCAGTATTTATCTTTGATGGCGTACAACCTAACCCAACCATGGGAAATGTTGAAGCAGGCTTAGCAATGCTTAATGCCAACGAGTGTGATTTTGTTATTTCGTTAGGTGGCGGCTCGCCACATGATTGCGCTAAAGGTATCGCTTTAGTGGCGACCAATGGTGGTAGCATCAAAGACTACGAAGGCTTAGATGTTTCAACAAGACCACAAATGCCGCTAGTCGCAATTAACACTACGGCTGGCACAGCCAGTGAGATGACCCGTTTCTGTATTATTACTGATGAGTCACGTCATATTAAAATGGCGATTGTCGATAAAAACACCACCCCTATTTTGTCAGTAAATGACCCTGAACTCATGGTTGAAAAACCTGCGGCGTTAACAGCCGCAACCGGTATGGATGCATTAACTCATGCGGTGGAAGCTTATGTATCAACAGCTGCGAACCCAATTACCGATGCTTGTGCAATTAAAGCCATCGAGCTGATTAAAGCTAACTTGGTTAATGCGGTTGAACAAGGTGATGATATCAATGCTCGTGAGCAAATGGCTTACGCGCAATTCTTAGCGGGAATGGCATTTAATAATGCTAGCTTAGGTTATGTTCATGCGATGGCCCATCAACTTGGCGGCTTTTATGATTTACCACACGGTGTGTGTAATGCACTATTACTGCCGCATGTACAAGCTTACAATGCGCAAGTGGTGCCAGGTAAATTAAAAGACATTGCTAAAGCAATGGGTGTAGATGTGGCGCAATTAGATGATACTCAAGGCGCAGCGGCTGCAATCGAAGCCATTAAAACCTTGTCTGTTGCAGTCAATATCCCAGCGAATTTAACTGAACTTGGAGTTAACCCAGAAGACATCCCTACATTGGCTGATAATGCGTTAAAAGATGCCTGTGGCCTCACTAACCCAAAACAAGCGACCCATGGTGAGATTTGTGAAATATTCACTAACGCACTATAGGTTACAACCGTAAGTTTCATATATTCGCGGCTCAAGCTGATCCGCGAATAAAGCCTGTCAATGGCTGGCATTCTCTACTAGAGAACAACCTGACTAAAACACAGCTTAAGGCCAATAAAATTGCCATTAAGCTATTGAAATAGCGCCAGCCACAGCGCTAAAAATAATAGTCACACTTAAGTATTCTAACTACAAACTGATACTTTTATTTAATAAATAATACACTTACACACATAACTGTTAACCGCGTCTAACTTCTCAAAATAACCATTGACCTGCCTTAAAATAGGGGTCTATGATGAAGTTACATTCTTAAATAAGTAGGTAAGCTATGACTGCAATCACTCATGTGTATAACTACACAGTAAGATGTCCTCACTATAAAGAAAAAGATAAAACAGCTAGCTGGTTAAACCACATAGAAATCAACCAATCCTCAGAAATTGCACTAAACCGCATCACCAAATGGCACAATGCACCCGGTTCAAAATCATTTGAAAGCGGAAAGTTTGTCGTTAGAAAGTCGGACACCGACAACACTTATTACTCAATGCAAAGCAATCGCCTGTTAAATGATGCCCACGCTATGGTCACCTTTAAGATCTTCCTCGATGATTGCTGCCAAGATGCAGATCCAGAGAAAATCATTGCCCATTTAGTCGAAGACTATAACAAGCGTCTTGCTAAAGCTCAGTAACGTTTCCAAGGATTACTGAATCACCGAAAAACGCTGTTATGTTTTTCGGTGACAATCTCAAATATTACCAAAGCCAATACGTGATCCAGTTAACACTATTCCAAACTAGTTAACCATCAGTTCACAGTTCCACACTCTTATTAAGACATCCCAGCTTTGTTTACTATATAAACTGCTTCTCATAATTTTTAACACGCTTTACGACTGCCTTTTAACGCTTCGATATGCTGCATTCTTTTTTAATCTTATAAATTAACTCGCTTTACTCTGACTACCTTTACATGACAAGTGAGTTTGCAACGCTAAAGCGCATAATTTTTATAAGATTTTGTCGATTCTGTTCCTTGTCGTTAAAGCCATACCGATAAAAATATAACCGAATTATTTTAACTTCACTAAAGGAGCATCTTAGATGCAAGCAGTTCCGAATATCGTCATCGTTGGCGGCGGCGCAGGTGGCATGGAAATCGCCACTAAATTGGGTCATAAAGTTGGTAGAAAAGCCAAAGCAAAAGTCACACTCGTGGATTGTGCCGAAAGCCATGTGTGGAAACCACTGCTTCATGAAGTGGCTACTGGCGCCTTAGATATTGGCATTGATGCAATTAGCTACCGTGGCCACGCCTCAGCACATGGTTACCATTTTCAACAAGGTGCAATGATTGATATTAATCGTGATGATAAACATATTATTTTAGCGCCAATTAATGATGAAAACGGGGATGAACTCTTACCCGCTCGTCATATTCCTTATGACTATTTAGTGATTGCCATTGGCAGCGTAGCCAATGACTTTAATATTCCTGGCGTCAAAGAGCACAGCCTGTTTTTAGATAACACTGAACAAGCGATGCAAATTCGTAAGCTGTTATTAAATAAATTTATGCGCTATGCCAGTCATCATCAACTGGATGATAAAATTAAAATTGCTGTGGTAGGTGCAGGTGCGACTGGTGTGGAAATGTCGGCTGAAATGCACCATGCGGTAGAGCAACTCAGTGGCTTTGGCTATAAAATTGATACCAGTTTGCTGGAAGTTTCCCTCATTGAAGCTGATGAGCGCATTTTACCTAAAGTCGGCAAAGTAGAAATTTCTGACTCAGTGACCCGTGAACTCAAGCAATTGGGAGTGAAGGTCATGACAAACACCCGCATTACACAAGTGACACCAGAAGGCTTATCGACAACAGATAACACCTTGATCCCTGCAGATATGGTTATATGGTCAACAGGTGTTAAAGCACCAAACTTTTTAAATAATATTGGTGGTCTTGAAAGTAATCATATTAACCAAGTGATGGTGAAGCAAAATATGCAAACCACCCTAGATCCCTCAATCTTCTCTATTGGCGATTGTGCAGCTTGCCCACAAGCTGATGGCAGCTGGGTACCTCCACGAGGCCAGTCAGCAAGACAAATGGCATTAATGACAGCTGATAACATTATGTTGATGCTTGCTGGCAAAGATCCTAAAAATGAATACGTTTACAAAGATTTAGGTTCGCTGGTGAACCTGTCGAAGTTCCACACTGTCGGTAACCTAATGTCATTTATGGGTGGCGGGGTTTTGGTTGAGGGTAAAATTGCCCGTTTTGTTTACACCTCACTTTATCGTCGTCACTTAATTGAGCTGCACGGTGTGGTGAAAGGCACCTTAATGATGCTGGCAAAAGGGATCAGCCGCATTATTCATCCGCATCTTAAATTACACTAAAGTGGAATTAGGCGCTTAAGCGCTAACTGATAAAGATAAAACATTAACCTTGCCAGCTTTAGATCAATTAAAGCTGGCAAGGTTAACGCCAGTGAACGACTCTATTGGGGCTAGTTTGCTAAACACTTACCTTTACCGGTACTCGCAATGATTAAACCATCCCCTTAGGCGGCATTAGCTCTAATGCCATGAGGGATCGGTAAACCTCTTTCATTAATGTTCACAAACACAATTTTATCGATATAAGCGATCGGTGCATTGCTAAGGCTATTTCTCACTTTACATCTTAATGTAATAGAACTTTGCCCTAAGCTAATGGCTTCCATACCAAACTCAATCACATCACCCATTTTAGCGGGACTCATAAAATTAATTTCTGACACTAACTTAGCCATTAGCTGCTTACTGTGCATTTGACAGCGGGCAAATATCGACGCTTCTTGATTAAGCCACATCAGTAGCTGGCCACAACATAGACTTTGTTCTGCATTTAAATTTACTGGTTTTACAATATGACGGCCTAAATATTCCATAATATTGCTCCTTGAATTACTATACCACTTTATAGGTAGCAACTTTAAAGCCAACTCTTCAAGCTGTTGAAATAATTAAAAATGATAAAACCATGATTTAAATATGGTCTCTTAACTGCGCCATAATATTACAACCTCAGTACTTGCTTGCACCAAAAAAAAGCACCTCTTGGCAGAAGTGCTTTTAAAGACAATCAATAACTGATTGAGCGCTCATTTATGGGTGCCACATTTGAGCTAAGACAGTTTTATCTGGATTATTTATTATTCAGCTGGACAATTATTTGCTTCAAGGTAGTGATAAAAGTCACAATATCCTGCCGGCTAATATCTTTGTGGGTCACCAAGCGTAATGACGATGACGGACTGATAATGATGCCCTTTTGCGCCAATAGTAAAGCGAGATGCTTGACATCATATGCCTTATCTAAAGATGCAAACACCATATTAGTTTGAACTAAATTGATATCCACTGAAAACTCAGGCATTTCAGATAACAGCTGTGCTAAAAGCGCGGCATTATCATGATCTTCTGCCAACCTATCCACTTGCTCGGTAATAGCCAATTGGGCTGCTGCTGCAATAATACCCGCTTGCCTCATACCGCCACCGAGCACTTTACGCCAGCGTATAGCTTTTTGTATTAAGCGCTCATCCCCAAGCAATATTGAACCTATTGGCGCAGCTAAGCCCTTTGATAAGCAAATTGAAACCGAATCAAAATACTGAGTAATCTCACTAATGGGTATATTTTGTGCCACTGCAGCATTCGCTACGCGCGCGCCATCTAAGTGGATTTTTAAATTATGATTAAAGGCTAATGCTTGGGCATCAGCAAGGTATTTCTGCGGTAACACCTTACCACCAATGGTATTTTCAAGGCTCAATAAACGAGTATGCGCAAAATGAATATCATTAGGCTTAATAGCAGCTTCAATATCTGCAAGTAAAATTGAACCGTCTGGCTGATTGTTTAACGGTTGCGGTTGAATACTGCCCAGTACTGCTGCCCCGCCACCTTCAAATTTATAATTATGAGCCTGTTGACCACAAAGGTACTCATCACCTCGCTCACAATGTGCCATTAAGGCCAATAAATTAGCTTGAGTACCAGAACTAACAAACAAAGCACTATCAAAGCCATATAAGTCAGCAGCCATATCTTGTAAATGGTTTACCGTGGGATCATCACCATAAACATCATCGCCAACCTCGGCATTCGCCATGACTTTACGCATGGCATCTGTGGGTTTTGTTACCGTATCACTGCGAAAATCAATCATATCCACTCTCAATAAACTGGCGCGAGTACTGTTTCTAGTACTGTAAAATTAGCTTATTCTACCCCAGTTATTCGTGCTTAAGCTTGTGCTAGTCGGCAGAAATTTTATTTAATGCCGATAATGCGGCGTCGTAATCTGGATGATTAGCCACCTCAGCTACAAGTTCTTTATATTTGAGTGTTCCGTTCGTATCAATAATCAAAATAGCTCTCGCAAGTAAACCGCGGTCTTTGATCAGTAAACCATATTTATGACCAAAATCTCGCCATACAGCATCTGATAGCACTGTTATTTTATCCACTTGCTCTGCCTGACAAAAACGCTTTTGAGCAAAAGGTAAATCGGTGCTAATAGTTAACATCACCACATTGTCGTTGTATTGACTGACTGATTTATTAAATCGCTTAGTCTGCAACGCACAGACCCCAGTATCTAAGCTAGGCACAGCACTAATTAATACGGTTTTTCCTTTAAAGTCAGCCAGGCTTATGGGCTCGAATATCTCATTAACAAGGGTAAAGTCAGGCGCTTGAGTATTAACGCTTAATTGCTGGCCTACTAACGCCATCGGCTTACCGCCCATAGTAATTGTCGTCACTTCACTGCCAACACTGACATTAGGCAAGGTAAGTGCAATAACCACTGCGACTGAAGATAGAATATTATTGTACATTTTTAACCTCACGAAATCATTGCGATAAAATGGCCATAAAAAAGCCAGCATAATAGCTGGCTTTGTGAACAAAATGCACTAAATAGGCTATTTAGCTGGCATTTCTTTTAAATGTAAATCCATTTGTGGGAATGGAATTTCAATAGCTGCAGCATCTAGCGCATTCTTAATCTGTTCTAGTAACTCAAAATGAGCTGGCCAGTAATCGGCAGTGTTAACCCATGGACGAACCACGAAGTTAATAGAACAATCTGCTAGTTCACCTAGTGCAACAGTGTATGCAGGATCTTTAAGAACATATTGATTATTGTCTAATACAGAAGAGATAACTTTCTTGGTTGCTGCGATATCTGAGGTGTAACCCACACCGATAACTAAATCAACTCGACGTGTTTCTTTAGTTGAGTAATTAATAATAGTGCCATCCATCATCGCTGAGTTTGGAGCAATAATGGTCTTGTTATCGCCAGTACGAAGTTTAGTTGAGAAAATAGTTATTTCTTCAATCACTCCCGCTACACCAGCGGCTTCAACAAAATCACCTACACGACAAGGGCGGAAGATAACCATCAACACACCTGCGGCAAAATTTGACAATGAACCTTGCAGCGCTAAACCTACAGCTAAACCTGCAGCACCCAATACAGCGACTAGTGATGCTGTTTGTACGCCAATTTGACCTAAGGTTGCGATAATCGTAAATACAAATACCACGCCCCAAACCAAATTACCGACAAATGATGCTACGGTTTCATCAATTTTACGGCCCAGTAATAGTTTTGTAGTTAATTTCTTAGCTACGTTAGATAGATATTTACCTACGATAAATATCAAAATGGCCATCACAACTTTTAATCCATAAGTGATTAAAAATTCAGGCGCTTGTGCCATCAAACTCTCGATGCTTTCCATGGTTTACTCCCTTTATTAATAATAATTATTCAAACTTGAATTCAACGCGTCTATTTTTTTGCCTACCTAGCGCGGTACGATTTGTTGATATGGGAGCCAAACTCCCCATACCACTAACTTCTATTACATCGGCATCAATCGCAAACTGCTCGACCAAAATATCTTTAACTGATTGGGCTCTTTTTACTGACAAACTGGCGTTTAATTGCTCACTACCAATGTTGTCGGTGTGACCTAGTAAAGAAATACTGACAAGCTTATTGTCCTTAATGAGCTGGTGCGCCCGCTCAATACTGGGTAATTGCGACCTTAACACCCGAGACTGGCCAAAATTAAAATATATCGGGCTGACGCTCACTAAGCCCAAACTTTGCTGGCAACCGTTGGCAAGTACAGCTGTATTAATCTGTGTATTGGGACAGGCATCTTTTTTATCTGGTACGCCATCAAGATCACTATCAACCCAAGCAAGCACTGAACTGCTAAAAACTAAGCTGCATAAACAAACAAGTTGTCGATACAAGATCCTGCCTCCGCCATCAAAGTCAGTTAATTACACTCAATGGCCAGACACTTAATATTCAATAAAACTAAAAATTGTTTTTTTGACACTAAAATCCAATGAGTTACATTTTATATACTTGTTAAAAATTTGCAAAGCGTTTACACAATTAAAACAAGTATAGATTCTATTTGTCAGCCCGCTAACCGACCTCATACTAAATAATCGTCACAAATTCTGTTATCCGTTGTTATGGTGACTTTAATAGCATTTGCCAGCTAAAAGCTTGCCAACTAGCACCAAAAAAACAACAAAGGTATCTTTGCAAGCGGTTAAAAACTGATTCAACGTTTACATTTACAAACGCTGATCGCCCATGGCCATTGACTTTTACGGCTTATAAGATGTATATAAGGGTAGCTTTTTATGGTTTTAATCCTTAAAACTTTAAAATGACAACATTTACTATAATAAATAAACAACAAAGTGATTAGATTTAAAGCAACTAAATTGAAACGAGACAGAATGTAATTCTGAAAATATCAATACGTTGAACATAATCACAATTGCAAACAACAATTTCTGTGGCGACAGTGGTCGCACAGGCAAATCACAAGCTTAAGGTGGAAGACTTAATGAGCAATGCAAAACCACAGGGGACCATGCTTGGTCATCCCAAGGGGCTTTTCCTGCTGTTTACAACAGAACTATGGGAAAGATTCAGTTATTACGCTATGCGTGCCATTTTGGTGCTATATCTGGTCGATAAAGTACAAACAGAGGGCGGCCATGGTTTAGGTTGGTCCCAAGCAGATGCAATTTCACTTTATGGTACTTTTACTGGTCTTGTATATTTAACCCCACTCATTGGTGGATGGCTAGCCGATGCCTATTTAGGTCAACGTAGAGCAATTATGATTGGTGGCGCCTTAATGGCCGCGGGTCAGTTCCTATTAGCATTACCTCATAGCTGGATCCCTGGTCAAGAAACAATGATGTTCTATATTGGCCTAGGTACACTTATTATTGGTAACGGTCTATTTAAGCCAAATATTTCTACCATGGTTGGTGACTTATACGAAGAAGGCGATCATCGTCGTGATGGTGCATTTACTATCTTCTATATGGGTATTAACGTTGGTGCATTCCTGTCTGGTATTATCGTAGGTTCTGTTGTTGCAGCCTATGATGGCAACTTCCAAATGGGCTTCTTATGTGCTGGTATCGGTATGATATTCTCACTTATCATCCAGTTTATCTTCTCTCAAAAGCTACTTGGTGACATCGGCCGTTACCCTGCTGCAAAGCTTGAAAAAGAAAGAGACGCCGCTGCAGGTAATGTTCGTAAAGAACCTCTGACTAAAATTGAACGTGATCGCATTAAAGTGATCATGGTTATGGGTCTATTTACTATTATTTTCTGGGCGGGCTTTGAGCAAGCTGGTGGTTTACTTAACTTATTCACCCACGACTTTACCGACAGAATGATTGGCGGCTGGGAAGTACCTACCACTTGGTTCCAATCACTTAACGCTATGTTCATTGTTATTTTTGCACCAGTGATTGCTTCTATTTGGGTACGCCTTGGTAAGAATGAGCCTAACTCTCCTGTTAAGTTTGCCTTAGGTCTAGTGTTACTTGGTATTGGTTTCCTATTCATGATCGGTGCAGTACTTGAAATGGGTGGCGATGCAAACGCTAAGTCAAGCATGTGGTGGTTAGTCGGTGCATACTTCTTCCATACCATGGGTGAATTATGTTTATCTCCAATTGGTTTATCAATGGTCACTAAATTGGCTCCTCTGCGTATTGCATCATTAATGATGGGCGCATGGTTCCTATTTATCGCTATTGCGAACAAAATTGGCGGCGTAGTTGGCTCATTTATTGGACATGACGGCGGCAAAGAAGAGCAACTTGCAAACGCAATGGCTATCTTCGCTGGTATCGCGATTACTTCTGCTATTTCAGGTATTATTCTTTACTTCATGGCAGACAAGTTAGTTAGCTGGATGCACGGTGCTGAAGGTCACAACGAAACTGAAGAACAAGCGTTAACTGAAGAAATTGCAGTAACCGCTGAACATGAAGCAATAAAGCATTAATACTTAGCTTTAGTGCATCATGAATTAAAAAACCTCGCCATTTGCGAGGTTTTTTATTTCAGCTTTATTTATCCAATACTGTGTTTATGACGTGGGCAGCTTGCATTTAATCTATTACAGCTTAAGAGCTAACTCCATAAAGCCGCCAGCGGCTAGCGCTTCATCATAGAACAAGCCATTAAATTGGTTATTCAGTAATCGAGCTCGATGATTTGCATCACTGCTGACAATACAGATCTTTTCTTCTGGCAGTAAACTCCTAAACTGCATACTAGGCTTATTCCACTCATCTGAGCCTAGTTGTCGTGAAGGTGAAATCGCCAATGGTGCTAAACCGTTATTATTACGTAAATAGCAACGCAGTCCGCTACCAGCTTGGCCAATCGCAACTCTGAAGTGTTCAAGCTCAACACACACATACACCATATCCACATACAAGTTCAGGCCTGAAGTCACCATACGCTCATTCAAGTAGCTCAGCATATTGTAAGGCTCGATTAAGGTATTACTGACGCCATTACGGTATTGTTTTAATTTTTGGTTAACAAAGCTTCGCATTAATACACAGCCGAATGCGGCGCGATTATCTTCAGGATAAAAATGCGCCATGTACATCATTAAATGCTTATCTCCCACCATAGTGGAATCGATAAAATAAGCACTTACATCACTATTTTTACACAAGCTATAGTGAACATCGGCGTTAGGGTAACCAATATTTGAGGTAGGAAACAATTGCTGCTGCACACTCTTAGCTGCTTCAGCACTGCTTTCCAGTAGGCTAAAGTTATCAGCTAATTCTTGATATGATAAATCTTCGCTCATCTTAGCGGCAGAGTTGATAACTGCATGGCTGTCATTAAAATCAAGCTTATCGGACTGAGCCTGCGGCGCTATAGCTTGTTCAATGGCTTGCTGGATGATAAAAAGATCAGAAACGGGTTTGACTAAGTAATCGCTGGCGCCATAGCGCAAAGCTTCCACGACATCAGCCATCACATTATTACCTGATATGACAATTGAAGGGACTGAAGGGTTTAACTCGATTATCTGTTTAAGCATACCAAGGCCCCCTAAGCGTGGCATGCTTAAATCAGCAATGACGATATCAACAGGCTGTGCTTGAAAGGCTTTGACGCCCTCTTCACCATTTTCTGCTTCAAAAACCACAGCGCCTTGCTGAGTTAAAAAGTCAGCGACTAACTGCCTAAAAACTGCATCATCTTCAACTAATAACACGGCGACATTGGTTAATGCCATAAAACTCCCCCGATAGCACTGCTGTCGAAGAAGCCTCATCGTTCAGCAATATCACTCAAGCTCTAATAAATATTCTTCTAGTAATTCATCATCATCTTGTTTGACTGGCACGTTGCCATCATAAACTTTGTAATCCATATATTGAAAATAGGCTTCTTTGACAAATGTGTATGGATCAAGTGCATTATCTAATAGACGTTCTTGATCGATGGCTGATGCTCGTGAGTCGAGGTTTTTCAAGCCCCACTTAAGGACTGACTGCCATAACAAGAACTCTGACAAAGGAAAGTATAGACTATCAACCCAATCTGAGGCGAGTTCCCTTGTCACATAAGGACCAAAAAAAGGCGCCATAAAATAAGGGCCGTTTGGCACGCCGTAATAACCTAACACTTCATTGAAGGCATCTTGTTTGCGGGTCATGCCCATCATGTCTGCCACATCAATCACCCCAAAAAGTCCTAGAGTGGTATTAACGGTAAATCGGCCACCAGCATTGGCTGCCCAGCCCCACTTACCTTGTAATGCGTTATTCACTAACGAACTTGGTTCTTCAAAGTTACGCACAAAATTATTAACCCCAGACTTTACTGGTGTTGGCAAATAATCATTATATCCATGGGCTATAGGGCGGAAAAAATGACGATCAAGATAGTGGTAATTAAAATCCCACATGGCACGGTTAAATCCCTCTATGGGATCGCGAGGATCATCATAGATGACTTCAACATCAGGCTTGTTTGCCTGCTGAATAGGTTCGGCTTTTAATGAAAAGACACTGCAAGCCATCAATAAAGAAAGCAACAACAATTTATACTTCATACATCTCTCTTTCGGGAAAATTCAATACTGAAATACTCTGAGTTAAGGCTCTATTTCAGTCGCGCTAGATTACAAATTCAACTTGTATTCACTTACCAGTAAAGCTTACAGATTAACTCTAGCAAAGATTTACATTGAAGATTAAAGCAAAGGACTATCAAGTCGATACAGTCTGTATAACCTATTCTGTGTAACGCTATTTAAGTTAGCCAAATAAACTTTTAAGATTTCATTTACAGTATTAATTGCGCGAATTTATCACTGTTGATAGTCAAAAATACTACAACTACAACACCTATAGTCAACAATTACGGCTAAGGATACTCAAGGAGTGTAGGAGATCAACGCTTAAATTGTAATAGAACATATTTAAAGGTGATAGTTAGGTAATGGTTTCGTAAATTGTTACGTAAATAGCAATAAACAACTTGAGTGACGATAAAAAAATATGACACAAGGCTTAATCACAGCAAGACTGGCGACAACTGAAGCCTCAAAAATGCGCCACAATTTAACCAGCGCGAATATCGCTAAACCAGCAAGCTTAGTGCCTGTTACGCTGTCATCTTCAATACGGTCATCATCGACAACACAATCATCATCGACATCGCTATTATCAGGTACAAACCAAGCGTCTACAGCCTGCTCATCATCTATACCCCAGTTATCTCAAGATACTAAAAACCATGCCGCGGTTACCTTTGCCGTCGCGAATAAAACATTTCAATTTTCAGCCTGCCATCAAATACAGCAAATCCTGCGTTCTGGTGGGCAGTTAATGTTAAACAATGACACGATAAAGCAATTAACTAAGCTCACTGGTACCGCATCTCATAAACAGGCCACAACGAGCAGTCTCACCAATAAGCAGTTAGTGCTAGTCGCACCTGCGATACAAACTAAGCTGCCTATTGAGCTGCTAAAACTGGCACAAAGCAATAATATTTCATCACCGCAATTATTGGCCTTGGCCGCCAGAGCACAAGGTTACCCGCTACCTGTGGTTGAAATAAAACATAATCACTTGCGCTTTAATACCGGGGCTGAGATTTCAGTGTCAGCATCAGCAAAATTGCCTCAAGGCCAACACCTTGCTCATATCAACCAAGTGGCTGGGAAACCGCTGTTAACATTAACCCCAATATTGCATGTTGCGACTGCTGATTTGTTTACGATTGACACCAATAGCCACAATGACAACAATCACAATAAGTTAAAGGCGATCTCAGAACATATTGTGGTAAGAAAAGATGAACCGGCCCAATTACTGAGTCAGCTATTAAAAAAGCTTGAGCAAATACCTTTAAGAGCCAGTGTTGAAACCACGGTGACCAATGTAAAACCACCTCAGCAACAGGTAAACTCGCATCAACACGCTGCAAGCTCAACTGTGGCTCAAGTAAACAAAAGCCCCGTTGAAGTACTGAAACAAAATTTACATAAAGCTGGCGCAATGCCACTTAAAAATGCTTGCAGCAATAATGCAACTAATACCCTTGTCAGTGCTTTATTAGCATTACTGCCGAGCTTAAATCCACGGCCATTAACCCAACTTGCAGATCAAAGCTTATTAAAACAAGAGCTACTGAGCTTAACCAGCTTAAATCTGGCCAATACGCAGCAGCTACCCAATACAGCATTAACAGCTGGGGCAATTAGCGCACTATTTCAGTTGCTCATTGGCTTTAAACGCCAAGGCGCTCACACCCAGCTGAGCCCGTCATTGCAGCACTACCTTGATAAACTGCAGCAAAAAGTTCTCAACAACACTGACCAAAGCCAATTGCTTTTAAGTGCCTTAGATAAAGCCCGCAGCGTCGAGTCCTTAGGCAAACTAGCCACTAGCTTTGGCGGATACCAACAAGCGAGTAGCGACGCTAATCAGCATCTCGCTTGGTATATAGCGCTGCCTTACTCCATTGGCCCACGAAAAGAGCAATTAGAGGGCAAGTTTGAACGGGGCTCTTCTAATGATAACAGCGCGATAACAAGTTGGCGGTTGCAATTAAAATTTAATCTGGCTCAGGGGGCTTTATTGGTTAATGCCCATAAGATAGGAGATTTTCTTGATGTTAAATTTACCAGTGAAAATCAAAGCCTGTTAGATAAAGTGAGTGATTTTCAAGCGCTATTAAGCATAAAAATAAATCAGGCAGGCTTTGTCGCGCGAGAGTTCACCACGGTAATTGATAATGTACCCGCAACCTTATTACCAGGCGATCATTATCTAGTAAAAACCAATGCTTAAGATGCACTTTAAGACGTGAAATTAGGAGCAAATAATGACTAAAATTAAGAAAGCGGTCGCGCTAAGCTTTGATGGCATTAGCGCGCCAACGGTCACCGCCACAGGCAAAGATTTAGTCGCTGAAGAGATAATAGCACTAGCAAAAGATGCTGGCGTCTATATCCATCAAGATGAGAATTTAAGTGAATTTTTACAGTTATTAGCACTCGGTGAACAAGTGCCCCAAGAGCTCTACACCTTAATCGCCGAGCTCATTGCATTTGTGTATATGTTAGATGGTAAATTTCCAGAGCAATGGGATAACTTACATCAAAAAATCATTGAACAAGCTTAGCGCTTTCGCAAAATGACGAGCTACTTTTTATGTAAACGGATAATTAATTCCGCTTCTGCTTTAGGTAGTTCACACTCATTAATCAGCTCTTCCACTCCAGCACCTAACCCCACCATTTTTAATGCTCTAGAGTATAATTTAGATTGTGGGTCTTGCTGACTTGCCTCTTCTAGGCGCTGTGATTGTTTAGTTAATTTTTGCTCTAACTCTAAAACACGCTTACCAACACCGATAGTGCCACTGCGTAATTCCTGCAGCTCTCGTTTAACGGTTTCTCGCTGGCGATCATTTTCTTTTACCAACACAGTTAATGCATCTACTTTGCTTTGCAGCTTGCTGGCTCTTTTTGAAAAAAACATCGCTATTGCGGCACAAGTGACAACATAAATAACAATAGTGATAAGCAATTCTTGCGACATTCATACTTCCTGATAAGACTGATTTTTGTCATTAAAACACAAAAGCCAGCAAATAATAATGCTGGCTTTAGTTGAAACGCAAAAAACGCTTATAACTGAGTTATTTCTGCCCACTCATCGTCAGATAGTAACTTATCAAGGTCGACTAAAATCAATAACTCATTATCTCGGTTACTGACTCCCTGAATGAATTTAGCACTTTCTTCAGTGCCGACATTCGGGGCATTATCGATTTCAGAGCGGCGTAGGTAAACCACTTCGGCAACGCTATCAACCAAAATACCAATCACTTGCTTTTCTGCTTCAATGATGACTATTCGCGATGAGTCATCAACTTCTGCAGCATCAAGGCCAAAGCGTGAACGAGTATCTATCACAGTGACGACATTGCCACGTAAATTAATGATACCAAGCACATACATAGGCGCACCGGGAACGGGGGCAATTTCGGTATAACGTAATACTTCTTGAACTTGCATGACGTTGATACCATAAGTTTCGTTATCTAACTTAAAAGTAACCCACTGTAAAACTACATCTTCTTTACCTGCAGCAACCGCTGCTACATTTCTTGAATCTGTCATAAATAACCTCAGACAATCGAATCTTGACAACCTAATCCTGCATCTAGCATTTCAATGAGCGCTTGCACATTTAAAATGCCACACATTTGTTCTTTTACTACGCCGGCAAGCCATGGACGCTTACCCGCTTTTTCACGCCAATTGACATGAGATTTATTAATTTTCACCGCGTTAACTAAGGATTCACATGCCAGTCCCCAGTCACTGTTTTCAAGCATGACGATATACTGATAATCAATAGATTGCGCCATTTCGGTGGTGTACTTTTCTGGCATCACCCAGCGGCAACTATCTACAACATTCACCTTTTGATCTCGACGAGTTTGTACCCCTAAAAACCATTTGGGGCGCCCTATCAGGTGATTAATATGTTCAATTTTTACGATACCGCCCAAACTCACCAATGGCACCGCAAGCGTCAAGCCTGCCACATTGAAAAATAACACCTGAAATTCATCATCTAAAACATCTTGTAAATCTGTGGTGATACTTGGCGGAATCGATGCTAATTCAGCTTTAGCGGGCGACTGACTGACGTCGATAACCGCGGTTTCAACATAAGCTCGCTTATGATTATCTATATCGGCTGAGATTTGAGAATCTTTATTATCCACTACGGATAATTTCGCGGCCTGTGCTGCAGGTTGAGCTATTGGCAGCTTTGCCTGTTGCACCGTACCTTTAAGTACTTGCTTTACCTCAAGTGGAGATTCAACACATTGTTCTGAAGTTGTTGATACTGGTGCTGAGACTACCGCCAATAATTTAGATAAGGCATTTTTATCCACTTGCGGCTCAGCAAATGACGAACTTAAAGATTCACCCAGCGTCGCGACCGTTTGCAAGCGAAGACTTGGAGCTGCCAACTTAGTTGTGGCATGTAAATATTTATCTTCACTATTGTGCAGGGAGCCTTCATAAATTTCTGCAACCTCTGTACTGCTAGTAGAGTCTGTGTGTTGAGCGACTTGTAGTCTGCTGATTGAAGTCTGTTTATTGCAGCTTGTAGCAGCATCTAAAGCCTTATCAGAAGGCTCTTGTAATAATACTGAGAAGAAATCAAAAACAGTTTCATCAACCGATTTTGACATGAGTTAACTCCCTAGACATTAAAAAATCCAGTAAGCGATTATAGGCTTTCATCCCACGGCTGCTGGGCATATGATGGGATAGTGGCACATGGGCTAAACTGGCATCTCTAAATTTAGTATCCACAGGAATAACATCAGGCCATAAAGTTTCTGGATAGCTTAGCTGCAAGGATTGTAACGCTACAGGTGACGCTTTAGTGCGCCGATCATACATGGTTGCTAAAATGGTAAAGCTGTAATCTGTTTTCTTTGAACGCCCCATTAGCGCCATGGTTTTCACCATTCGCTCTAAGCCTTTTATGGCCAAAAACTCAGTTTGAACTGGAATGATTATATGTTCACTTGCCGCCAGAGCATTAACCATTAACACCCCTAAAATAGGCGGGCAATCAATGATAGCAATATCATATTTGTCATCTAGCAAGGCTAATAGGTTACGTAAAACCAGTCCCATCCCTTCTTGATGTCCCAAAGCTCTATCTAATGTGGCTAGCGCCATTGAGGCAGGAATAAGATCTAAACCATCAATTGAGGTCGGCACAATATGCTTTTCAACATCCGCTAAAGATAACGGCTTATGCGCCAAAAAAATATCGTAAAGTGAACTGGGGATTTGCTCAGAATCAATCCCTAAATAATAACCTAGCGATGCATGAGGGTCTGTATCAATCATCAATACCCTTTGACCACGCTTAATTAACGCGCCAGCAAGGCTGGCAACCGTAGTTGTTTTACCTACGCCGCCTTTTTGATTTGCGATTGTCCAAACTTTCAAATGACGCCTCACAGCTTTATTATTGTTATTATTCAATTGATTATTAACTGACTACACTAGATTACAATCTGCTCTAAAGTGAGTCTGATTCACGGGTGGTTATCCTGATCCCACCATGGGGTAAGGGGATTACTTTTACCCCTTGAGCGTTTTCAAGCGTTTGTATATTCTGCTGTTCCTTTGGCTGAAAGTGCTGGTTATTTTCAGCTGTCGTTCCAGGCCCTAGGCTTAATGTCACCGCTTCACCATTCGCCGCCTTTTGCACTAATGCTTTGGTGGGTTCTGGATGTTTTCCAAGCCAAGCAGCAATGTCCGCTGCCTGCTCATCAGGCACCATTAACAACACTTGCGATGCTTTTAGTTGCGCAACTTGTTGAGACAATTCGCGGTTAGTTTTTGCCGCCTCAAAATATAATCCTGCCAGCGTAATAACCGCGATAATCAATAAAAACACCACTGACATTTGTTGGGTGTTCATTGCCTTGTTGACCTTAGCCACGGGCCGTCTCTTTGATAATGGACTCCGCCATACTGTCGATAGCAATGGAATGAGTTGATAAACCTGCTACGGTAACCGCTTGCGGCATACCATACACCACACAACTAGCTTCATCTTGTGCCCAAATCGTTGCTCCAGCGGCTTTCAGCATTCTGGCGCCTTCTCTGCCATCTGCGCCCATACCGGTAAGTACAACCGCTAATACATCACCGCCAAACACTTTTGAGGCTGATGCAAAGGTAATATCCACACTGGGTTTGTAGTTCATCTCGGCATTACCGGCGATAACTTTTAAACGTCCAAATGAACCACTTCGCTCCACCATCAATTGCATGCCACCTGGGGCTAAATAAGCACAACCGGGTTGCAGTACATCCCCATTTTGCGCTTCTTTTACCGTAATCTGACATAAGCTATTTAAGCGACTGGCAAAAGCAGGCGTAAACGCAGCCGGCATGTGCTGAATAAGTAATATTGGGTGTGGGTAATTTGCAGGAAATGCCGTTAAGACTTTTTGCAGTGCAACAGGCCCACCCGTTGAAGTGCCTATCAGCAAGGCTTTATATTTTTTACCGCTCGCTCTAATGGCGCTGGCAGAACACACGTTTTGGGCGCTACTGGCCTGTGAATTATTCGCTTGCGAGCGATTATTTAAGGCCGGTTTCGATGCTAATGTGGTTCTCAAGCTTGCAGGGTTAGCTGCATCTGCTGCATTTCGAGCTGTAACCGTTCTTGGTAATGGCTTATATAATCGTCTTCTGCCTAAGGTTTTAACCCTTAGTTGCAGTAGCTTAATGGCCTCTTCTTTTTTAGAGGCTATATCTTCAAAGCGTTTCGGTAAAAAATCCAATGCGCCGGCATCAAGCGCATCAAGCGTCGCTTTAGCGCCATCATGGGTTAAAGACGAAAACATCAGTATCGGTGTTGGGTTAGTTGCCATTATTTTACGCACAGCAGTAATGCCGTCCATCACTGGCATCTCGATATCCATGGTGATGACTTGTGGCTTTAATTTCTCAGCCATGTCGATGGCTTCTTGGCCATTGACTGCAACACCCACCACTTCGAGGTCGTCATCTTGATTCACTATTTCGCTGACTCGACGTCTAAAGAAACTTGAATCATCAACAACTAAAACTTTGGTAGCCATTTCATTCCTTATCAATTGGAATTTTATCTTTTACTTTTGGCGTAATATTTTAATAAACCCGGTACATCAAGGATCAATGCAATACCTCCATCGGAGGTAATTGTTGCCCCTGCCATACCCGGCGTACCTTGCAGCATACTGCCTAAAGGCTTAATCACAACTTCTTCTTGACCGATTAATGCATCAACCACAAAACCAATTTGCATGGTTCCAAGTTGCACAATCACTACATGGCCTTGCTTTTTATCGCCATGAGTAAGCGTGGTCTTGTTGCGATGTAACCATTGCTCTAAATAAAACAGTGGCACGGCTTTATCGCGCACTATGACGGTGAGCTGACCATCGACAACATTAGTTTTAGTTAAATCGAGGTGGAAAATTTCATTAACGCTTGAAAGCGGTAAGGCAAACACCTGCTTAGCAACATCCACCATTAATGTGGGCATAATCGCTAATGTCAGTGGCACTTTAATTTCTAAAATGGTGCCTTGGCCTTTTACCGAATCAATATGCACTGTGCCGTTTAATTGGCTGATGCGGGTTTTCACCACGTCCATTCCAACGCCGCGGCCTGAAATATCTGAAATTTCAACTTTGGTTGAAAAACCTGGGGCAAAAATTAAGTTATAAGCTTCATTATCAGTCATTCTTGCGGCTGATTCTTCGTCTAGAACCCCGCGGCTAATGGCGATTTCTTTTAGCTTATCGGCATCCATCCCTGCGCCATCATCTTCAATTTTAAGAAGAATATGGTCGCCTTCTTGGCTTGCAGAAAGAGTTATCGTACCGGTTCTTGGTTTGCCATTCGCTTCGCGAGTAATAGGCATTTCAATGCCATGATCAACCGAGTTACGTACTAAATGGACTAATGGATCTGCCAGTGCTTCAACTAGATTTTTATCAAGATCGGTATCTTCACCTACCATGATTAAATCAATTTCTTTATTCAGTGTTCTGGCTAAATCGCGAACCACTCTTGGGAAGCGGCCAAATACTTTCTTAATTGGCTGCATGCGGGTCTTCATTACCGCGCCTTGTAGGTCGGCAGTAACCAGATCTAAATTGGCAAGTGCTTTCGACATTTCTTCATCATCGCGAGAAATACCTAAACTCACTAAGCGGTTTCGTACCAGCACCAGCTCACCAACCATATTCATAATTTGGTCAAGGCGTGAAGTATCAACCCTTACGGTGGTTTCACCCTGTGGCATGGCACCTTGGGTTTTAGCAGGTTCTGCTTTTTTTACTGGCGCGGCAGCTTTAGCGGCTGGCACTGGTTTTGTGTCTGTCGCACTTGGCTGTGCTGGCGCAGCTGTGTTTGAGACGGCTTTTGATGGCGCAATATCTGCGGGCATTGAAACGGGAGTTGCAGGAGTTGCGGGAGTAACTGCTGAAGGCGCTAGGCTAACAGCCTGAGGAGCGGCACCTTTACCATGTAATTCGTCTAATAACTTTTCGAACTCATCGTCGGTAATATCATCGCCATCAACAATTGGATCTTGTTCTATTACCGCAGGTTTTACTTCTGCAATTGGGGTACTCGCGGCTTTAAAACTACCAGCGCCGTGCAATTCATCCAGTAAGGCTTCAAACTCATCATCACTGATTTCATCACTGGCAACAGCAGTGTCACCATTAGCGACTGAAGCACTCGAGGTATCATCAATAAGGTCTTTTGTTGAATTAGAGGTAGGACTGTTTCCTGCGCCATGAAGTGCATCGAGTAAGGCTTCAAATTCACTCTCGTCGATATCATCAATAGAGCCCACTGATGCTTCAGAGTCTGCAGCAATCGGCTCAACTTCAGCTAAAGTCTCTTCAATTAAAGTCTCTTCAATTAAAGCCTCTTCAGCAATTAACGCGTCTTCGGGCGTGCTGGCAAGCTCTGAGGCTAATGGCGCTCCAGAACTTAACAGCTTTAAACGAGCTAATAAGTCGGCGTCGGCATCATCTTGTGGCTGACCTTGCTGGGTCTGTGCAAACATCGAATTAATCGCATCAACAGCTTGCAAAATGATGTCCATCAATTCGGCATTTACTTGACGCTTACCCGTTCGCAGTAAGTCAAAGGTATTTTCAGCTTCGTGGCACACATCGACCATAGGGCCTAAGCTCAAAAAGCCTGCGCCACCTTTTACAGTATGAAAACCTCTAAAAATCGCATTCAGTAAATCAGCATCATCAGGATTATTTTCAAGAGCGACGAGTTGCTCTTGTAGAAGCTCTAAAATTTCACCAGCTTCAATCAAAAAGTCCTGGAGTATCTCTTCATCAACATCAAAAGACATTAAATTTGACTCCTAATTAGAAACCCAGACTTGATAGCAGATCATCCACTTCATCTTGGCCAGTCACCACGTCTTCGCGGGTGTCAGCATTTAAGATAGGGCCTTCTGCTTCAATTTTATTATCATCAATGACTCGATCCGAGTCGGCTGCATTTTCGCCAAAGATTGTCAGCATAGACACTAAACTGCTTTCAACTTCGATGACTAAGTCAATAACTCGGCGGATCATTTGGCCAGTCAAATCTTGAAAATCTTGCGCCATCAATATTTGATTGAGCAGTTCTCTTAGTCGATTTGAATCATGTTCGCTATGGGACATGATATGTTGAACGTCATGACACAAGGACTTAAATTCCACTAAGGAAATGTCCCTACGCATCAATTTGTCCCACATTGGCGTGACCGATTGAATGTTATTTATTATTGTATCGGCCAAAGGTAAACATTCTTCAACTGCATCCATGGTTTTATTTGCAGCTTGCTCTGTCATATCAATGACAAAGTTGAGTCTTTCTTTTGCATCGGGTATTTCATGGTTAGCAAGTTCAACCAGACGGGTATCCAATTGAAAGTCATTTAGTGAACTGTGTAACTGACGGGTCAGCTTGCCAACTTCATCAAACAGTTCACGTTGTATTGGCACTGACAGGTCACGAATGACCGCATCAGCTTGCTCTTGTTGTCCATCTTCAAGCAATTTAACAAGTTGCTGGGCTTGCTCAAGATCTATGAGCCCTGATATTGCTGCCTGCATAACTTATCCTTTGCTTAGGCTAAACGTTCAAAGATTTTATCGAGTTTTTCTTTTAACGTTGCTGCGGTAAAAGGTTTAACCACATAGCCATTAACGCCAGCTTGCGCTGCGGCAATAATTTGTTCACGTTTTGCTTCTGCTGTTACCATTAATACTGGCAAGTGTTTTAATGAATCGTCAGCTCTAATGGCTTTTAACAAATCAATCCCTTGCATACCCGGCATATTCCAATCGGTTACGACAAAGTCAAAATCGCTTTTTTGTAACATCGGTAGTGCGGTATTGCCATCATCTGCTTCTTGAGTATTATTAAATCCCAAGTCTCGCAACAAGTTCTTTATGATACGTCTCATTGTTGAAAAATCATCAACAATCAGTATCTTCATATTCTTGTCCAAGGTTTCCTCCGGTGAGCTTAATTCGTTGCTCTTATTAGTAATTATACCTGTGTCCAATGCTTGAGTTTGCCTTTGAGACGCAGCATTGCCTGACTTAAAATCTGGCTAACACGCGACTCGCTGACCTCAAGAACGGCACCGATTTCTTTTAAATTTAACGCTTCGTCATAATATAGCGACAAAACTAGCGCATCTCTTTCGGGTAATGTGGTAATTGCTTGTGCTAATGCCGATTTAAACTGCACTTCGGCTAAAGAATCAAAACTTTCATCCTCAGTTAATTCATCAGACACAATCACATCTTCTGAAACACCTAAGTCTTCAATCCCAATAACTTTTCCTACTGAAACATCGTTTAAAATATGGTGATACTCTTCAAGAGATATTTCCAATTTTTCTGCGATTTCAGTATCTCTGGCATCACGACCTAATTCTTGACCCAGTTCATCGATAACTTGTGCAACACGGCGTTGGTTACGATGTACCGAGCGCGGCACCCAATCACCACGGCGAATTTCGTCGATCATCGAACCACGAATTCGGATCCCAGCAAAGGTTTCAAATTTGGCGCCTTTAGAGCCATCAAACTTTGATGATGCTTCCAGCAGCCCCATCATCCCAGCTTGCAATAAGTCATCAAGTTGTACCGATGCTGGCAGCCTTGCCAACATATGATGTGCAATTCTTTTTACCAGCGGTGCATACTGTTCAACAATTGAGGTTTTATTATCAAACTGAGTATACGCGGCGGCTTTATTCACTCGGTGTATCCTCTTTTACTTCTTTGCGCTGAACAAGACGTTCAACAAAGAACTCTAGATGACCACCAGGCTGCTGTGGCACAGGCCAGCTCATGATTTTATTGGCTAAACCGTGGTAAGCAATGGCTGCTGGTGATTTTGGAAATGCTTCCACAACCAACTTCTGCTTACGTACTGATTTACGTAAATTTTCATCAAATGGCACTGTCGCAACAAGCTCTAAAGCCACATCTAAAAATCTATCGGTTACTTTACTTAACTTGGCGAATAACTCCATGCCTTCTCGCAAACTGCGCACCATATTTGCCACAATTTTGAAGCGGAACACACCGTGCTCACGACTTAATATTTTGATCAGGGCATAGGCATCGGTTATTGATGTCGGTTCATCACAAACTACAATCAATACATCTTGTGAGGCACGGGAAAAACTCAGCACCATATCAGAGATACCCGCTGCGGTATCAACGATTAAAATATCAAACTGGGTTTTCATATCGCTAAAGGCACGAATTAATCCAACATGTTGCGCTTGGGTCAATTCCACCATCGCTTGAGTGCCTGATGTGGCAGGTACAATACCAATGCCTTTCGGGCCTCGAACAATAATGTCGTCTAATTCTGCTTCGCCAGATAATACGTGAGATAAGTTTTTCTCAGCTCGAATACCTAACATCACATCAACGTTGGCGAGTCCTAAATCGGCATCGAGTACTAAAACCCGTTTGCCTTTCTCAGCAAGTGCTACCGCGGTATTAATCGACACACTGGTTTTACCCACGCCGCCTTTACCACCGCTGACTGCAATTACTTTTACTTTATCGTTATTTGGTTGATTCATCATACGTAAACCACTTGCTTGATCTCGGGTCATATCTTTACTCGAATGCATAGGCCATGTCATTTGACCACGCAGTGTCAGGTGACGTTTGAGGTTTTGTTTCGTTAAGTGCTGCTAACGCTTGTCTTGCTAATGAAAGCGTATCGGCAACCTGCATATCTTCTGGAACACGTTGCCCATCAGTAACATAACTTAGTGGCAACCCATTTTGGATTAATACACTTAATGCGCCAGCAATAGATACTGACTCATCTAATTTTGTCAGTATACACCCAGATAACGGGATTCTTTTAAAATGTTCTACGGCATCGAGTAACACTCTTCGTTGAGAGGTTGCCGACATCACCAAATAACTACGAATGGGTATTCTGGTGTTTGCCATCAAATCATCTAACTGCTGATAAAGGCGTAAATCTCGTTGCCCCATACCCGCAGTGTCAATCAATACTAACTTACGATTCTTAAACTGATAAAGAATTTGTTCTAATTCAGTTAAATCATGTGCTTGTTTAACTGGACAGCCCATTATTTTGCCATAAGTTGCCAATTGCTCAAAGGCTCCAATACGATAATGATCTGTGGTAATTAACGCAACTTGTTCTGGGCCATGATGAGCGGCAAATCTGGCAGCAATTTTAGCCAATGAAGTGGTTTTGCCGACACCAGTTGGACCGACAAATGCGACTACGCCACCAGTGCGCACAATATCGTCACCTTGGTTATCGAGCAGGTTGGCCAAACTTTGGGGTAAGGCTCTGACTAAATCGGCGGGAGAAAACTGCTGACTTAGGCTGGATAACTTGGCAGCGACAGCAGGCGAGAACTCTGCGGCAATTAATTTACTTTCAAGCATCGCGCCCACAGGATCGGTGCGTTTTTTCTGTTCTTTCATTAATGAAGAAACTTGATGAGTTAGCAAACCACGCAGTGACGCCATCTCTTCGCGCATTGCTTCCATTTCAGCTGAATGACCTTTATTTGGAGATCTAGACGGCTCAATGTGTTGCTGATGCTGTCTTGGTTCTTTAGCTGCAGGTTTGCTTGCTTCTAACTGTTTAGCCCAATCTGGTAATTCCTGCTCTTCATGTTGCTGGGAAATTTGTTGCTGCAGGCGGCTATGCTGCTTTTCTAATAACGCCTGTAATGAATCAGCTACTGGCGGTGGGCTGACTTTAGTGTGTGCTTTAATAGCAGGTTTATTAGCACCAATTGACACACGGTCTTCAGTCACATCCATAAAGGCTGCAACGGGCGATTTTACTGCAACATCAACTTTAGGCTCATCGTAGTCAACTGCTGCAACAATTTCGATGCCACCAGTTACTTTCTTATTCGACATGATCACCGCGTCAGAGCCCAAAGTCTCTTTGACTTGAGCTAATGCTGAGCGCATATCCTTGGCAAAAAATCGTTTAATTTTCACTACGTACCTCTTTCAAACTGAAAGTCATTGCTATTGCCCAACTGCAGATACTATGCGTATTTGCTTTTCATCGGGTATTTCTTGGTAAGAAATAACCCGTAAATTAGGAATGGTGTATTTCACAAACCGCGACAAAGTTGACCTAAGCATGCCTGATGTCAATAAAATGGCTGGTTGACCGACCATTTCTTGCTTCTGAGAAGCATCTAATAATGACTTCTGCATACGTTCTGCAAGGCCTGGCTCAATATTGGGCCCTTCACCGCCGGTTGCCTGCATAGACTTGTGCAACATCTGTTCCAACTCTGGCGCCAATGTTATGACAGGGATTTCCAATTCGGGCCCAGAGATCTCTTGCACTATCATTCGTTTCAAGGCAATACGTACTGCAGCGGTTAACACTTCAGTATCATTACTTTTGCTGCCGTATTCTAACAGTGTTTGCACGATTGTGCGCAAGTCTCGGATAGAAACTCCTTCATTAAGAAGGTTTTGCATCACTTTTACCACTGAACCTAGCGGCATAACGTCTGGTATAAAGCCATCCACTAACTTCGGCGAGTTTTTCGATAGCATATCCATTAACTGCTGCACTTCTTCATAGCCCAATAATTTAGCCGCATTATTGGTCAGTAACTGGCTTATATGAGTAGCAACAACAGTCGCGGTATCAACCACTGTATAACCTAATGTTTGCGCATGTTCACGTTGCGCTGGAGCTATCCAAACGGCTTCTAAACCAAAAGCTGGATCTTTGGTCTCTATGCCATCAAGCTTGCCGTAAACCTGACCTGGATTAATCGCTAACTCGCAATCATGTCTTACTTCTGCTTCGCCAACTACCACGCCCATTAAGGATATTTGATAGCAGTTGGGGGATAAATCTAAGTTGTCACGAATATGCACTGCCGGTACCAAAAAGCCCAATTCCTGCGATAATTTTTTACGTACCCCTTTAATTCGACTGAGTAACTCGCCGCCTTGACCTTTATCTACCAGCGGAATAAGTCGATAGCCCACTTCAAGGCCAATGGTGTCTACATGATGTACATCTTCCCAGCTTAGCTCTTTGGGCTCAGCCTCTTTGACATCGCTTGGGCCTTTAACTGCTTTTTCTAGCGCAAGGGTTTTATTGTCGTTATTGCGTTTATAAATAAAGTAAGCTGCGCCTGCGGTAATAAATGCGAACGTTAAAAACGCGAAATGTGGCATACCAGGTACAACACCCATAACAAAAAGCACGGCTGATGCAATGGCCATAGACTTAGGACTATGGAACATTTGGCTGATCATCATCCCGCCCATATCGCCAGACTCATTTTGGCGCGTCACCATCAAGGCGGCGGCGATAGATAAAAGCAATCCGGGTATTTGCGCCACCAAACCATCACCAATGGTCAGTAAGGTATAAATCTCCACCGCGCTTGAAAAATCCAAGCCGTGCTGCACCATGCCGATGACAAAACCGCCAAGGATATTAATCACCAGAATCATAATCCCAGCAATAGCATCCCCTTTCACAAATTTTGACGCACCGTCCATCGCGCCATAAAAGTCAGCTTCTTTCGTCACTTCAGCACGGCGAATACGTGCCTGATCTTGAGTTAATGTGCCGGCATTTAAATCGGCATCAATGGCCATCTGTTTACCCGGCATGGCGTCCAAGGTAAAACGCGCGCTCACTTCTGAAATACGCCCCGCACCTTTGGTTACTACGGCAAAGTTGATGATGATCAGGATTAAAAACACCACTAAACCCACAGCATAGTTACCGCCAATCACCACCGAACCAAAGGCTTCAATCACTTTACCCGCGGAGTCACCACCGTTATGCCCCTCAAGTAACACTATTCGTGTTGAGGCCACATTCAATGCTAAGCGTAATAAGGTGGCCACCAGTAAAACAGTCGGAAATGCGGCAAAATCTAGTGGGCGATCACTATAAATAGCGACAAGTAACACGATTAAAGCGAGGGAAATGTTAAAGGAGAATAGAATATCAAGCAGAAATGGCGGCATCGGCAATACCACCATACCTAATGCAGCCAGCACCAATAAAGGGGTACCAATACCTTTGAATGTGCTAAATCGTATTTGCTTTGCTTGACCTAGCGCTGTCTTTACATCCATTAACCGTAAACCCTTTCGTAATATTTTTGACGCTGACATCAGCGAAATGCAATTACTAAGCCAAGCTATTAGTTAATAGCAGCTGTTGCGGTTTGAATGCCTAAAAACACCGCAGCTAATGTTTTAAATCATCCGGAATAGGTTGATTGAGCGGAATAGGTTTTGGACGTTTACCGCGACCCTTTTGGTATTGTTTTAACTGAAATACGTAAGCTAAGATTTGTGCAATGGCGGTAAATAGTCCTTCCGGTACCTGTTGGTCAATTTTAGTTGTATGATATATGGCTCTGGCTAGCGGCGGCGCTGATACAATTGGCACTTCGTGCTCTCGGGCTATTTCGCGAATTTTAAAGGCCACATCATCAACCCCTTTTGCCACTAAAAATGGCGCAGATGAACGACTGGCATCATATTTTACTGCCACAGCGTAATGCTCTGGGTTAACCACAATCACATCGGCATTTGGCACTTCAGACATCATGCGTTTATTGGCCATTTCATGTTGCAATTGCCGTATACGGCCTTTTACTTCAGGTTTACCTTCACTATCTTTATGTTCATCTTTTACTTCTTGTTTGGTCATTTTAAGCTGTTTATTGTGATTCCAAACTTGAAATGGCACATCAATCACCACAATCAATAGCATTGATGAACACAATAAAATAAACATCCATACCAATAGATCCAGCGCATGGTAAATATTTCCCGGTAAATGACCCATAGATAAGGTCAAAATATCGTAAAAATAAAACGACAATAAAAAATACGCCGATATTGCCACCACCAAAAATTTAGCAATACCTTTAGTTAGTTCAACTAAGGCCTGGGTGCCAAACATTCTTTTAAAGCCTTTAGCAGGGTTCATTTTACTGCCCTTAGGCATAAAAGCTTTAACCGAAAAAGTAATACCGCCTAAGACAATATTGCCAAGAAAGGCAATAAAGGCGAGAAAAGCAATGAAACTGAATAATGGCCAAGCAAGCTCAGCGCCAATAACCCCCCAAACTAGGAACATAGAGTTGGTGTCATAGATCTGATCCCGCTCCATGGTGAGCATTTGCGTCATCACGCTGTGTAAGCTGCGCGCCAGATCTTGGCCAACAAACGCAAACCCCACAGCAGATGCTAATAATACCGCTGCAGTACCTAACTCTTTAGAACGGGCGACCTGACCTTTTTCACGGGATTGTTCCAGTCGCTTGGCGGTGGGGTCTTCGGTGCGTTCTTGACCGGTATCTTCTGCCATCTTGTCCCTACTGGCTTATGGAACCGTCAATGTGACAGGTCAGTTGTAAAATATCACACATCAGCAGCTGGGCTTGCAGCCACACCTGATCAAAATGAGACATGATAGGGCCTAGGGTCAGCCAGAGAATAAATAAGCCACTGACCATAGTCACTGGAAAACCGATGGCAAAAATATTCAACTGCGGTGAAGCCCGGGTCATTACTCCAAACGAAAGGTTAATAAGCAATAATGCCACAATCGCTGATATTGACATGGTTAACGCCGCGCCAAACATATAACTGCCAAACTCGGTAAGTTTTTTATAATTGGCAATGCTAAAGCCTTCGGTTGAAACCGGAATGGTTTCAAAGCTGGCCACCAGCATTTTAAACATCAATAAATGACCATCTACACTTAAAAAAATCAAGGTCGCCAGCAATAAAAAGAAGTTACCCACTACCGGGGTTTGCTCACCGGAGCCTGGGTCCACCATGGAAGCGAAGCCTAAACTGGTTTGCATACCAATAATTTGCCCTGTTAATACAAAAGTTTGCATCACTAAAATGGTCACAAAACCAATAGCTGTGCCCACTAAAATCTGCTGAGCTGAAACAAATACTGCAGTTAATGAAAATAGCTCCACATATGCTGTTTTTGGCAGTACCGGCGCAACGGCAATGGTGATGGCCATCGCCAATAATAAGCGGATCCGCGACGGAGTCGTATTGGCGCCAAAGACCGTCATTACCATTAGCATTGAAGAAATACGAAACAGCGGCCAAATATAGGCGGCAATGGTTTGGCTAATTTCCTCGAACAGAATATCCAATGACCTAACCTATAACCTGCGGGATCATATCCACCATATTATAGAAAAAATCCATCATGGTTTGCACCAGCCAATGGCCTAAAAACATCAGTGAAAACAGGGTCATTAATAGACGCGGTAAGAAACTTAAGGTTTGTTCATTAATGGAGGTGGCAGCCTGAAACACCGCCACAATCAAACCGACAAATAAACCCGGTAAGATAATAGCCGAGACAATGAGCACGATAACGGACAGCGCCTCACGAAAAATATCAATCAATGACTCTGGTGACATTAGCCCTGCTCCCTAAACCTAAGTGCCGAAACTACTGGCCAAGGTGCCCAGTACTAAGCCCCAACCATCAACCAACACAAACAGCATGATTTTAAAGGGCAAGGACACAATCATCGGCGATAACATCATCATACCCATTGCCATCAAAATACTGGCGACCACCAAATCCAATACCAAAAATGGCACAAATAACATAAAGCCAATTTGAAACGCGGTTTTAAGCTCACTGGTGATAAACGCTGGTATCAAAACGCTCATCGGAGCCAGCTCAGGGGAAGTGATATCGGTATAACCTGAAATTTCGACAAAGGTTTCTAAATCTGTGGTTCTGACTTGCGCCAACATAAACTGCCTTAAGGGCTCTTTACCCACTTCAAAGGCTTGCTGCATTGTCAGAGTTTCATTCATGTAAGGTTTTACCGCTTCAGCATGAATTTTATCAAATACTGGCGCCATGATAAAAAAGGTCATGAACATGGTAATGCCAATGAGCACCTGATTTGATGGGGTTTGCTGCAAACCTAATGCTTGGCGCAAAATTGATAGCACCACGATGATGCGGGTAAATGAGGTCAGCATTATTACCATTGCTGGAATAAAGCTCATGGCCGTCATTAGCAGTAAAATCTGCATAGTGACTGAATATTCGGTACTGCCGTCAGCCCCTGCAGTCACTGTCACTGCTTTTAGTAAGCCATCTTCTGCAAAACTAACTGGCGTGAACATTAATCCAGCCAACAAAGCCAGCACTATCCATCTTTTCATTATTGCAGATCCTTGGCCTTGACTGTTGCTTGCGCTTTGGCTTGCTTGAGACGAGTGGCAAAACTAGTGCTTTCTATTTCAACGTTTGTGTCTAGCTTATCAATAAGGTTAACTTGCTGTGAGGTCACCCCTAACAGATATTGCTGACCTTCAAGCTCAACCAGAACCAGCTTTTCTTTTTGACCAAGTGGCGTCATGGCAATGGTTTTTATCACCCCTTGATTTGACTGCACTAAGTTTAATTTTTTGACAATAAATGCCAGTAAAAAGATGATGGCGATAACGAGAATAAGCCCGCCCACCATGCTTGAAAGCGCAGCCACATTTGATGTTTCTGGGGCTTTAGACACGGTTGTGGCAACTGCGGTTGTTGCCGTGTCAGTAAGCGCAGAGCTAGCTAACGCTAGCGAGGAGAACACATTCAACACAGGGTTAAATCCTTAATGCTTGTTCGATTACTTTAACTTCTTAATGCGTTCTGTTTGGCTAATCACATCTGTCAGACGAATACCAAACTTGTCATTCACCACAACCACTTCGCCATGAGCGATAAGCGTGCCATTTACCATCACATCAAGGGGCTCACCCGCCACCCGATCTAGCTCGACCACCGAACCTTGGTTCAGTTGCAGCAAGTTACGAATACTAATAAAACTGCGACCGACTTCCATCGAAATCGTTACCGGTATATCCATAATGGCATCGAGCTTTTCAGCTTGATCATGCGAGATTGGCGCGGCTTCATCTACCAGTTCATCAAGGGCGACTTGTTCAGCTTCTTTTGCTTCTTCAAGTGCCTGCTCTGCCATTGCTGCAGCCCAATCATCGGTATCACTCATTTATTTCACCTTAAAATTCTGACATGTTATCCGTTAAACATTCACGGACAATAATTATTAAATCTATAAATTATTATTAATTTCAGCATCTTGTTTAAAAAACTTTTTAAAAAAGATTGTTAAAATAAAACTTTTTTTGAAATAAGCCTGTCTATAGCACAGTAAGATCGCGGGCTTTGCCTTTACGAGTAATTAGCTGTAATTCTGATTTCGCCGTTTCAGGCCTTGGAATAACTTCGCTAATTTTTAATGCCAGATTTTCGCGGGATTGACCTAGCTTACAGCGGTAAGTCGGTAAGTCCTCAACTCGCATCATCACATGCTCAGGCAGCTCAATAGGAATAATATCCCCAGCTTTAAAGCCCATCACATCTCTTAATGTCACTTCATGCTCAATGATGTTGGCATCAATCCCTACTTGCACATCCATGATCTCATCACGCAATGCTTGTCCCCAACGCATATCAGTATCTTGTTTATCACTTTGAACACCGGCATCAAGCAGCTCACGAATAGGCTCGATCATCGAATATGGCATGGTGATATGAAAATCACCGCCGCCGCCATCCACTTCAATATGAAAAGAGTTAATGACCACCACTTCTGTTGGGCTAACAATATTGGCCATGGCAGGGTTGACCTCTGAGTCTAAATACTCAAACTCAACATCCATTACTGGTGCCCAGGCATCTTTATAATCTTCAAAAATGATTTTCAATAGCAGCTGGACGATACGACGCTCTGTGGGAGTAAACTCACGCCCTTCAATTTTTGCATGAAAGCGGCCATCACCACCAAAAAAGTTATCCACCAAAATGAAGACTAACCTTGCTTCCATGGTGATAAGCGCCGTGCCTTTTAACGGACTAAAGCGCACCATATTCAGGCTGGTTGGTACGAATAGGGTATGAACGTACTCACCAAACTTAAGCATTTGCACGCCGTTAATAGACACTTCAGCAGCACGGCGCATCATGTTAAACATGCTGATGCGTAAGTGACGAGCAAAACGTTCATTTACAATTTCAAGGGTTGGCATTCGCCCACGAACAATGCGATCTTGAGAGGAGAAATCATATGCTCTGGTTTCATCAGTATCATAAATATCATCTTCATCAACATCGTCGACGCCATGGAGTAGCGCATCAATTTCGTCTTGGCTTAATAAATCACTCACATCATCACCTTGGATTTTTCATGGCGTTATTGCATTACAAAACCAGTAAAAAGTACTCTTTCAACGACTTTTTGGCCGGTTATGGGTTGCAATGTATTTTGAACATTTAATAGGGCTAATTGGCGTAATTCATCTTTACCCGCTTGGGTACTTAGCTTTTGTACATCTGCTGCGCTAAATGTGTTTAAAAGCGCATGTTCAATTAAAGGAATGTGCATTTTTGCAGTAACGCCGTCATCGCCTCGCACCATTAACTGCACTTTTATTTCAACTAAACGTGAACGATTAGCACCCGCTAGATTGAATAAAAATGGTCTTGGCATACCCACATAATTTGCCTTACCAGTAGCAGCATCAGTTACTACAGTTGCAGTACTTATGTCAGTTGCAGGTGAGTTTGCAGTAGCTTTCGCATTGTCGCCAATAAAAAACAGCACTGTCACAGCAATGCCTGCCAGCAGCAACATGCCAACCACCAAAAAAATAATCATTTTATTGATACTTTTTGGTGGGTTCTGGGTAGTTAATTCTAAAGAAGCTTCTTCTGGCATAAATGATTCCATCACGCTGTTGTTATTATTGTGTTAACTAAGTTTCAGCTTAGTTTTTGATTTTGCGATCATTAACCCATAGGTTACCGACTTAAGCGTAATAATCTATAGCTGAACTGCCACTCATGGCATGTTTTGTGACTATCTCAAGTTCTTGTGCTGAAATTTCATCCAAAAGCCCGTCATTGCTAGCACTTGACTCATCATAATCAGCGTTTTTCTGCTGTTCGCCGTCTTGAGAAACATGACTGTCAGCCAATTGCAGCCCTTCTTCTGCTAGCATTTCCCGTAGCCGCGGAATAGCTTGCTCCAATAGGTCTCGGGTTTGTGTCTGCGCCACTTGAAATTGCACTTGGGTTTGATCGCCATTAACTTGAACTCTGACCACCATATGGCCAAGCTCTGCCGGATCTAATCGAATTTCCGCATGTTGAATGCCCTGTCCTACCATCGTCATGAGTTGTTGCTTCATCACAGGGGCGAACTTTTGGATCATCTCCTGCATTTGCCCTACCGACTCAGATCCTTGGCGTAACGATAATTGAAATTGCGGCACATCACTTTTATGCACTGACGTTAAGCTACTTTGATTTTGTATCGCCTTGAGATCCACAGATTCTGCATCAAGAGTAAACTCACCAGCGCTAAGGGCAATGGCATTATTTGCTAGGGCATTACTACTAGGACTATTGGCAGAGGAAGGAATAGCAGACTTATCCATGGATACCGAGAACTCAGCTTTACTCAGGTTAACCCCAGATTCCTTTGAGGTTATTTTACCTTCAATACTGTCAGGAGCGCCTAAAGTTTTGTTTGCATCAACTAAGCCTTTGTTTACATCAACTAGGTTTTTGTTTACATCAACAGCAGCGCTATTGTTATCCATTATGTTTTTATGAATTGAACTAAAGCCACTGCTAAGTGCAAGGGCTGGTTTTTCAGCATTATCTATGGCGCTGGTTGTTGCTAACTCAATCAAAGGGAGTAAGGCTCCACCTTGGATGGGAGTTTGCTGGTTAAAGTCAGTGATCAGCTGATTTAACTCCTTGACTGATAATGCTGACAACTCAGCTGCAGACATTGCACTAAATTCAGATAAATTTTGTAGTTGCTCAGCTGAATAGTCACTTAAAAATTCTGTAGTTGAACTGTCGCTATCTGCTGCCATAGCATCTATTTGGGGCATTGAAATCGCTTCAGCTAAGTTACCTAAAGCCTCTTGTGACAGTTCAGCTGAATCGGCCTCAATAGCCAGCGGCAATATGTTGCCACCAGTTGGTTGGCTATTGGTTTCAAAATTTTCTGCTAAGTCAATTTGAGCAAAGATTAAAGCAATATCGGTTTCTGCAGCAATATGCTCTTGTGAGGCATTGTCATCCACCAGATTGATATCTGAGTTATTTTCAGAAGCTTGCTCAGTGTTACCCTGCATCTCATCAGTTTGAGAAACTTGATTAAGCGCCGACAAAAAAGATGGGCTATCAGTACCTTGCGGCGTCTCTCCCGTTGGGGAATTCGCCATTTTATTGCTATTTCCAAGTAAAATATTACTCACTTGCTGCATAACAAACTCCGAGTTAATAACACCGAAAACCTATTGGTGCTATAAAATTATGAAAGTCACATTGCTGACGCTTTTATTATTAATAACGAACCAAGCAATAAGAGTGCCAGAATAAAAATTAATTAGGCTAAAAACGGATAAGGGAATTTAACGCGGGGTTTTACGAATAAACTGCTGCATCGCAAATTCATCTGAGGCTTTTTGCTCTTGTTTATTGGCTATTTGCTGAGCTTTTTGATCATTTTTAGCTAACAACAATTCAACCGCTTTACGCTTTTGTTGCTTTTGCTGCCAATTAACTTGTCGATGTTGGGTCTGATTTTGTGCTTCTTTAACGGTATTAACTTGCTGCACTAGTGCTTGGTCAATTTGCTTAATAAATTCATGAAAAGAATGATATTCACTGGCACTTAGCGTTTTACCTTGATTTTCATTCATTTGCTTCATGTACTCTAGGCGATAATTATTTAACGCCTCTAATTGCCCCTCACATTTTTGTAGTTCTAATTGTGCAGATTTAAGCTGTAAAGCCGCCTGTTCTTCTGCTTCTTTATTGAGTTTAAGCACTGTGATTAATGGATCAGCCCGGCGCATTATTTACACTGAGCAGCAATCTGCCCAACCATGGTTTGACTGTTATCAAAGGAAATAACATCTTTAAATCCTTGGCGTAAAAATGCATTCATCGCTGGTTGTAACCGAATAGCGTTATCAATGCGTGGATCGCTGCCTTGGGAATAAGCCCCAATTGAAATTAAGTCTCTGTTTTGCTGATAAAGTGAATACATCTGTTTAACCAGACGCATGGACTCTAAATGCTCAGTGCTAATCACCATAGGTGCGACGCGGCTAATGGACTGCTCAATATCAATCGCGGGGTAATGGCCAGAATCTGCCAGCGTTCTTGATAACACAATATGACCATCTAAAATCGCCCGTGACGCATCGGCAATGGGATCTTGTTGATCATCACCTTCGGTAAGCACGGTATAAAATGCGGTAATCGAACCTTGACCTGGGCCGCCGTTACCTGCCCGTTCGACCAAGCGGGGTAATTTAGCAAACACCGATGGCGGATAACCTTTGGTCGCCGGAGGCTCACCCACTGCCAAGGCTACTTCACGCTGGGCTTGGGCGTAACGGGTTAAACTGTCCATCAATAACAATACGTTATAGCCAAGGTCTCTAAAATACTCCGCAATACGTGTTGAGGTTTCACAGGCGCGTAATCGCATCAATGGTGAAGTATCAGCAGGTGCTGCGACCACCACAGATCTGGCTCGGCCTTCTGGGCCTAAAATCTCTTCAATAAACTCTTTTACTTCACGGCCACGTTCACCCACCAGCCCCACCACAATAATGTCAGCAGTGGTGCCGCGAGTCATCATGCCTAACAGCACACTTTTACCCACACCAGAGCCGGCAAACAGGCCCATCCGCTGGCCTTTACCTACGGTCAACATGGCATTAATGGCTCTAACCCCCACATCTAATGGTTCGGTAATCGCGCGGCGCGATAAAGGGTTAATGGGCGGCGCATGACGCGAGGCATGTTGCTCAGTATTTAATGGTCCAAGGCCATCAAGGGGTAAACCACTACCGTCTAAAACTCTACCAAGTAAACTTAAGCCGACACTTAACCCTGACTGCTCACCTAAAGGCTGCACTCTTGCTCCCGGTAACACCCCTCTTAATTCATCTACGGGCATGAGATAAAGTAATTCATCATCAAATCCAACGACTTCAGCCACTAGCTCACCGGCCATGGTTTCGATAGAGCATAAACTGCCGACAGGGGCTCTACAGCCGGTAGCTTCGAGGGTTAAGCCAACAACCCTAACCAGCTGACCACTGGCCACAGGCCGAATGGGGGTGACTTTATTACTATGAAGTTTAAATTTATTTAGTAACTGATGTTGGCGATTTAGCATCATCTACCTCATCAACAAGGTGTAAACCCTCTTCATGTACGACAGAAGAAACATTGTCATCAGTGAGTTGATCCCGCTTTGCTCCCACCACCTTAAGGCTACATTCGCTAGCATCCTCGGCAATGCTAGTGGTGTAGTGACTTGAATCTGACTTAATCGTTTGCACATTGGCCTGAATCGCTGCGACCTGTTGCTGCAAGCCACTAAGAGCTTGACTCATACGCGCTTCAACTCGTAAGTCGACACTGGAGCGCTCGCTGTGAATGATGCAGTCACCGTTTTTAAGAGATGGATCAGCTTCAATTTCCCAACGATTCTTAGCTAATTGCGCTTCACTGTATAATTGATTAACAAGTGCAGCATCATCTGGGCTAAACCTCAGAGTGACTTGTTGTTTTTTAATCGGTAACGAATCTACCCCTTGACGCAGTACAGATAAAATATGTTCAGGATGAGTTTGTAATTCATTACCGACGATGGATTTGGTCAGATTAATGGATAGCTGTAATAGCTCAGCTTCAATTTCAGCATCAAGCACTAATAAGGGTTGCTCAAATTGCTCAACTAAGCCAGATAAACGCTCAAGCATCTCATTAGCTTTGGCTAAACCCACTTCATAACCTTGTTGTTCTCCTTGGCTAAAGCCTTCAGCGTGACCTTGCTCTAAACCTTCAAGCCGACCTTGCTCCGTGCCTTTCGCTAGCCCATCAAGCTGGCCTTGCTCAAAACCTTCTTGTTCAGCTTCAACTCGAATTTGCTCTATTTCAGCCATGGTAGGCGGTAAAAGGGGCTTGTCTTCAGCAACAGGCTGGGAATTTTGACGTCCTAGTTGGCCAAATAAATTTGAGCCAGTGTCAGTTTTTTGTTGGGAAACATCCGGTAATTGCCAATGGCTAAAATCTTCATCAACTTCTGTTAGGTTATTATTGTTATTAGCTTTAGTCATGATTGCTCTGGTTGTACCTCGTTATAAAATCGGCTTAAATCGGACTATAGGAACTCATCACCACCGCCGCCACCGAGCATAATTTCGCCGCTGTCACTTAATCGACGCGCAATCGCAAGGATCTCTTTTTGAGCCATTTCCACTTCACTGATCCTTATCGGCCCCATGGCTTCAAGATCATCACGTAATAGCTCACCTGCTCGCTTAGACATATTACCAATAATTTTGTCAGATAACTGATCATCAGCACCTTTTAATGCTTTCATTAGCACATCTTGTTGAACTTCACGCAGCAAAGCTTGAATACCGCGATCATCTACATCAATTAAGTTTTCAAACACAAACATCAGATCTTGAATTTGCTGCGCCATTTCTTCATCAGATTCACGCATGGTTTCCATGATCTGGCCTTCAACACCCGTATCAAGGAAGTTCATGATATTGGCCGCCGCTTTCAAGCCGCCCATTTTCGCAGCTTGTGCGCCGCCTTGTCCGGCAAATTGTTTTTCCATGATGTCGTTTAATTCTTGCAAAGCTGCTGGTTGAACTTCTTCTAAGTTAGCAATGCGCATCATTAAATCTAAACGGGTATTTTCAGGGAACTGACTGAAGATTTCAGCCGCTTGATCAGGTTCTAAATAAGATAAAACAATAGTTTGGATTTGTGGATGCTCGTTTTGAATAATGGTCGCCACTTGGCGTGCATCCATCCACTTAAGCGAATCTAAGCCTTTAGCGCCACTGCCCATAATAATTTGTTCAATCAAATTACCGGCTTTGTCTTCACCTAGGGCCGCAGTTAATGCTTTGCGGACAAACTCTTCACTGTTAAAGCCAATGGAAGAAAACTTCTGAATCTCTTCCAAAAACAGCTTATGCACCCCAATGACTTTCTCTTGACCAAAGTCTTGCATGGCGGCCATGGCCATACCGACTTTTTGCACTTGTTTTGGCTCTAAGTGCTTTAAGATTGAGGCGGCATCTGCTTCACTTAAGCTCAGTAACAAAATAGCAGTTTTATCAATGCCACTCAGCTCTTCAAGACTAGGCTGTTCGCCTACGGGTGCTGCCAGGGTATTATTTGCCATCTTCTTGTAACCAACTCTTAATTACTTGGGTAGAAAGTTCAGGTTCATTAGCCACTAATGCCCTAATCGACTTAATCATATCATCATCTTTATGCAGGTTTGGTATTTGAATCGAGCCATCATCGGCATAGCTATAATCTGCTTGTTGGCTATTGAGCATACCCAAGGTATCGGCGGCATACTGATCTTCAATCTCAGCCAATTCATGACCTAAGCGCGGCTCTTCGGGCATCTCGACTTCGTCGTTATTAAACAAACGATTTAACATAGGGCGAATCACAAACAAAATCAGCACTAAGACTAAAAACGCCCCTAACACCAATCTCACCGCGCGCCAAAACCAAGGCTGCTCCCACATTTCAGCGGCGGGCAGCTCTTCAATAAGCTGGTTCATAAACGGTACTGTGACCACTTCTAAGCTATCACCACGTTGACTGGTAAAGCCCATCGCCCCTTCAAGTAAGCGACGAATATTGGTTAGCTCTTGTTCGGTGCGCGGAATGCGGGTCACTATGCCACTTTCATCAGCTGGTCCCGGTTTATAATCAATGGCCACCGACACACTGACTCTGCGCACCACACCCACTTGCTGGCGGGTATGGCTGATGGTGGTATCAAGTTCAAAATTACGGGTTGCTTCTCGATGGCTATTGCCATTAACCGCTGTAGTTTGCTCTGCGCCTGCTTCTTGTGGAATATCTGAATCCATAGGAGGCTGATTGGTTAATGCCCCTGGAATGCCACCCATTGATTGACCGCTTGAATTACGCTCTATGGTCATTTCACTGCGTACAGCGGGTAAATCAGGCGAAAATCGTTTCGCGGTTTGCTCAATCGCGGTGAAGTCCATGTTGACATCCACTTGAGAAGTGAAGTTTTCAGGGCCTAGAATAGGCATTAATATCGAATCGATTTTGTTACGATATTCTGCTTCTTGATGTTGCACTAATTCAAGCTCGCGGCGGGCTCTTGAGGAGGCGCCATCTTGGCTACCTGAATTTAGCAGGCGGCCATTTGAATCGGTCACTGTCACCCGGCTTGGCTCTAAGCCTTGTACTGCTGAGGCGACAATATCAACGATAGAGTCAATTTCTTCTTGGCCAAGGCTACCACGACGAACGCTCACAACTACGGTAGCGCTAGGTTTAGATTTATTACGGGCAAACACATTTTCTTTGGGAATAGCTAATATCACTTTGGCGCGGCTAATACTTTTTAGCTCTTCTATCACTCTGGCTAAATTAACTTCTTGGCTTTGTTTTAGGCGGGCTTGCTCCATGCGCTGACTAACACCAAAACCGCTGTCTTGGCTTAAATAATCGGTTGGTTGACTACTGGCTTCAACGCCTGCACGGCCCAGCAGCAGTTTGACATTTTGATATTTGTTTTCAGGAATACTGACTACATCGCCGGAGATTTTATAGGCAATTTTATTCTTATCTAAAACGTCCAATACTTGGATCATTTCAGCAGTTTCCATTTGCCCTAACGGCCTATATTCAGGCTCTTGCGCCCAAATAATCATAAATACTGCCAGCACAAGACATACAGCTAAAGCCAATATCATAGTGATTTGACGCATAAAGTCAGCACTACCAAACGAGCTTTTCAAGCCAGGTTTATTTTCCTGCTGAATCCCTGTGCTATCGACTTTATCTGAATCTAATACTAGATCTGTGCTCACAATATTTACCTACTTCAATACCAGAATATCAACAACAATACTATTAACAAAAGCCTAAACAGGCATACTCATAATTTCTTTATACGCTTCTACAAGTTTGTTTCTCACTTGCACCGTTGCTTCAAATGCAACCCCGGCTTTTTCACGGGCAATCACGGTATCAGATAAGGTCACAGTGCTATCGCCCATCTCTAATCGGGTGGCTAAATTAGCTGAGTTTGATTGTAAATCAGCCACGCCACCAACCGCTTGAGATAACAATTGGCCAAAGTCAGCACCAGAAGTATTACCGACTTTTTGAATCATATCCGCTTGAATAGGTAAGCCAAGATTAGGCGAAATCTCACCCTTTAAGGATTGCATTTCTTGTAAAAAAGGATTTGAACTAATCTGCATTGTAAACTCCATTCGTCGGATATTTGACGACTTAAAAACAGTTACAATAGAATTAGCAAGTAGGATGCCAACAATAGCTTAAATACACTTAAGCCCATGAAAAGAGCTTAAAAACAACTTGAAAGGGTGAAAAATACACAAAATAGAACCGCTTTAGTATCATCAAAGCGGTTAAGCTAATATTTTAGAATTTAGAGTTAAGTATAAAGATGAACTAAACGTCGATATTTAAGCAGGGACTTGAATACCCAAGTCACGCATTTTAGCCATTTTATAGCGCAATGTTCTGGCGCTAATTCCCAGCTTCTCAGCTACGTCTTTACGGCTACCATTACATAGATTTAAGGTTTCCAAAATAATCACATGCTCTTGAGCCTGCAGTTCGCCCCCAAGCCCATCCGTTTCAGCAGCGGCCACGGGTTGCTCATTGGGGCTCAAAGTAACATCTTCAGCTTCAAGAATAATATCCGCGCCAGTTATCTCCTCGCCATTATTCAGTATCAAGGTGCGCTGAATAACATTATCCAGCTCACGGACATTACCTGGCCAGCGATAAGCCAATAAACGACGACAAGCTATCTCATCTAACTCTGGCACTGGTGAGACATTAAATGCCTTAGCATGCTTAACCAGCAAGTGCCTTGCTAAGGGTAAAATATCAGCCGGTCGTTGGTTTAATGCCGGCCAGGTTAGTGGAAATACATTAATGCGGTAATATAAATCTTCTCGAAATGCGCCCGATGTTGCCATGGACTTTAAATCACGGTTTGAAGTGGCAAGTACCCTCACATCAAGGGCTATGGTTTTACGGCCACCTAAACGCTCAACTTCACGCTCTTGCAGTACTCGCAACAATTTGGCTTGCAGCCCTAGCTCCATCTCAGAAATTTCATCAAGCAATATGGTGCCGCCTTGAGCCTGTTCAAATTTTCCAGGGCATGCCTGATAAGCGCCTGTAAAAGCGCCTTTTTCATAGCCAAATAAGGTGGCTTCAAGCATATTTTCAGGTATTGCTGCGCAATTAATGGCGATAAAAGGTTTTTCTGCTCGAGGGCTGTTTTGATGAATATAACGTGCTAGCACTTCTTTGCCCGATCCACTTGGCCCCATGATCATCACTGAGGCATCAGAGCTTGCCACCCGCTGGGCAATATTCAGTAGCGCCAAGCTTTTGTCATCGGCGACCACAGGTTGACCTAAATTTTGTTTAAGGGGTAAGTAGCGAGATACCTGATTTAACAACACTTCAGGCGCAAAAGGTTTAGCCAGATAATCCGCCGCACCAAGTTTTATGGCGCTAACCGCACTGTCAATGGTGGCAAAAGCGGTCATTAATAAAATGGGGACTTTACTATGGTTTTGCTGTAAATAGTTTAATAGCCCTAGCCCGCCAATACCTTCCATTTGCACATCACTGATAACCATATCAAACGTCGTGGTTTTCATGGCAATAATGGCCTCTTCTGCAGAGCCCACATCAACGCAGTCATATTGGGCTAACATCAAGGTATCAAGTAAGGCTTCACGCAGCGCGGCATCATCTTCAACTAACAGTAACTTGGCTTCACTCATGGGATCCCTCCACTATTTTTTTGGCTTGTTCCGTGTCTTTAGCCATAGGAAATGATAGTCGAATTAAGCTGCCTTTGTGGGGCTGCGATGTCACCTGTAATCTGCCGCCATGATTTCTCACCACGGTTTGCACTACCGCTAAGCCTAGGCCTGTCCCTTGGCTTTTAGTGGTAAAAAAAGGCTCCAATACTTGTTGCTGCATCTCTTTTGATAAACCCTTACCGTTATCAATCACATCGATATTAATGCCGTGTTCATCTTCGCCAGTCACAATCTGAATTTCTGTGGCATTGGCCTCTAGGCTGTTCATCACCAGATTGTTAATCGCCGAGCTTAAGGCATTCGTGTTAGCCATAATGTGTTTATCGGTTTGATCAATAAAGTGTAATTTACACTGTTTGTTTTCAACAATGGGCTCACAATTTGCCAGCACAGGCTCAATAATATCTGCAGTAGATGTCGACTCTGCGGCGCCATCTTGTTTGTTTCTTGCCATCAGTAGCATGTCATTAACTTGACGCTCTAGCTCATTAAGCCTATCGACTAACTTGCCTTGAAAACGCTTTTTAGCCGTATCATTTAATTTAGGGCTAGCAAGGTTTGATGCATATAACATCGCGGCCGATAACGGCGTTCTGACCTGATGCGCCAAGGTTGCCACCATTTTGCCCAGTGCTGATAAGCGCTGTAAATGAGAGAGGTTTTTCTGTAATAAGCGGGTTTCAGTTAAGTCAGTTAACACAATTAACTGCCCAGGCTCTGGCGACAGCGGAGTAATCGCCAGCTTTACTCGGCGGCCATCTTTTAGTGACACTTCATAACCGTCATCATCTTGGGGTGAAAAAGCGCGGTTAATAATGTCAAACCACTTGGCCCCTTGCAGCGGCCGGCCTAATAAGTCAGTTGCGACTGGGTTGGCCAAGGTCACAATACCGTCACCATTGATAATCACTACACCTGAAGGCATAGCTTGAAGAATATGCGCCATTTGATTAGACATATTAGCTGCCTTTTGCGGACGTGATGTTTCAGCTTGCAGATCGAGGTTCACTGATTGACGCAGTGTAATTGGCGCTGCTGGCGCCTCGCTGACAATTGCTGCAGGCTCGGCTAGTTTGTAGCTATCACAATACTGCGGCTGTTCTACTAGTGATTGCGCTGAATACATGGTCACTCCGTCAAAATAATAACTTTTCACAAGCTAATGCATGAGGTATGCCAGTTTCAGAACATTTATATTTCTGAAAACAAAAAAGCATGCCATAAGGCATGCTTTCTTTTCTTTTTCAATTAATTAAAGAACTTATACTCGTGAGTAATTTAATCCTTACCCATGCCATACTTACGCATTTTTTCAACCAAGGTGGTTCGGCGTATGCCTAACATTTCAGCGGCTCTGGCAACCACGTTATCTTGTTGCTCTAACGCTTGGCGGATCATGTCAATTTCAAGCTCTGCCAATAAATCCTTAAGGTTTACCCCTTCAGGCGGTAATTCACTTGGAAAGCGGGTATCAGGTAGCTCTATGGGTTCCTCATCACTGAAGATAGATGCTAATGCATCACGCTCTTGCTGCTCTTCACTGACTTCAACACAATATTCTGGCACATCGATATAACGATATTTTCTTGGTAAGTCATTCACATCAACCAAGCCACCAGGGAATAAAATCGTTAAACGCTCGACTAAATTCGACAGTTCGCGGACATTACCAGACCAATTATGGGCCTTTAATGATTCGATTGCGCGCTGGGTAAAGCGGATTTTACCGCGGCCTTCGTTAAAAACACGGCTCACAAGCTCTTGCAATAATAATGGCACATCATCACTGCGCTCACTTAATGAAGGCATTTCTATTGGAAACACATTCAAACGATAATATAAATCTTCTCGAAATTCATTTTCGCTGATCATGGTTTCTAAGTCACGGTGAGTGGCCGCAACAATGCGTACATCGGTATTGATGGTTTTAGAACCACCGACACGTTCGAATACTTTTTCTTGCAATACCCGCAGTAACTTTACTTGCATTTGCAGTGGCATGTCGCCGATTTCATCAAGAAACAGCGTGCCATTTTCAGCTAATTCAAAGCGGCCTTTACGGGTTGAAATCGCCCCAGTAAATGAGCCCTTTTCATGGCCAAATAGTTCACTTTCCAATAACTCAGGCGGAATAGCACCACAGTTGACCGGGATAAATGGTCCATCGCGGCGATCAGACATGTAATGAATATTACGGGCTACCACTTCTTTACCGGTGCCAGACTGACCCAGTACCAGCACGGTTGCGTCAGAGCTGGCCACTTGGCTAATAAGGTGTCTGACATTGGCAATACCTTCACTGCGGCCCACTAAACTTCTGAATAGTTTAGTTTGGTTAGCGCTGGTGGGTGTTTGCGGCTGTTTAGCTTGGCCATAGACTTGACAAAAATGCAGTAATTCGGTCAATTGCGGGTAGCTTATTGGCTCAGCAATGGTGCCTAATACGTTGCCACCATTAAGGTTACTTTCACCTGATAATAGCACTGGCTGCCAAGGCATTGATGACTTCACGCTTTTAATAAACTCAGCCGTGACTGATTGGGTATCAAGCACTAACGCCCGATAACGACAGTCTGCGGTTAATGAGGCAAGATCGTCTTTAGTAATTAGATGATACTTTTCATCTAAAAAATCAAAAATACAACAAAGACGAGAGACACGCTCAGAAGGGTCAGCAACAATTAATATTCGTTGTTCTATTTGCATCATTAAGAAGGCCAAAGCTCGAGTTATTATTATTTCACAGCCATTATCACGCTATACGAGATAAAACGGAAGTGCGACTTGATTGTGATTATTATATGCAATATGGATAAATATTTGGTGACAAACTTACCACAAATACATTAATACAACATCCTACCTATACGCTTTGGTTACACATAGTGTAAACACGGACATCTGCGCAATATAGTTTAAACGTTTTTATAAAATGAATATTGTATTATCAGCCAGTGAGAATCAAGTGACAAACCACAAAATTACAGCATCTCATTGATTTAATAAATTAACAGATGATTTAGTAAACAGATGCAAACAAACTGTTACTAAGTTAGCCATCATGAAACAAACAAAAGGCGCTAAAAGCGCCTGTTTTTTTTACGTCACAGCTTAACTGGCTTCTGAAGTCATATGATGCATGTCCTGTGGAATAGCATCCCAACCTTCTTTAATGGTTCTGAGGATTGAAGTAACATCGTCAATAGCTGCTACATCATTATTCAAATTAGCTTCAGTTATTCGGCGAAGCATAAAATCATACAGTTCAGCTAAATTGCTTGCTACAGAATCTGTATCATCCATATTTAAGCTGCCATTTAAACCATTAATGATCCCAATAGCTTTATTGATGAACACGCCTTTACTTGCAATATCATTATTTTCAATAGCATAGCGACTTTGAGCCAAACGCAGTAATGCGCCGTCAAACATCATTTGTATAATTCTGTGCGGAGAAGCAACTGCTATCTCACTATCTAAAGAGACTTTACGATAAGACTGTATTGATCCTCTCATAGGAACCACCTTTTACTTATTTGCATCAACGGATTGATATAGATTTATCTGGCGCTTATTTTTCTTTTTGAGATTAAGTAAAGATTGAATATGCGTAAGTATCTTATAAGCTCTTGCTTGAAATGCCTGAGTTATTAGTAATTGCGCATTCAAAATAGCTCTTGCAGATTCAACCTCTCCAGCTGCAATGTCTTTAGCTTTAATCTCATCAAGTAAAATTTGACGCCTCTGTACCAATTCTTGCAATTTTAGTACCAGCTCGTCTGATTGCACATCTTCAGAAGGTAAGCTTTCCAGTTGAATGAGTGTTTCATCAACTAAGTGATTAATATTTGTAAGCAATGTAACTCCTAGCTAAGCCAATTATAAAACTCTATGATTGTGGCACAACGCCTGGTAATGAACCTAAGCTATTTATTAAACCAGAGCTTTGCTGATTTAAATTAGCCACAACTAAATCCATTGCATTAAATTGTTTAAATAGCCTAGCTTCTAACAAATCCATTTTTAAGCTAAAAGCATCTCTTTGATCATCAAGACGGTTTTTTTCGCTGGTTAAACTGTTATTTCGGGTGTCAATTAATCCGCCGGTTTTAACATAGCCTTCGACCATGGTATCTAATCGATTGGCAAGCCCAATGTCAGGGCTAGCAAACAGACCTTCAATTAAACCCATATCATCATTGATGGCTTTATCCAGTTTGTCGTCATTAATAGATAACTTCCCATAGCGGTCGGTTTCAATGCCTATGTCATATAAAGCAACGGTTGTCCCACCAACATCCACCCGATTACTGATAGCACTGCGCATTTGAGATTCAATAGAGCGGATCATTGAGTCACCTTGCAGTGCAGCGGCTTCTTCATTCTCTACATCATACTTAGAAAGGTCACTAACAGAGTCAATTAAACTGTTATAAGCATCGACAAACCCTTGAATATTCTCTTTAACTGATTCATCATCTTGCTCAATTCTGAGCGTCGAGGTTTTACTCATATCAGCTTCAGTCAATGATAAAGTCACTCCCACTATGGCATCTTTAACTTCATTAGATTGTGATGTGACCTTTTGCCCATCAATGTAGACTATTGAATTTTTTGCATCACTTAATGTGGTCAAATTGCCAGAGCCAAACATGTCATTTAAACCGGAACCTGCTGTATCATTTGCAATAACAGAAACTTCATTATCAGTTCCAGTTTCATCAGAACTAAATACCAACCGACTACCTGCATCACTTTTAATGATGGTGGCTGTAATACCTGAGTTGTCATCAGCACTATTAATTTTATTAGCGATATCTTCAAGGCTATCGGTATCTTCAATATCAACTGAAAATGCTTCGCCATTTACCGATAAATCGAGGCTACCTTCACCAATGGCAGACGTTGCATCAGCAACATTCGTTCCGGCAATTTTATGTGAGGAAGCTAATTGCTCCACTTGAATTTGATAGTTGCCAGTTTGCGCCGTTTTATCGGCTGAAGCGCCAAAGTAAATGCTGTCACCCGTTGAAACCTTCCTGATATTCAAAGAGTCTGGATCGGTCAATTTCTCGAGAGCATCTTGGAACGTGGCTAACTTACTTTTTAAAGTACCAATACCTGAAACTTTTGATTCAATGGTTTGTTCCGTTTTATCAAATAAGGCTTCTTTAGGAAGCTTTTCAGCATCAACCAATACCCCAACAATAGTGTTAATATCTAATCCAGATCCGATACCGGTTGCTGTTAATGCCATGATGTACTCCTAAAATGCTACTAGCTAATATTGACTTACGCCTCAGCTTTAAGCAAAAAACCTGCCACTTCCGCTAGTTTTTGCGATAATTCTAATGCTTCTTCATTGGGAATTTGCCGAATAATATCGCCAGAATCAAGATCCAGCACATTGACGATTTGCTTACCCGACTCATCATCAATTTTAAAGGCTAAGCCTTTACGCATTAGCGATACCATGCTGTTGAGTTCATCAACGAGCTCAGCAACCTCAACACCTTTAGGTTTTTCTTTTGCTACTTCTTCGGTTAGCGATTCAGCTTTAGTTAATTCAGACACTTTAAGCTTGTCTTCATTATTTTTGATATTGTTTTCGGCTAATCGCTGAGTTCCTATATAGTCAGATACAACTTGTTGAGGACCATTAAGATTTAATTCCATAGTCATATTATACCCCCAGAAAAAACAATTTGATTAAAAAAAGGGAGATTCTAGTAGAATCTCCCTTCTTTAAATCGTTTTTAATCGAACTTTAGCTTAGTTTTCGATTAAAGAAGAGATAATGCTATTTGAGGCAGTTGGTTCGCTTGCGCCAACATAGAAGAACCTGTTTGCTGTAGAACTTGGTTCTTAGTCATTGCAGCCGTTTCTTTCGCGAAATCAACATCAACAATACGACTCTTAGCATCGGCAACGTTCGCCTGAGTATTTGCACTGTTAGCAATGTTGTGCGCTAAGCGGTTTTGTTTTGCACCTAAGTCTGCGCGCTGGCTATCAATGGTTGCGATTGCTGCATCAATTTTCACTAGTGCCGACGAACGCGAAGCCGCTGTAGAATTACTTAGGCCAGAAACTGATAGAGAAGTTGCATTAGATGTTTGGACACTAATGGTAATTTTCTCGTTAGACTGATGGCCTACTTGGAAAGATTTACCAGTGCCGAAACTGCCATCTAATAACTTAGTCTCACCAAAAGCGGTATTTGTACCAATTTCAGTAATTTCAGTCGCTAATTCGGTCATTTCTGCTTTAATTGCTGTTAAATCAGCGGTACTGTTGGCACCGTTTTCTGATTGTACCGTTAGGTCACGCATACGCTGAAGCATGTTTGTTTGCTCTTGCATTGCACCTTCAGAAATTTGTGCGATTGAAATGGCATCGTTAGCATTACGCATACCAACTTCCAGACCACGAACTTGTGAGTCCAAACGGTTTGAAATTGCTAAACCAGCAGCATCATCTTTTGCACTATTAATACGTAAACCTGAAGACAAACGCTCCATTGAGGTAGCAAGACCATTAGTTGACGAGTTAAGGTTCTTTTGTGCTTTCATTGACGTTACGTTTGTATTTACAGTAATAGCCATAATTTGATTCCTCTTTATACCTGGCTTTAAAACATTGCCTGTCTAGTGTCGCCAGGCGGGTCTATTGGGTTACAAATACTGTAACGGCAGTATGTTTTTATTCTTTAGGTTTTTTTTTACACAAATATAATATTTTATTTAGAGCAGCTTCAAATCTATTACTAGATGTCTGGTACGGTTTGTCATAAAGCCTAAACAACAAAACCGCAATAAATTTATCAATTGCGGTTTTTTATTGCATAATTTGACATTATTATTGGATGAGGATTAACCCAATAAAGATAGCGCGACCTGAGGAAGCTGGTTCGCTTGCGCAAGCATTGAACTGCCAGTTTGTTGTAATACTTGGTTCTTGGTCATTGCAGCTGTTTCTTTAGCAAAATCAACATCAACAATGCGGCTCTTAGCGTCAGCAACGTTTGCCTGAGTATTCGCACTGTTAGCAATGTTGTGTGCTAAACGGTTTTGTTTTGCACCTAAGTCTGCGCGCTGGCTATCAATGGTTGCGATTGCTGCATCAATTTTCTCTAGTGCCGTCGAACGAAAAGCCGCTGTAGAATTACTTAGGCTAGAAACTGATAGAGAAGTTGCATTAGATGTTTGGACACTAATGGTAATTTTCTCGTTAGACTGATGGCCTACTTGGAAAGATTTACCAGTGCCGAAACTGCCATCTAATAACTTAGTCTCACCAAAAGCGGTATTTTTACCAATTTCACTAATTTCAGATGCTAATTCGTCCATTTCAGCTTTAATTGCTTTGAGATCTTGAGTACTGTTTGCACCGTTTTCGGATTGAATGGTCAAATCACGCATACGTTGTAGCATGTTAGTTTGCTCTTGCATCGCACCTTCAGAAATCTGCGCGATAGAAATGGCATCATTGGCATTTCGCATACCCACATCCAGACCACGAACTTGTGAGTCCAAACGGTTTGAAATAGCTAAACCAGCCGCATCATCTTTAGCACTGTTAATGCGAAGACCTGATGATAAACGCTCCATCGAGGTAGCAAGCCCTTGCGTTGAAGCACTTAAGTTCTTTTGCGCTTTCATTGATGTTACGTTGGTATTTACTGTAATAGCCATAGATAAATCCTCATTCTTAGTTTTGTTGCCAAGACTTTGGAGCTTGGCTAAATTTACAATTTAACGTTAGGTTTGTTATGTAATTAATCTGAAAACTCTTACTAGATATAATCAAATAAAGACATAGTGCCGACTTTGCTAAAAACACTGGATACTGCATTAAGTGCAAGCTGCTGTTTTTCAAACTCTATAATAGCCTCGGCATAATCCAAGTCTTCAAGCATAGACAGCGCACTATCATTAACAATTTTCTCTTCAGCATGATTCGTCGAGATACTCTCAAGCCCTTTTAAACTATTACCAGCAATACTTCTTGCCGTACTGACTTGATTTTGACCACTATCAATATTATTCAATAGCTGTGCCAACTTTGATTTTCCTTGGGGAGAATTGGCGCCGTCAGGGCTTTCTAGCAGGGCGATAGCGCTATTGAGCTCATCTAAAATGCTCACTGTTGATTGAGGCGCCATGGTAAAACTGTCGCCAGCCGCTGGGGTTCCTGATATTTCAACTTCTATACCATTAAATTTAACAGGAACACTTGGATCAAAATTGGCCACTGTCTTGACTATATTCCCGTTAGCATCTTCAATTTCCAGATCAACATTTGAACCATTAGCTACAAAATTAAAGCTATAGGTATCTTCTACATAGGTTGACTGATCAACAATTTTGGCACTATCAACTACAAAATCGCCTTGCTGAGATGACAGATAATTGACGCCATAATCGCCCAAAGGATTGGGTGCATTCATAAAGATGCTATCACCTGGAACATTGGCACCAATAGTTACCCCTGATGCCACCACACTTTGCCTTACACCTGAGTCGCCGCTATAAACAATGTCGCCATTGTTATCAAAAGCAAACGGTACTGAGCTGGTTTTATTGCCTGAAAATAAATAATTTCCTGATTCATCTTTAGAATTGGCGATGGAAAGTAACTCTTCAAGGCTGACTTTCATTTCATCGGCAATCATTTGCCGCTCGCTTTGCGATAAACTGCCGTTGGCACCTTTTTGTAATTGTTGTCGCATGCTATCGATAAGCGTTTCAGTGCTACCTATTTTAGATTCTGTAACACCTAATCGATTTTTAGCGTAGTCAATATTTTTGACATATTGATCAACCAAGTTATTTTGCTGGTTTAACTTATCGATACCAATGGCGGCCACGGGGTCATCACCGGCGGTATTAATTTTTTTTCCTGTGGCTAATTGCAGGAGGGTTTTGCTGGTTTCAGATTGGCCTTTGGCTATGCTGTAGCTGTTTTGCTGAAACATTTGCGCCGTTGAAATTCGCATAATTAATTCTCCTAGCGAACTGAGCTAAGTAATGAGTCAAACATCTGCTGGGCAGTTGTCATGATGCGAGCTGAAGCTTGATACGATTGCTGAAAGCGCATTAAATTGGCCGCTTCTTCATCTAAATTTACCCCAGACTCACTTTGCACTCGGTTATAGGCTTGCTGATACATGGCATCATTTGAGGCCAAGCTCACCGCTGCAGCTTGCGTTTTGCTGCCGATATCCAGTTTGGTGCCTTCAAACACCCCGGTTAAGGTGGTTGAGCCATTATTCATAATGTTGGCATCGGCCAATTGCGCCATAGCAACCGCATTACTGTTGTCGCCTTCGGCAAAGGACAAATCAAAGCTATAGCTGTCAGTGACACCTGCTGAAGATGAGTCGTTAATTTCAAAACTAAAACCAAAGCCGGTGTCAATTTGCGGCGGGGTAAAGGATTTTTCAGCGCCGACTATGGCGCCGTTGGCATCCAGTACTTGAAAAGTATTTTTAGCGGTATCAATTTTAACGGTAAGCTCACTACCCGTTTCAGGGAAGCTGGCATGAGTTCGGTCAATGTCTGTGAGCTTTACACTGGTGTTACCTGAGTTGCCTGAGTCAGCTGAGATATTAGGCCCAGCTGCAGCTATGCCTCTTGGATCTGTCATTGCCACATTGAGCCCTGCTGCAGCGCCCGCATTAGGTCTAATTTCAAAACGGTCGCCATCAGCAAAACTGCCAGCATCAATTTCAATACTAAAACCATTGCCGCCTTCAAGCTGATTGCCATTAAGGGTTAGTGGCTCAACTTTGCCTGTTTGGGTGTCTTTAAGCTCATAGGTGTTTGGCGCAGTGAAAGATAATTCGTATGCGCTGCCGGTTAATTGGCCTACATCGTCAATATTAACTTTCAGATTGGCGTCACCAGTGTTGGTACTGTAGGCACCGACTCGACCTGCGGCCATGCTGGGGTCGTTAATATCAGTAAAAATATTGCTGCCAATATTGCCGTCTAGGTCAAAACCATTTTGCTGCATTTGGTTAAAGGCATCTGCCACGCCTAAGGCCAGTTGCCCTAGCTCTTGAGAGGCTGGAATTAAGGTTTGATCACGAAAGTTAAATAACTCGCCTAATTGGCCACCTAATTTAGAGCCGTCAATCACTAACGTGCTATTACCGGTTGATGTGGTTAGCCTTGGCTCATTCGAAAAGGGATCGCCCGTAGTGGTGCCTACTTGCATCGCCACTTCACCGGACACTAGCATCACTGAGCCGCCGAGCATGACGCTTTTAGCGCCATTATCTAGCGGGATAACATTAACTTCAGAATATTCGCTTAGCTCTAAAATCAGCGCATCTTGTCGGTCTAATAATTGGCTGTCAGCCCCTGGCGACTTCATGATCTCGAGGTTGATGTTGGCAAGCTCAGTACTGATCTCATTAATGCGATCAGCAACCGCGCCGATTTGCGCATTGGTTTGCTTCATTTGCGAGTCAAGGTGGCTTTGCATTTGATTAAGGCTGTTAGCCACTTGCCCGGCAGAGCTAAGCATGTTGTTACGCATACCGAGATCTGTCGGTAAATCGCCAACATTATTAATGCTGGTAAAAAAGTCATTTAAACTGGCTGGTACCATGGCGCCAATTTGCGAGAACAGCTGATCCATTTCGTTCATTTTGCTGTAACGGGTTTCAGCACCACTCATGGAGGTTTGGCCAATGCGCAGCTCTCTTGCGGCATATTCGTTATAAACCCTTTTCACATCAGATACGTAAGTACCTGTACCATAAAAGCTACTACCGATTTGTTGGGACCCTAATGACGATTGCTCTGCAACTTGGCGGTGATAGCCCACGGTATTGGCATTGGCAATGTTATTACTGGTGACGCCCATTTGCGATTGGGCTGCCATAACACCTGAACGGGCAATGTTTAATAAATCGATAGCCATTAGTTAGTCTCTTTTGGTAATACGGACTTAAGTCCATTGGTTACTGACTCCATGACTTTCAACACTTTATTGGCGTATTGAGGATCAGTTGCGTAACCTGCTTGTTGTAGGGCATGAATAAATTTGGCGGGCTGTGCTGCCACTTTTTTGGCTTCTTGGTAGCGCTCGCCATTGGAGATGAATGACACAAAGTCATTAAAGCTTTGTTCAACGTTGTCGTACATTCTGAAGTCTGCTTGTTGTTTTACTGCCACCCCTTGCTCAAACTCTAAGGTGCTGACTGAGGTTTTATCGCCGTCCCAGCGTCTGTCGGCTTTGATATTAAACAAGTTGTTGCTGGCTGTGCCGTCATCACGACGGATCATTTTTTGACCCCAGCCAGTTTCTAATGCCGATTGCGCCAGTAATACTTCAGGGGTGGTGCCAAGCTGTTTCGCGGCCTTTTCAGCATGGGGATAAAGCACTGAGACAAAATGTTGCGGGCTGTCAAACTGATTCGGCGTTGGTGCCATCGATTGCGGCAAGCTATTGCCACTAGTGGCAACACGATCACCAGCCAAAACTTGATCTAATTCTTGGCTATCAATTATCGGCTTAGCCATTGCAGCGTTCGCAGTTGAGATATTAACAGTTGAGTGATCAGACATTGAGTGATTAGGCATTGTGTGGTTAAACATTGACTGAGCAGCCTCTGAGCGCTCAGGGGCAGAATTTGCACTCACCACTGTGCTAAGAAAATCTACCGGCTTATTCGTAGAGTTAACTAATGACGGTGTACTGTTAGCGTCAATATTACCGCGCAGCACTGAGGCTGGGGTAAAACCGCTTTCTTGGGGAGAAAGTTGCTGCACCATCATGTCTGCGATGCCCAACATACCTTTGTTTGATAAATCCACCGACATTTGTTGATCGCGCATGTTTTCAAAAAATTCGGTGGTTTCACTGTTCATCGGGCTGTCTGATTTAAAGACTGCGTTAGCTTCACGCATACTTTTCATCAGCATTTGAATAAATATCCCTTCAAACTGTTTGGCGACTTCTTGTAATGCCGCCTTCTCGTCTTTCTGGGCCTTGGAACGTAATGAATCTAGTCCCCCTAGATCCAGATAGTTCGATGAATTTGACAGCTTTTCCATAGTCATACCGACAATTTTTAGATGATGATAAGCTCTCCATGCAAAGCGCCTGCCATCTTTAACGCTTCTAATATTGCCAGTACATCTGAAGGGGCAGCGCCCACCAAATTTACCGCTCTGACTAGCTCATCGAGCGAGGTGCCAGGGTCAAATAAAAACATTCGGCTATCGTCTTGGGCAACATCTATGGTGCTATCGGTTGTAACAACCGTTTGACCATCCGAAAACGGATTAGGTTGTGATACTTGGGTCGCTTCAGCAATGGTGACGGTTAAGCCACCATGGGTCACAGCTGCTGGCATTAAGCGTACATTTTGCCCCACCACTATGGTGCCCGTACGCGAATTGACTATCACTTTGGCTGACTCATCGGCCATATCAACTTGAATGTTTTCAAGGGTCGATAAAAATGACACTCTTTGGGATGCATCACGAGGCGCACTCACTTGCACCGAGGTAGCATCAAGCGCCCTTGCCATACCGGGGCCAAGCAAATCATTAATGGCTTGTTCCATGTTTTTGGCGGTTGAAAAATCTGCACGGCGCAAGTTAAAGGTGAGGTGATCGCCACTGGCAAAAGGTGACATCACGCTGCGCTCCACAATAGCGCCGCTAGGAATACGCCCAACGGTAGGAGTATTTTGTATCACCCGTGAACCGTCTTGACCTTCTGCGCTAAAGCCACTGACCACCAAGGTGCCTTGGGCAATGGCGTAAACATTACCATCAACCCCTTTTAAGAAGGTTTGCAGCAAGGTGCCGCCACGTAAGCTTTTTGCTTCACCAATACTTGATACCGTGATGTCAAGATTTTGACCGGGCTTAATAAAGGCAGGCATTTCTGCATGCACGGCTACCACAGCGGCATTTTTGGTTTTAGGGTTAACATTATCGGCTAAATTAATGCCGAAGTTTTTTAGCATGGTTCTAAAGGTTTGTTCGGTATAACGGGTTTTTTCACCTGTGCCGGGTAACCCCACCACTAAGCCATAACCAATTAATTGGTTACTTCGTACCCCTTGGACATTGGCAATATCTTTAATGCGCTGGGCTTGAATTGGCTGTGACAGCAACACCATGCTGAGCAATAATAAAATGAGGGATTTGATTTTCATGGTTAACTCCTTAGAAAGGCCACCATTGGCCCATAAAGAAGGAGCTTAACCAACCCACTTTTTGGACATCGGCAAAAGTGCCGGTACCGCTATATTGAATCCGAGCATTGGCAACACGGGTGGATTCAACGGTATTATCAGGAGTGATATCTTGACTACGTACCATGCCAGTAACGCGAATAAACTCATCACCATTATTAATTGAAATCCACTTTTCGCCGCGAATAACTAAATTGCCATTGTTAAGCACTTGCATGACATTGGCTGAGATGCTGCCGTCTAAACTGTTTGACTGATCGGCATCTGACTCACGCTTGGTATTCATGTCATCTGAATAACGAAAATCTAGCGGAATTCCTTTAATCGACAGATTGCTGCCACCGGCATAAACCGGATCGACGCTTAAATCAGAGCCTCTTTTAATTTCGTTATTGGCACTTTTCTTCGCTTGGGTCGACTCATTAAGCAATACGGTAATAATGTCACCCACTTTGTGGGCACGAATATCCGAGTACAAACTGGATGATTGATGATCCATGTAAATTGAACCCGTTGACACCATTTGGGTTGGCGGCGCTTCTGGGTAAACAGGCGCATAAAATGGATCATCGGCTATGGGTTTTTGCTGAGTTGAGCTGCAACCCAGCATCACAAATGCTGATGCTAAGACTAAAACCTTATTCATCATCCCCTCTCTTATCATCAAAGCTTATAAGTTCTGTGTTACGTAAGACATCATCTGATCAACAGCTGATATCACTTTCGAGTTCATTTCGTAATTACGTTGACTTTGGATCAAGTTAACCAGTTCTTCAGTCACGTTAACATTTGACGTTTCAAGCGCCCCTTGACGAATAGCCCCTAAACCATCCAATGAAGCCGTGCCCTGAATCGGCGTGCCACTGGCACCGGTTTCGGTGTAAAGGTTTTGCCCTAGTGGGTCTAACCCTGATGGATTAATAAAGTCGCTCATGGCTAACTGACCAATGACGGTATTTTCTGTAGCACCTGAAAGTTTCACTGAAACTTCACCTTCAGATGACACTGTGATTGAAGTGGCATCATCAGGAATGGTGATGGCAGGCTGGATGACATAACCCGAACCTGGGGTCACAATTTGGCCATTTTCATCTAGGCTAAATTGGCCGTTACGGGTATAAGCTGCGGTGCCATCTGGCATTTCAACTTCAAAAAAGCCTGGACCTTCAATCATTAGATCTAAGGCATTGTCTGTGGTTAACATATTGCCTTGGGTAAACATCTTTTGCGTGGCAACCACTTTGGTACCCGCACCGAGGTTTAAGCCATTAGGTAGTTTGGTGTTATCAGCACTGACGCCGCCCGCTTGGTTAACGGTTTGATAAAGCAAATCTTCAAACACTGCGCGGCTTTTTTTATAGCCAATGGTACTGGCGTTGGCCACGTTGTTAGAAATAACCGAAATGTCGGTTTGTTGGGCATCTAGGCCGGTTTTACTGATCCATAAAGCAGGATGCATAATAATTACTCCTAACTAATTCTCATTAAAGCTGACGAGGCGCGATCAAGATCTTCGGCGTTTTTCATCATCTTCACTTGCATTTCGTATTGGCGCTGAATATCAATTAGCGCCACCATTTCAGATACCGCATTGACATTACTGCCTTCAACTGCGCCACTTTCAACTTGAACATTGGGATCATTAGGGATGTTTTGCCCTGTGGTTAAACGAAACAAGCCATCCTCACCGCGCATCATGTCGGCGTTGTTGGGGTTAACCAATTTAATCCGCGCAACTTCTTCGACTATGTCGGCTGTGGCGCCTTGGGGTCTAACCGAGATAATACCGTCAGGGGAGATTTGCACTTTTTCAACCGGCAGTGGCAGCACAATTGGCCCAGCCTCCCCCATAATCGGATTGCCACGCGCATTAGTGAGTAAGCCGGTAGTGTCAAAATTTAGACTGCCTGAACGGGTATAGGCTTCACCGCCATCAGCAGCTTGCACAGCTATCCAGCCTTTATCTTTAACGGCAATATCTAAATCACGACCTGTGGTTTTAAGTGGGCCTGAGTCAAAGTTATGCCCGGGGCTTTCTGTCATTGCAAAAACACGAGTCGGTAAACCTTCGCCAAAAGCTTGCATAGAGCGTGCTTGAACCAAATCAGCTCTAAAGCCGTCAGTATTCACATTAGCTAAATTGTTGGCTCGCACCGCCAAAGCATTCATATTCTGCTTAGCGCCGCTCATGGCAACATAAAGTAATTTGTCCATTTACCGCTCCGTCAAACTTTCTTCATAACAAAAGATATACACAGAACTAGCAATCAACGTGCCAAAAAATTAAGGGTTTGAGTTTTAGATGAAATTTGCAGTTATAAACAGCGGGGAAATTTACAAGATAAGCAATATTGGGCAGGTTAATGGCTGTAGTAACGAGGTGAAGAATGAGGTGAACAATAAGGCAAAGAGTTGCCATGGCGGCAACTCTTTACTAAAGCGCGAGATTAATTAGCGGATCTGCAATACCGTTTGGTTAAGGGTATTGTTCACTTCAAGGGTACGTGAGTTGGCTTGGAAGTTACGTTGAGCTGAAATCAAATCCACCAGCTCGGTGGTTAAATCAACATTTGATTGCTCAAGTGCTGACGAGCGAATACTACCAAAAGTGCCGCTATTGGCCTCACCTGCTAGTGCTGGGCCTGAGTCTAAGCTGGCTTTCCAAGAGGTATTACCTACTTGAGTTAAGCCTTGCTCATTAGAAAAGCGTACTAATGCTACCCGAGCTAATGGCACGGTTGAACCGTTACTGTAACTGGCTGTTACTAAACCGTCATCGCCGACACCGACATTGGTTAAGCGCCCGACTGTGGTGCCATCTTGGGTTAACTCTGTCACTTCAAACGGTGAGGCGTATTGAGTAGGATTATTAAAATCGATGTTCACCTTTTGCGAGCCGTCAGCGCCGGTGCCGATAACACCTGCGCCATTACTACCTAGTTCAACCGTAGACACTACCGCAGGATCAGATCCTGTATAAGTTCCGGCATCATTAAATGTAAGTACTGAGCCTTTCCAGCCGGATGCGTTTTCAGCGGTACCAGTTGAATCAGCAATACCATCACCAGTAGTATCTGTTGGGAATGAACCACCCGTTGGCGCATCAATATCCACTTGCTTGCCATCAACAGCATAAAAGGCAACCCAGTTATTCTCACCAGTATGGGAACCACCTTCTGGTTTAACAAAATAAGTGGTCAAGATATGAGCCTCACCAAGTGAATCATAGATAGTTACTGAGGTTGAGTTATTGTAAGTATCTGCGTCATCTGGATCAAAGTTTGCTGGATCAAGTTCTTCATCACCAACATTGAGGTTCATTTGAAAACCAACGTTACCGGTTTTCACTGGGCTACCTGCAGTATCGGGGATTTTAATCGGTTGGGTGGTGGTTAAACTCACTGAAGTCGAATTACCATCAGCATCCACAGGGAAACCCTGTAAATAGTTACCGGCTGAATCTGTCATAAAACTTTCTGAGTTTACTTTAAATGCACCTGCACGGGTGAATGCATGATCTTGGCTGCCCGCTTCAGATGAAGTAACAAAGAAACCACCGCCACTAATAGCCATATCTAAGGAGTTGTTGGTAAACAGTAAGCTACCTTGCTGAAACTGTTGCGCTACGTGAGTTGTGGTTGCGCCGCCGCCCACTGCGGTATTACCATTTGAAAAAATTGAATTAGCATAAACATCGGCAAATTCAGCGCGAGACTCTTTAAAACCAATGGTATTGACGTTGGCAATGTTATTAGCCGTGGTGTTGAGATCTTTTTGAGCAGCTGCGATACCACTCAATGCAATATTAAACGACATAAATCACCTCTTAGCGCTTTAAATTAGGTTCTGTGTGGCTGCCAGATTTCTGGCAGCTTATTATTGTTTGTGTTATTAACTTTCTGCCACTGCCAGTACATCAGACAATTGAATACCACCTAGGCCTCTGAGGTTAAGGATCGGACCGCTGGCGACACTGCCTAAAGACACACTAGTGACATGGGCATAAGTTGAAACCGCTAAATCTTCGGCGTTGCCATCAACTTTACCGTTAGCTTTAATGGCATACATGCCTTCTTCTACGGGTTCGCCATCTTTATCAAGGCCATCCCAGCTGACATCAATGTTGCCGCCTGCAGAGCCATCAACCTCAAAGGTTTTAATCACTTGGCCTGACTCGTCTTCAATGGTGACGGTAATGGTATCGATTGGCTGTGGCGTACTAATGACACCGTTAATGACTGGGTTTTCTTCTGAGACATGGCCAATATCTGATGGAATGAGCACCTTTTGCCCCACTAAGCCCGAGGCTTGTAATGCCTGACTTGAGCTCATCACACTGTTCAAATTCAAAATTTCAGCATTTAAGTTGGCAATACCATCAACGGTCGCGAAGGACGCCATTTGTGCGATCATCTGATCGTTTTCAACAGGTTTAAACGGGTCCTGCATTGACAGCTGTTGACTCAAAAGCGCAAAGAAATCCGATTGGGTTAGCTCTTGGCTTTTAGCTTCACCAGTTTCGGTGGTGCTAGCTGATTGCGCAGCAGTTAGGCTATCTAAAAAGCTACTGTCTGATACCTGTGTAGTTTGTGAGTTTGTCGCCACTGAATTAGTGGAGACGGTGGAAGCCGTGGTAGACGTCTGCAACTGCGGTAATGACTGACTACTGTAAGGATTAACGAGGCTCATTGTTTACCTCCAACTAAATTCATATTACTTACCCATACGAAGCGTTTGCTGCAACATTGATTTGGCGGCATCAGCCACTTGAACATTCATTTGATATGACCGAGAAGCAGAAATCATATCGGCCATTTCTTCCATCACATTGACATTGGGTTTATAAATAAACCCATCGTTATCAGCCATTGGATGATTAGGTGAGAATTCTTTTAATAACGGTTTATCGCTTTCTACAACGCCTTTAACACTGACACTATGAGAACTATTTTGCTGATGACTGGCTTTGGCCATTTCAGCCTCAAAAATAGGATGACGAGCTCTATAGGTCTCACCGACACTGCTTGATACTGTGTTGGCATTAGCAATATTACTGGCGGTGGTATTTAAGCGCACCGATTGCGCAGACATACCCGAGCCTGACACATTAAAAATATTAAAAAGACTCATAATTAATCACCTCTAATGGCTTTACGCATGCCAGAAAACTTACTTTCAAGAAAGCCCAGTGACATTTGATATTCCAAAGAGTTTTGCATAAATGCAGATTGCTCTTCTTGCATATCCACCGTATTACCGTCACCTGTGTCTGGCTGATTTGGCACCCGAAACTGCACATGCTCTTGGCTTAACGCTTTAAGGTCAAAGTGCTTGTCAGTTGTTTGACTCATTTGCAGCCCTTGCTGATGAGAGCGGGCGCTATTCATGGCAGAGGCAAAGTCTACATCACGGGCTTTGTAACCCGGGGTATTGGCATTGGCGATATTACTAGATAGCACTTCAGCCCTTTGAGCACGTATGCCCAACGAGTATTGATGTACCCCTAAACCATTTTCAAAATTAATCGCCATAAAATTGCCTCCATCAGCTAACTGTCACTAACAAAGCAAACCTTATGCCAAAATATTGCGGTTTTAAGATGAGAAAGGATAAAAATGAAAAATGCCGACGTAAGTCGGCATTTTATTAACTAAAAACATATTAATTCATAAACTTACAATATATTTTTCTTTTGATAGTAAATCCCTGGGTTACAACGCACCATCGTAAATTCATCAGATAAACCTGAGATAGATTCTGACGCCCCTAAAAATAAAATCCCATTGGGATTAAGGGCGGCAGCAAATTGCCGCAAAATTTTAGCTTTTGCCTCTGGAGAAAAATAAATCAACACATTACGACAAAAGATAATATCGAACTTACCCAATAAGCTATAACTTTCAAGCAGGTTATGACTTCTAAAATTCACTAACCGCTGAACATTATCTTTCACTTTCATATGACCTGACGGCATTGGCTCAAAAAATTGTCGCTTTCGCTCATCTGATAGCCCACGGGCTAAGGCTAAGCTGTCATATTCGGCCTTTTTACAACGCGCTAGCATTGAAGGTGATAAATCGGTGGCTTGGATCGTCGCGCTACCAGGCAATGCCCCCGGCTTACGCTGCTGATACTCTAAAATAGTCATTGCCAATGAATAGGGCTCCTGCCCTGACGAGCAAGCGGCTGACCATATTTTTAACGGCCGACCTAAGCGGCTATATTCAGGTAATAAAGCATCATGAAGTAATTCAAACGGGTATTTGTCTCTAAACCACAGAGTTTCATTTGTGGTCATCGCGTCAATCACTTCCGCCCGTAAATGCCGCTCCATTGGCTTCATTGAGCGCTTAACCACTTCCGATAATGAGGGCAAATCATGCTTGCCCATTAAAGGCGCTAAGCGACTTTTTACTAAATATTGCTTGTTGTCACCTAATACAATGCCACTGTGTTGCTCTAAAAAAAGCTTAAACTGATTATATTCTGCTTCAGCAAGTGATTTGTTCGGCACTTTTACATCCTATTTTAAAGAGGCGCTTTACATTGTTTGCAATCTAAAGCCGCCGCTTTGTTTGGTTACCGAGCACTTGGTAACAAACGTGAAATCTACAACCTATGGTGAATCATCAGCCCTAGGTTGTAGATTGAATTATTATAAAATGAGATGTTTGTTGACCGCTGACGCTAACTCATCGGGATTAAACTTAGCGATAAAGTCGTTTGCGCCGACCTTTTCAACCATGGCCTGATTAAACACGCCACTTAATGAAGTATGCAGCACCACTTTAATATCTTTAAGTTTTGGATCGTCGCGAATTTCCGCCGTTAAGGTATAGCCATCCATTTCTGGCATTTCAATGTCTGAAATAATCAGTGGAATTTCATCGGCAACATTATCCATCTCAGTGGCAATCGCTTTTAATTTCTCTAAGGCATCTTTACCATCAATAGCAGTGTCAATTTGCAGGTTCAATGACGATAATGAACGGATAATTTGCTTACGAGCAACTGCAGAGTCATCAATCACCATAATATGGTAATGCTGCTCTTTATCAATGGTAATAGCATCACTGGCAGCTTGGCTTAATTCCGTTTTTACTGGTGATATTTCATCAAGAATTTTTTCAACATCTAAAATCTCAACCAATTCACCTTCGATTTCGGTTACTGCAGTTAAATAAGAGTTGCGCCCAGCCCCTTGTGGCGGTGGCATAATTGATTCCCAATTCATATTAATAATGCGCTCTACTGAGCTAACCAAAAAGCCCTGAATACTGCGGTTATACTCAGCAATAATGATGAAGCAATTTTCAGTCGATGCCAACGGACGGCCACCAGTTGCCGCACTTAAATCAATCACTGAAATAGTCGAGCCCCGAATGTGAGCAATGCCTTTAATCATTGGGCTTAAACGGGGTAACTTTGTCAGTGGCGGACACTGTAATACTTCTTTTACTTTAAAAACGTTGATACCGAAACGTTGGCGACCATTAAGTTTAAAAAGCAGTAACTCCAGTCTATTTTGGCCTACCAGTTGGGTACGTTTATTAACTGAATCAAGAATGCTCGACATAACCCTGCCTTGTTTTATGAATGCTTTCCCTAGTGGGATTTATTATTAGAGTTCACTGTTAATCAGTGTTTTAAAGCGACAGTAAAACCATTTTCGCAAATTGTAACACAGTAATTTATGCCAATTTGCTGGTTTAGCGCTTAAATTTAGCTATAGGCATAGTTTTTGCTTGATTGTGGTCACATCGCATTTAAGCGACGATTTCAATGAAAAAAGTCAAACTTCTGACAAAGATAACATTGAGAATGTTTAGCCTTATCATTGCTAATTAAAATTGAAGTTTAGAGGTAACCTGGCCAATCAAGCTAGTTAGAATATTATGAAGAAAAACATTCTACTATTGATCATTATTTTTTTATCTTTACCGGTTAACGCCAGTGAAGATGCCACCATAACTTACTCTCTATCGACCATTACTGAATTAGCTAAAGAGGTAGTAGCAAAAAAAATTGCTAAAAAGCCCAATGCGGTGATCAACATTAGCCCGCAAAATCTTGATGGCCGATTAACACCGCCAAGATGTTTGCCACCCATTAGTGTTGAAATGGCCAGTGACCGCGAAATTAGCCGCACCAACACAGTCAAAATTAGCTGTATCAGCCCTGACTATGACTACCCATGGCAAATGTTTATCTCGGTTAAAGTTGAGGTTATGTATCCAGTGGTGACAGCATTGGGAATTATTGAAAAAGGTGAGTTAATCACAGCAGATAATGTGGCAATTAACTATGTTGACCAACACAGTATCCGCGGGCAGTTTTTTTCTGAGATCTCACAATTACTCGGTACCCGCTCAAAAAGGCGTGTGTCAGCTAAAGCGCCTTTGCTAAACAATAATTTATGCTTTGTTTGCAAAGGAGATTCGGTATCTATTTATGCTAAAACAAACGCATTTGAAATAAAAACTGCCGGAGAAGCACTAAGAGATGGTAATATTGGCGATGCTATTAGAGTCAGAAATAGCAATTCTAACAGGCGATTAGATGTCATTGTCACAGGCGTTGGCGAAGTTGAAGTTAGAATGTAAAATATTCTAAAGTTTTTTCTGACAAGGCCGATAACCTGTTTGGAAAACCCTAACATTACGCTGGAGCCTCACATGGCAATTGATATTAACCATCTAAAAACAGCTTCTCATGCTCAGTTGCGCACCAATCGCGACGCAGGAGCAACAACGCAAACAGCTGACTCAGCGGCTAAGACCACGGCTGCCCCAGTAAAAACGGATTCGGTCAGTATTACTGCACAAGCGCAGCAGCTGCAGGGAGTGCAGAGTAATATGGCATCTTTACCAGAAGTTGACCAAAGCAAAGTTGATGCAATTAAATTAGCAATTTCAGAAGGTCGCTACAAAGTCGATCCTGAAAAGTTAGCTGCTAACATTGCTAGCTTTGAAGCTGATCTTGACGGATTAAATTTCGACCAAGAGTAACCTCATCGTTACTCTTGATATTATCGGCCACACATTACTTAACGGGTAATGTGGGTTTTAATAAAGAGTAACTTATGACTGAATTACTACAGCTGTTATCTTTTCAGCACGACACCTTGTCGTCGCTGAAATTACTTGTATCTGAAGAAAAATTAGCCCTTACTGAACGTGACGCAGATAAACTACTGTCACTGGCAAAAGACAAGGTTGACTGCCTAAACAACCTCAAACTTAATGATGAAAAGTTAGCCTCTCACCCAGAAAAAGCATTATTAAACGCTGAGCCAGAACTCATTGTTAAAGTCGAAGAAGCCAAAGCGATTCTAGACGAGTGCAAGGCCATCAATAGTCAAAATGCCAGCTTAATTGAGCTTAATATAGCCAGCCTTAATCGCTTCTCTCAAGCGCTGCAAATGAGCCGTAATGCATCAAGCCTGACCTATAATGACAAAGGCCGAACTTCAACGATTTCCTCTTTAGGGCAAAACCTTAAAGCATAATCGAGGCGGTAATTAACTGCCCTGCGAGTTGCTAGATTGTGTTTTAAAAACCAAAAAACCGCTCAAAGAGCGGTTTTTTTTGTTCTTCAGTTAAGTTAATTTAAATGACTGGATTTAAATGACTGGATTTAAATAATTAAATTTAACTAAAAGTAAGTCACATGCTTAATCGTTCTAGGCCTATTTTGCTGCTGATATAGGCTCCATACCTGTGAAAAATCCAGTTCTAACTCAGTCACATACATATCACCAGCCGGATAGCTTTTGACCACTTTAGCGCCTTTAATCATGCCCGAGACACTGGCGGTAACGGTTTGCTTATTCAGCAACCAATCATCGACCTGGCTACTGGCATCAATCTGCTGGCCATACACTTGCTCAGCCAGTTCACGATAAGCGGCAATTTTAGACGCTTGCATCGCCATTAACACCTTGTGAGATTGCTCTGTTGCCGGTTGCGTTGCTAACGGCGCATAACCAATAGCGGTTAGTTTAGGAAATTGTTTAGGCGCCTCGGTTTCCCATTGCACATACTTGTCGTTTACCGCACACCCGGACAAGGTGAGGGCTGCTGTCAGGGTTGCAAACAGTATTGCCTTCATTGGTTATCTCCTAAAATAGTCACGCTTGCCATACCTGCATGCTCGTTTCGATACAAGATGCCGTCTTTTGAAATCACCTTATTGGCAGGTGTTAAATAGCCTGGCAGGCTGTGGGTTTTAACAAAGGTTTGTACCGCTGACACTACTCGATTATTGCTAGTATTGACAATTCTGGCATTGAGCACCACGCCCTCTGAGGTAGTGCCCATGGTGGCTACGACCACATGGGATACCGCTAAATCTGTGGCAAGCTGCTTCCAATCGCGGCTTAAAATAAACTCACCCTCCGCAGTGGCGCGAAGTGAACTAGCCACATTCATATCAACAAGATTAAATTCATTGGCATGAAATGCAGTCAACATGCCTTGCTGCAATTGCTGCCCCAGCAAATTAGTTTGTCCGTAATCATCAAGCATGACAGGTGTGGTGATCAGCAGTGGTTGATCAGCTCGTAAGCTGTCGTTTTGTAGCACTAATTCATTGACAATTTTTTCTGCCAAGCGGTTAACCCCAGCTTTGGGCGCTATGCCTGACTGCTGAATATCGTAGCGAATAACATGATCCGTTTTGGGCTCAGACTCATACCAAAAATTCATCTCATAGCCTTCATTGACATAAGATAAATCATCATACTCTGTCGGTTGTGAGCCAGCACAAGCTGTCATCAACATCATGATTGGAAGTAAACCAATTCGGCGCATATTGCATTCCTGTATTTAACTCAAGCATTGCTATGGGCTAAGGCGTTTGAGGCCTAAAGGTTAAAAATGAATTCTAAAAACACTATCGGCAATCAGGATAAAAACTTTAGATAATTAATCCCTTTCAGCATTGGCTTAACGACTTATATATTGAAAACCAATAACAGGCACATTCTTTGCATTTATTCTCAAACAATCGCTCCTAGTACTTTAACGCCATAAACTTGGCACTGTATTAGTCGTTCATCGTTATCTTTAAGCAAGTGATTAATATGAAAATATGCAGTAAAACAACCCAGCGACTCTACTCCGCAGCCATATTGCTGTTTGTCAGTATCTTGAGTCTGCCGTTAAAAGCTGAAATTATTGAAGTAACAGGCCATGCGAATATCATCAATGGTAATGTCGACAAAGCCCGTGAAGCGGCAATAAGCCAAGCATTAAGCTATGCCAGCATGCAAGCTGGGGTTGGTGTTAACGTTAATAGTCAATACATCTCGGGTCAGGGGCAGTTAAGCCAAGATGCATTTCAGTTTAGTCATATAGGACAAGACAATAATATTGAACTGGTATCTGAAATGCTCACGAGCACTGACATTACTGTATTACTAAGATTAGATCTTCAAGACGACTCAGCTCAGCAATGCCGAGGTCAGCAATTAAGAGCGGCAATAATGGTGCCTCAGGCCAGTATTCAAGATCGCGCTCAATTACGTTATGGTCAGTTATTAAACTTTACTCAAGCACTATCACAACAGTATGGCGTGCTACTAAATAGTCACTCCCATAATAGCTTTGCCCGCATTCACGCCGATGAAGCACTCGATCACAGCAATGAGTTAATCAATTTTAAAGGTAATCGCATCCCAAGTTGGTTAGGCGAAATCACCGACAGCCAATACATATTGCAACCTGATATTCTTGATATCTCTACCGAGCCCAGCTCTAGCCTTTTATTTGGCTTATTTACAAGCTATCCACAAAGACAAATCAGCTTTAAGTTAACTTTGTATCACGCTATTAGCGGTGAAAAAGTCTGGAGTAAAGATTACTCAGCACAGGCGCCGTGGGAGTTTGAACGTGACGAAACCGTATCACCCACCACTAAACGTTTTTGGCGCTCAAGCTATGGCCAAACGGTTAACCAGCTTATGCAGCAAAGCAATGCTGACATTGATAATTTGCTAAATTGTCGCCCACTGCTGGGACAAATTGTGGCTAAACAAGGCAATAGAATAATTATTAACTTAGGCCGTAAGCACCATGTGAGAGCCGGTGATAGCTTTCAAATTGTATTGCAACAAAACATCCCTGACAGAGTGAATTTAATGCGCGCCGTTGCCACACCAAACCGCGCAACAGTCACCATTGATCAAGTATCAGAAGAAAGTGCCACCGCAGTATTACAAGGCATAGACGCAACAGGGAATATTCAAATACAAGATATCGTGATTAAGATTTAAATATATTGAGATGGCTAATACTAAAGGCAAAAATATGGATACACATTCAGTGATTAAAAATCAATTTTCTATCAGCCAGTTTGGTGAGTATTACTTACCCAGTGTAAATCGAAATACATTTGAAAAAATTGACTCAAGAACACTATATAAACAAAAATATAGCAGGGACATTTTTAAAGAGGATACTCTCCATATTATTTTTGGTCTTGATTCAGGCTTATTGGTTAACTATATATTAGAGAATGATAGACCAAGTGGTAGCAAATATATTTTTGTAGAGTTACCTGTAGTCCTAAGTTTACTTAACGTAGATATACCAAAAAATAAAAGTAGCTACATAAAAATATTTAATCTAGAACAATTGTCTGAACACTTAGAATCAAGTCAAGACGATCTCTTTTTAATAAAGAATCAATCAATTATCACGCTTTCTCTTGCAGTCTCATCCGGCATCATTGAAGAATATATTGAATTTTTCAATACAGCACATCGGATAATATCTCAGCATACATCACTGAAGAAAAGTTGTTTTACACAGAAAATATTTGTAACACAACAGCTAAAGAATGTTTGTGATAATCATATCCCTGCATCGATATTAAATAATAAATTTACGGGAAAAATGGCTATCATTGTTGGTGGAGGCCCATCCTTTGATAACCATATAGCTTGGATAAAAAACAACTATCAAGATTTGTTCATTATTGCAGTGTCTCGGATGGCTGCAATACTTTCCAAAGCAGGAATTCCAGCACATATTATTGTTTCTGTTGATCCTCAAGAGCATAGCTTTGAAGTGAACCGAGACATGATGTCGCTTTCCAAAGAAAGTTTATTTATTACTTCTCATCATGTTAATCACCGAATTGTTAGTCAATGGCAAGGGACATCTCTCTATATAGGAGAGGCTTTACCATGGGTAAACGAGCCAAATAATATTCCAACCATTGGACCTACTGTTACTAATAGTGCATTAAGAATTGCCATAGAATATGGTTTTAAAAATATCCTGTTATCTGGAGTTGATTTTTGCCATTCCAATAATGGAATTACTCATGCACAAGGAACTGTTGAGGCTCAAGCTGGCACCAGTAATAGTGCCATTAACGAATGGGTAGAAACCTATGCAGGTGAAATAGCAGAAACACCTATACAGCTGGTTTATGCAGCACAAGCACTCCAGGAAGAAGCTCAATCTTACCCTGATGTTACAATATCTAACCTATCAATAAACGCTGCTCAAGTTGATGGTATCGATTACCAACCGATTGATAGCGTCAAGATTATTCCTGCTAACATAAATCCACAGCAATTGTTGGCTCTGGTGGATGAATTGAGTTCGAGCCAAGCAGAATTCTTTGTGAAAAAACATGATGAACTTTCATCAGCACTTACTGACTTCAAAAGAATAAATTGCCTATGTATTAAAGCTATTGAATTGAACTCAGAGTTAGTAAGTAATAGAAAAACACCAAAGAAACATCAAAAAATAAACGCTAAAATTGAGTCAATTGAAAACACATTAAAAAACAATTTTGCCGAATACACCAATGCTATCAAATTCTATGGTTATTATGAGTTTTCTAAATTTTTAACCACAAAAGATACTGAGGATTGGACTGTTGATCAGATGAATGACATGACTTACCAATATTACAATGCTTTTAAAGTCATTAGTTCTACTTTAATTGGTTCAATTGCTGAATCTATTGATTATGTTGAGTTGAGACTAGAAGAATTAAAAGAAACCGCATCAATTTCATTGCTGCATAAAGGCTGGCTCAAATATAATCAGCCAGGCAGAGTCAATATTTGGCTAGCATCCCAAACTGAAGAGTCTAAAATATCTTATTCAAAGGAGGACACTCATCTAATAGAAGCACTACAAGAAAACTACCATCAACAATTGACGAGTCTATCGCATCCTTACTTTTCAATGCAAAAATCCAATCAATCACTGGTCAATACTCAAACAAAAATATTAGACCTCCAAAAAAATAATAATGCCACAGGCTTAAGAATACTATTGAAGGGTTTAGAGCCCTTAATGAAAGAAAATGAAACGGCGGACAGATTATTCCATTTAGCAGAGCATTATCTTTATATCATCGAAAAACGTTTTGAATTAGCCCTAGAATCAGTACAGAAAATTGCAGATGTTCAGTTAACTGAAATAGAGAGAAAACAAATTCTATTTCTTTCACTGAAGTTGTACGATCTTGATTTAGCAGAGAAAACGCTTAGTGAACTCACACAATATAGCGATGAATATCTACCACAACATGCTCATATTTTATCTTTACAAGGTAATAACCAACAAGCATTAGACATGTATTTGGACTTTTTAGATAAATACCCTACCGATGAGAGCACTTTAATCAAACTTGGTATTTTTCTCGCAGGCCTAGGTGAAATAAACGGAGCCAAATCAGCTTTTGAACAAATACTATCGTTTAATCCTGACAATTTAACTGCATCCAACTATCTAACACAATTAGCCTGATGACATAAGGTAAGTCCCCAAAGTGAGTGAACTATTTCTATCTAATTTAAATATAATTAAGCAGCGGTGGCCTAAACTGGCAACTCAATTAGATCAAAATTCAATAGAGAATTTTTCTGCATCTCTTGTAACAGGGAATACTCAAACAATTAGTGTAAATGGAATTCAATTAAGTAGCCGACACAACCGCATGGCTGAAGCGCAACTGTACATAGACCAATTAGATACTAATTGTAATACGGTCACTCTTTATGGTGTTGGTATGGGAGATGTTCCGAGTTTGCTTATTGATATAAACAACCTCGAGAGCATTGACATAGCACCACTAAACCTTAGTCTTTTCGCATTATTACTCACCTACACAGACCAAAGTGAATGGCTAGCAGACTCAAGAGTTAATTTATTTATTCCGCCACAATATCAATTAGCAGAGAACTATATTGCTATCACCCCTGATTTGGCGCTGGCAGATGAAGCTAGTAGTGTATTAAGAGATTTCTTGGTTTTAGAAAACAATCGAGAATTCGCCAATATCCAGCACCAAGTAAATGATGCTGAAATGATAGCGCGACATACCCAAAATATGATTGCCCTACAAAGAGATCCTAGCGCCGAACAAATAGTGATAGCTCATTATCAAAAAGCTGCGAGTATCATCGCCACAGGTCCAACCCTTGAGAGTCAGTATAAGATTCTAAAAAAACAGCGTGAATTACCCAATAAAATTAGACCGTTAATGATCGCTGTTGATACGGCGCTTATGGCCTTAGAAAATGAAGGGATCATTCCGGATATTGTTGTCACAATCGATAAAAATATTACTCTAAAGCACTTACCAGAAAATCTGTCAGAAAAAATATCTTTAGTTTACTTTCCAAATACAGATCCCATAGTCATTAACCAATGGGGCGGAAAAAAATATAACGCTTATACAAACAGAGCAACCTTTGACGACCTACACTCACGCATGCCAAAAATAAGACTTTATACCAATGGCAGCGTTATACATCCAGCAATTGATCTCGCTGTTCAACTCGGGCTCACAGAGATTAATCTATATGGATGTGACTTTAGCTATCCACATAATAAAACCCATGCATTTTGGAAAGATGGCGAACTAGGTCCTTCCATTAATTATTCGAATAAACATTGGGTTCTAGATGGTAATGGTAATAAAGTCGCCACTGACCTCAACTTCAGGGCTTACCTTCGATACCTTGAACTGTATATAAAATCGAAACCTCAAGTCCAATTTTATAAATCTACTAAAGACGGCGCCAAAATAAACGGAGTGGCTTACAGGGAGTCGGTAATATGAAAACCAATCAACATAATAACCATGGTTCGAATGCAGATGCTGCAAAAAATGAGCTATCTACCTTATGTATTTCGACAGCCATTAAATTTAGATTAGGCCAAGAAGCAAGTGCGTCGCAACAGTTTAGAGAGTGTATAAACTTACTCGAACCGTTACTTGAAAATCATCATAACGCAGTTAATATTATGAAAATACTGCCTGAGATCCTTGCATCTCAGGAAAAGCATGATTGGATATGCTTAGCTGATTATTTAGAATATGAGCTACCCATATTACTTAAAAACTAAGCCAGAAACTGAGTTTATATCAGCTTTAAATAAGCCATAATCATTCATAAATTGATGAAGCTTTATCCCCTACCCTGCACTTTTGGCTAAAAGATAAACAGTTAAGCCAGTCAGTATTTAACAAATAGCTATAAAACCTTTAAAACTAAAAGAAAACTTGTATAATTACGCACAGTCTCCCTATAGCTCAACAGGATAGAGCAGTCGCCTCCTAAGCGATCGATCAGGGTTCGAGTCCTTGTGGGGAGACCATATTTAGACATTTTACCAATCAATAATGTATACCTAAGTTTGCCTTATAATACTTTGCTACGGCACGAACGAATAAACCGATTCCCTTATCCCAAATTCGCTGATGATGAGTAATTACAGGCAGGGATATAATAACTCTCACATCCCTCTCAAAGTCACTGGCTTAACAATAATGCCAACCCAGTTTTCAGAATAATTAATCCACACTCTTATGTTTATAGAGACGTAATTCAGAATTATAACCGTCTATGGTTTCGAATCCAAATGGATGAACATTGGTAGAAATAAGCTCATAATCAGGTAAAAAGGAATCGTAATCATCACCTTTTATTTGCTCTTTGACACCCGCATGACTGCCATCTGTAGCAAGCTGCTTACCTTCTCGTAAATTACGTAAAAGTACATATTTACAGTTGAGCCTAGCAACATGCTCAAGGTAGTTTTTGACAATATCCGGCTCCATCTCTTGAAAAGAGATAAAGTTAACAAACAAATCTAAATCACCGCTAACGTCTGGCAATTGCCATGGGCAAAGAACAGCCCCTTTATAACGTTCAGAAAGATTGTGTAACGATGGCTCTTTCATCGCTTTTACTGTTTGATAATCGGCAATATTATCTTTTCCAAAATTACTTTGTAGGTAGTAAGTTGAAAATAAACACGTCGGTGCAATATCGACATTCATATAGAATGTGTCATTACGGCTATCGCTAAGTAAAATCTCACCGAGGGATCCGAACCCACCACCAATTTCTAACACGGTTTTAATTGGGACATCTTTAATTTGTTGCTTTAGAAAGCTTAGTCCTAATAAGTAGTTCAAGCTTGAGCGACTAAACTTTTGCTCATTAAATTCAAACTGCTCAATAGGCGAGCCAATTTCACTTTCACTAAAACGGTCTGTAAAAGGCGCTTTTATACTTTCACTCGCTTTGTACACTCTGAAATCACTTTTAGCATGCATTTCACCAGACAAGAAATCTTGCATCGACAACCAAGCTTTGTTGTCATCACTTAATTGGCTTTGACACATATCTAACATATTCTGATATTTATCAGCTTGAGTGGCCCAACCATGAAAAAGGTAGGTTGGAACAAAAATGAACGCGCACTCGATAAACGGCGAAAGTTTTCAATGCCGTGGTTTTCTATGTCTTTTTGCAGGCCTTTTGCACCAAATTGCCAAAAACTGGTCGGTAAATACTTTGAATCAACCTTTTTCATATCTTGGCTGATGATGTCAATTTGTTCGGTCCACATAGATGTAATTCCTTATGGGTTCTTACTAATTAGGCGATACTGTAGATAAAGGGATGAGTTTTTAGTTCTAGAGGTAGCGATACTTTACCCGCTACTCACCATATAACATCACTCTCAACATATCAGTCCACCCTTGATTAAGTTTGCTATATTCATCTCGTAATAACAGCTTTGAAACTTTCCCTGTTGGAGTTAACGGCAAAGATTTAGGGAAAAAATACTTTAATGGTCTCTGAAATGAAGCTAGATTTTTATTAGATAATCGTCTTAACGGGGTTTCTAACTCTTCCCCTATTTCAGTAATGCAAACAGCAACAATGACTTCACCTAACAGGCTATCTTCAACGCCAATTACTGCGACTTCATTAAGCTCAGGGTGACGTAATAATTCTGTTTCGATATCTTTAGGGTAAATATTGATACCCCCAGAAATAATGACATCTTTTTGCCTACCTACGTAAGTAACAAACCCCTGTTTATCCATTGAACCAATATCCCCTGTTAAGAAATATCCTCGCTCAATAGACGCTGCTGTAAGTTCGGTTTTACCATAATAGCCAGTAAAACTCAGTGGTGATTTAACCGCTATTTGCCCTACAACATCACAGTCAACGACCTGTAATTTGGAGTCGATTATTTGAAGATCTACGTTGTCACATGGAAGGCCAACAGTTTGATATTTATATTTGGCATCCGCAGGGACTAAATTCGTTGCAACTGCAATTTCTGTAGCACCATAAATTTCGTAAAAATCACAACCTATGGCATTAAATACTTGCGCTTTAAAGCCTGCATCAATCGGGGCAGAAGAAGTCACAATAGTACGTAGATTTTGCAACGCTGCAGCATTGGATATTAAGCTATTTTTCAATGCATAAAGATGTGATGAAACGGCGATAACAAAGCTCACTTTTTGCTCTGCCACTAAATTTAACCAAGCTAATGGCGTAAAGCGTGAAAGGTGAACTAAACTCGCGCCCAACAATAAGGGAACAAAGGTTAATCGCTGGCCCAAAGAATGGAAAAAAGGCGATGCACATAGCACTGTATCGTTAGATGAAAGCAAATAAAGCGCCCATGTCTGCTCAGCTCTCGCTAGCTTCACAGCTTGAGATATCATAATGGGCTTTGGTTGCCCCGTAGAGCCAGAAGAGAGTGTGATAAGGAAATCATCTTCCAATAACCATTCATCGATTTCTAATTTTTCAGCTTGTTGCTGGCATTCCTTACCAAACGCAGTTGAACAATCTAACGCCTTTCGTTCATTAAAGTCATCAGTTAATAATCTTGTCAATCCAGTGTCTCCAACAAGTTTATCAAGCAAAAGCTGTTTACCTATGACCATGTTGGCATCTACAGCTAAACAAGCTGCTTGTATCTGCGTAGGTAATAGGTGCGCACTCATAGGGATACAACATCCCCCAACTTTAGCAAGTGCAATACTGACACAGACATTATCTATTTGTTCATTGGTAATTAATGCCGCTCGGGGCCTTAGTTTGCCGCTTGTTGAAAGTATATATAACGCTAAACTATCAACTCGTTGTAAAAGTTGCTTGTAGGTATAACGCTGCTCACCATCATGCAGCGCTAATTTTTCCGGCATGGTGATGGCAGCTAAGTGAAAGCGAGCATAGATAGGAGACATGAGAGGGCTTACCTTATGATGACAACTTGTCACAAACCGATTGAGCTAAACCTTTAACCAGCTGTAACTGAGGATTAGCAAGTTCAATAGGTTTAAATTTCACGTTAAACTCTGACTCTAGCATCATGATAAGGCTCAATATAGCAAAGGAATCAAGTAGGCCTTCGGCAACAAAATTACTGTTATCATCAACGCTGACTTCACAATGCTGTGCTATATAATCTAAAATCGTCTCAACAACATGAGGGTACTGTTCATTATTCATATTAAATACACTTTTAACTGTTCGCTTAAGCGATAACATCCCAACTTAATCGATCACCGGCTTCTAGGTCTTTGTTGACCTTTCGTCCAAGCACTAATGGAAGATATTTAGGCTCTAACCCGTAACCAGGTCTAACTGAACGAATATTAGCTTCAGTAATGCTTTCACCTTTTTTAATGTCTTTGGAAATATACAGTGAACGGCGACCATTACTATTTTTGGCTGCTTCTGGCGTTAGACTGTATTCGACTTTACCGATGGCAACTTCAGCGCGGCGGATTTCAGTGATCATGTTTTTGAATTCACTAATCGTTAGCGAGAAGAAGCTATCGACAGTTTCTTCACCATCGTCTAGTTTAATGTGCTTTTCAATCACACAAGCGCCCATTGTCACCGCGGCAATTGACACTCCAATGCCGACAGTATGATCAGATAAGCCGATTGGACAATTGAATGTCTGCGCTAAACTTTGTACCGTTTTAAGGTTCACTTCTTCAGGAGGAGTTGGATAAGCGGTGGTGCACTTAAGCAAGATAATCTGGGTACAGCCGAACTCAGTTAAACATTCAACAGCAGTAACAATATCACTTAAACTTGCAACGCCAGTAGATACAATGACGGGTTTGCCTGTGGCTGCCACTTTTTTTAACAATCCTAAATCAACTATCTCAGGCGAAGCAATTTTATAAGCTTTAACTGGAAACTGTTCAAGTTCATCAACAGAGCTGTCATCAAATACTGAACCAAACAGTTCAACACCTAACTTTTCAGCTTCAGAAAATAGTGCAGGTAACCATTCCCATGGCGTATGAGCGTACTCATAAAGATTATATAAGTTTTTGTATTTAGCCCACGCATTATCAGGCGCAATAGCAAAGTCACCATGATTCACATTTAAGGTAATGGTATCTGGGCGATAAACTTGCAGTTTTATCGCATCTGCGCCCGTTGACGCTCCTGCGCGTAATAATTCAATTGCTTTGTCTAAACTGCCACCATGGTTACCAGATAACTCTGCAATAACATAAGCGGGCTCATCAGGACCGATAAGACGTTCACCAATACTGACTTTTTGAAATAATCCTTTCATGGATAACTCCCTAATTTAAATGATATCTATCCATCGTTGTTGTTGATTGGATTCAGTTGCGGCATTGAGTAATACCAAGCCTTCGTGGGCATGTTGCCAACCAAAAACATAAGGCGACTGATGTGAACCCGTACTTTTATATTCTATAAGTGCTTGGGCAATATCTTCATATAGATTCGCGAAAGCTTCAATAAAGCCTCCAGGATGCCCAGGTTTAAAGCGCTCTCTTATCTCATCAGCAAAATGACAATTGCCTCTGTTATAGATTGTTTCTACCGATTGCTGATTGAAAAGGTGCAAAACTTCAGGTTCCTCTTGGACCCAATGCCCACTACCTTTATCGCCAAACACCGATATTTTCAGACCGTTTTTATATCCTATTGCCGTTTTACTCACCCAATAAGAAGCCTGTATATCATTTTCACATTTCAGCCAAATGTTAGCGTCATCAACAATCCCATCAAACACAGAGTAATGATTGAAATTCGCATTCACGCTAGTTGGCTTACATCCCGTTACAAAGTCACTTATATGATGAACATGCACCGCTAAATCCAGTAACAACGTCGGTATTTCACCATCAACCAAGCGCCATGCTTGCGGAGACATGCTATTAATATCTTGAATAAAGCCATCTGAAGGCATTTCAACACGAACTTGTAGTATTTTACCTAAGTCTTCAGCTTCAACATGTCTTTTTAATACCCTTAACATCGGGTAGCCACTGTAATTAAATGTCACCGCAAGGAAACCTTTGGTCTCCTGCAATGCTTGTTGTATTGCTAACGATTGAGACAGGTTTGCAGCCATGGCTTTCTCACAAATAACAGCAATACCAGCACGTAATAATTTACACACCACTTCTTCGTGGCTTGGAGTGGGTGTTAGCACGACAACAGCATCAAGGTTCGCACCTTGTTCTGCTATATAGCGCGCCCAATCACTATAGATAAATTCAGAGCTAAGACCCCAATACTCACCTGTTTTATTGCTTTTTTCAGCATCACGGGAAAAACAACCAGAAGTCAGTTCCCAAAAACCATCTAACTGGCAAGCCACACTATGAGCATAACCCACGGCAGATTCGTGATCGCCACCAATAAACCCTATTTTAAGCGGAGTCTTACTAAGTTTAACTTGCTGCATCTCAATCCTGTGACGACGTTAGGTGTAATGTTGGGTGTAATAATGTTGCATGTGTAATTGATCAGCCCAAAGGCTCTCGCATTACATAATAAAACTCATCGACTGAGGCATCGGCGAAAATGGACGATACTACATTAAAATAGTCGCTTTCAGGTTCGACTTCTTTAAAACCTAAATAATCATTCATCAGTTTAACGTAGCGATTTTTACGGTGGATAACGGCTATCCACGGTATGCTTGGCCATCGTTTATCGCAATGTTCAAGCTGCCAATTTAATGCGAGTAGCGCATCTTGAAAAGAGGTCTCTGCTTGGCAAACAAACCAGCCTCCGATGAGAAAATCACGCAGCTGATACGATTGAACTTGATGCCAAATATACAGACTTGCTTGATTGTCTTTCTCTAACAAATAAGAGTCTCTTTGGGTATTAAACCACCAAGCATAATGTCCGAGTCGAACTATCGGTTTGGGCTCTATCATATTTTGTTTATTCGCAGGTAGGTTGCGGCTATCCAAGTAATGATTAATATCACCATCAACAACACCTCGAATACGATAAATATCGCTTAGTTGCTCATATGCTTCATCAATCATGTGCACAGGTTGAATAAACGAAGCTAAAGGTTGTGCCTCCGAGCCTAATATAACGTTAGCCACTCTAGATGCCCCAAAACCATCGATGTTGACTGCTTTACTGGTAAGCGCTTTAACTCGCTGATATTTATTTGATATCGTCAGCACTAATGAAGCCAACTGTTTTATATCAAAATCAGAGTTGCAATGAAAGAAGTGACCAATGCCCTCTAAATCAGAGAGCACGTTTTGTTGATTTTCAGCTAGAGAAAAAGTCAAAGCCGGTTTATTCAAGGCCAATAATTGATATAACACGCCACCAGCAGCACCAATATAAAGATCGCATTGAGTCAAATAAGGATAAAGGTCAAAACAATCAGTAATCGGTTGAACATGTTCATTATCTTGGAATGTTTCAAGTAACTGCTGTTTATTTTCAGTAAGAGGACCCAATATCGGTCTAATAACAATATTAATCGACGTGGTTAATTGCAATAAAGCCATGATAATATCACTGCTAACTTGACTATCACCACCACCCCCGACACCCACAAGCACAGTGAAAATATCATTATCTACTGGCACTTTATCTAGCGTCACTTGCTGCTGATATTGACTGGCCAGTAATGCATATTGCGGCCCCAACAATTTAGTTGTTAATTCTGGAAGTAAATCATCGTATGCATTAAGAGTACTCTTTCCTCGCCAACGAATATCAAGCAAAGTATCACACTCATGCTCCCGGCAAAGATCATCGATAACCATCAGCTTTGTGCCACCGCCACAAATTATCGCCTCCCACTCTTTGCCCAATATATAATCATCTAATACCACCCAATCAACTTGGTTAGCGTCAATAAATTTCTGGGTCAAATGGGCATCCAGTTTCCAGTTTGGTTCAAAGCTTTTGGTTGGTGTAAGGGGGGATGTCAATGGGTTTAAATCACTATTTGATTGACGATGGTCGTCATTAAAAAGGTAGCGATATTCAATCCCATCAAGAAAAGGCAACACTGAAGCATCAAAATTAGCGAATAAAAAAAAGCATTTATGGCCTAACGCTTGTAATTCTGTCGCGAGACAACAACAACGAACAAGGTGTCCGACTCCTGCTGCTTGACCTGCGTTTACCCTAAAAACAATACTTTTCATCAATGCTTACTTTCCCATCATCACTTGATACAAAGCTTCAGCTCTTGTCCAATCATCTAGCGAATCAATATCTTGCACTTGATGACAAGGCAACACATAAGGAATTGAGTCACTAGAGAACATCCCTTTACTATCAAGGTAACCATCTGTTGTTCCCCAATAGAATTGGCCAGCATCATGATAAGCTTTCTCTAAATCCTGTGAGCGGCTATTAAAATATTCAGGTTGAAACATCTCAACATCACCAGATGAGCTAATTTTAAATGCTCGCTGAACTGGCGCTGGAAACTCAGCTACACCAAAACAAAACTTCTTATGGGGAGCAGCGTTCAATAGTGAGAAGGATTCACTTAATACGTCAGCACGAATAAATGGCGCAGTCGCGTACATGACACAAGCAAAGTCAGGTTTTTGGCCCGCTTCAATTAGCCAATTTAATGCATGAGAAATAACCACTGCGGTCGTCGCATAATCATCAGCTAAGTCTGCTGGTCTTAAAAAAGGCACCTCTGCACCATAACTTCTGGCAACGTCAGCAATTTCATCATCATCAGTCGAAACAATAACGCGATCAATACAACCACTTTCAAGGGCTCGTTCAATGACATGCGCAATAATAGGTTTGCCATCAAATAATTTTATATTTTTCCTAGGGATTCGCTTACTTCCGCCCCTTGCTGGGATAATAGCAATATTCAACAGACTAACTCCTTCAAAGTGTTACAAATATAATCTTGCTGCTCAAAAGTTAAATTAGGAAACAAAGGCAGTGTTAAGCACGATTGATAATACTTTTCAGCATTATGAAAACTACCCTTTTTAAAACCAAGTTCTTGATAATATGGCTGTAAGTGAATAGGAATATAGTGAACATGAACACCGATTCCCGCTTTTCTCATCGCATTAAATATTGACTTACGATCACACTTATCAGGTAACTGCACTAATAATAAATGGTAGGCACTAACACTGCCTTCTAGCGGTATAACCACCTTTATATCGCTGTCGTTTAATAAGTTCTGGTAACGCTCCGCAAGGCGGTTTCGTACAGCTACAACATGGGACAATAACTTAAGTTGACTACACCCTAATGCTGCTTGCATATCGGTCATTCGATAATTATAACCAAGCGATTGTTGCTCATAAAACCAATCGCCTTCATTAGAGTTTTCCATATCTGCTTTGTTTTTAGTAATCCCATGACTACAAGACAATGACATTGCTTTAGCTAAGTCTGGATTATTAGTGGTTGCAACACCACCCTCACCGGTCGTAATAATCTTTACTGGATGAAAACTAAAAATAGTAATGTCACTGTATTTACAACTACCCAATGGGGAAGCTAAATAATGGCCACCAATGCCATGGGCGGCATCTTCAATTACATTAATGCCATACTGGCCAGCTAATGCTGCGATTTTTTCCATATCACAACTATGCCCCGCCATATGAACAGCGATAATGACCTTGGGCAGTTTATTCGTTTTACTGGCCATTGATAACTTAATAGCTAAGGCTTCAGGACACATATTTGCGGTAGCAGGATCGATATCAACAAAATCTATCGTCGCACCGCAGTAAAGAGAACAATTAGCTGAAGCGACAAACGAAACGGGACTTGTCCAAACAATGTCGCCTTCAGTAACACCTAAAGCTAAACAAGCAACATGAAGCATTGAAGTCGCACTATTACCCGCTATGGCATAACTAGATTGTGTTATTGCTGCAATACTCGATTCAAATAAAGGCACTTGAGGCCCTTGTGTTAAAAAATCAGACTGAAGTACTGCCGTTACGGCCTCAATATCCTCTTGAGAAATTGACTGACGCCCATAAGGAATCATATCTAGCAGGCCTCATCATCTAACTTCGTAATCTGTTCAACTGATAGGAAATCAGGATTACTGCCGGAGTTATACTCAAAACCTGGCTCAACTAACTCCCCGACTTCACCTAATTTATTAGTGAAGTAATCATTATCTTTTCCAAAGAAGGTAATACTTGGCATGATAACAAAGTGATCGTTAAATTCTATCGTATGATGGGAGTCATCACCTGGGCACATAATCTCATGCAATTTTTCTCCAGGTCGTATGCCTACAACTTCATGTGGTAATCCAGGGCCACAAGCTTCTGCAAGCTCAGTAATGCGTACAGAAGGAATCTTAGGAACAAAAATCTCTCCACCATGCATACGAGAAAAGTTCTTTAATACGAAATCCACACCATCTTGTAGCGAGATCCAAAATCGAGTCATATCAGGATGAGTAATAGGCAGTGATTCAGTACCGTTATCAATGAGAGATTTAAAAAATGGAACAACAGAACCACGAGAGCCAACCACATTGCCGTAACGTACTGCAGAAAAACGAGTACGCCCTTCCCCTACAATATTATTACCCGCAACAAACAATTTATCTGAAGCAAGCTTTGTCGCCCCATATAAATTAATCGGATTAGCGGCTTTATCTGTAGAGAGTGCAATAACACGTTTAACATTATTGGCTATGGCAGCTTTGATGACATTTTCAGCACCATGAATGTTGGTTTTAATACATTCCATTGGATTGTATTCAGCTGCGGGAACTTGTTTGATTGCTGCAGCATGAATAACATAATCAACATCTTTAAAAGCTTGTAACATTCTGTCAGCGTCGCGCACATCCCCAAGAAAATATCTCATACAAGGATCATTATAAACTTGTTGCATTTCATACTGCTTCAGCTCATCTCTGGAAAGGATGATCAACCTTTTAGGCTTGTACCGCTCTAAAATTGTTTTGGTATATTTCCGACCAAACGAGCCAGTACCGCCTGTTATCAGAATAGATTGATTATCAAACATGTACTCTCCAAGTTATTATTGTATTAATTCTTAATATTTCACTTTAAGTTTACAACTGAACACAAACAAAGCAAAAATCACACCAAAAATTCTTTCAATCTATTATATTGAAAATACTGTATATTACCAAGCATAATGCAGCTTACGATATAGGTTTATAAAAATCTTAAAATTTATAGACTTAAAATAATTTTTTTATTTATGAGACATTGATCGTACTAGTCTAAAAATTGAATATTTCATTTAATTTAAATGTAATTTATTAGTAAAAAGCAATTTTATAGCTTCAAAAAATCAAGCGTCAAATCGTTGACATGATGACTAATCATCGAAGTTCTGTATTGGATCTTTAATTAAAGACTTAATACACTTTCTGAAAGCAAAAAACTGACTTCAAGTACTATTTAGGCTTCGTCAATCTAACTTGAATAATTTATTTAGGTTTCTTAAACACCAAGGTGAATCTATCGGTATTACCTGTCACCGATTTGCGACCCACTTCATAACGTAGCTCATCATCAGGTCGATAAAACATCTTTGATGATTTTTCTAATACAAATCCTGCAGCTTGAACTTCTAAAATGACATCGATGGGATCTTCACGGCGACGCATTTCATCGGTTTCTGGCATCATGTGTCTACGAGAATGATCGACGATAACATAAGTCCCACCAGGCTTTAATGCATCAAATGTGGCTTTGTTTAATTTGGTTTTATCCTCAAGGTTAAAGTTATGATATTCACGAATACTCAGCATCATATCAGCGTCAGCCATGCCAAAATCAATCGTACCTAATTTGTAGCTTCGCGCCTCAGGGTTCCAATCAAGTTCAATAGGCAGCTTCTTAGCTTTGCTCATGACATCAATCGCTAGCGTGTCATTCATTCCCTCTAACCATTCTTTTTTATACGCCAGATGTAGCTCGCCATCATCCTTAAGCAGTGGTGCGAGAATTTTGCTATACCAACCATTTCCTGGCGCAAACTCTATCACTTTCATATCTTTTTCTAAGCCGAAAAACGCTAAAGCCTGATATGGCACTCGGTTATCATCGCGTTCCTTATCAGCTGCATTGCGATGCTCCATCTTCATCACTTTGAGGACATCTTTTTGAAAGGGGGTAAGTGCTGCAATAGATGAAAAAGAACACAGGCTTGTGGCAGTGACTAATAATGATGCGATGAGGGTTTTATTCATGGTAATCCTTAAAGGGTTAGCTTCCTTAGTAAAAAACTAACATAAGGGATATTAACCACATTCGCACTTGCTAATGTGTTGCTAATTATGTTTCTCAATCATCACATGAATACACCTCAAGCTTGTCGTGCTAACTAGCAGCCAGAGTCATTAAGGGAATAAGTTGGCTGTTAACTTCCTCGAAAGCTGTAGTGGCACTGACTGTTGTAACTCTTGTTTAGACCTCTGCTCAGCCTCACGACAGAAAGCGATGACCCTGTCAGCTACAGGTCGTTTTGCTCATCCAATAAAACCTTATCCCCCGCATTATAACGACTCAGTGAATCAACTAGCCTCTTGCTTACTCCACTTACGATATCCGCCGCTTACTCAGTTCCCTTACCTAAATCTCAAACTAAAGTTGCTACCGCTAAACGTTCTTTTTACTAGACTTAATTTCATAAAACATAGTGCATACCATTTTTGGTATGCACTAACTATATGCACTATAAGCACTATAAGCACTATAAGCACTGTAATTAGGAGCGTGTTATGTCTGGATGGTTCGAGTTAAGCAAAGGCAATAATGGTCAGTTCAAGTTTGCATTAAAGGCTGGCAATGGCGAGGTGATACTGACCAGTGAGCTATATGCCGCTAAAAGTGGCGCTAATAATGGTATCGCCTCGGTGCAAGTCAATTCTCAAAGCGAAGATAAATTCACTAAAGAAACCGCTAAAAATGATAAGCCCTATTTCAACCTTAAAGCGGCTAATCATCAAATTATTGGTACCAGTCAGATGTATGCCAGTGTCGCATCACGAGATAATGGTATTCGTTCAGTGATGGATAATGGTAGCTCTACCACCATAAAAGATCTCTGTTAACTCGTTTTAAATATCATAATAAAAGCTCTCGAACCTTTTGCTTTGGGAGCTTTTACTATTTACAACCGATTAACTATCTACAACTGATTAGCTATCAACAACTAAATTATGCCAGCAGCATGCGCCACCACAGGCCCACTACGCTAGTCATCCCTGTTGTATAGGATGTGAGTTTACCTTTATTAAATACCATAATGGTTGGCGCGACTTGTACCGACCAGTCATTGCTGAGTTCACTTTGCTGATCGTTTATCACTTCAAAGCTATAGCCTTTATCATCAAGGTAAGCTTGTATTTCATGATTGTTGCCTGACGCCATTGCCACGCTGATCACCGGATAATAAGCCGACATGGTTTCAACGGCTGGGCTTACTGTGCGGCATATTGGGCACCAGCTTCCCCAAAAATACACCAACACCGGCTTATCTTGGCTAATCGCCAATACATCGACCCTTTCACCTTTAAGGGTTACTCCCTGTAATTCAGGTAAGTTATCATGCTGAATGTCTTTGCCGCGCCATAAATCCATTAAACCCGTAATGACCATCACGAACACAATCAGTATGACGATTTGCTTTAACCAGCCGAAGATCTTTTTCCCTAAAGGCACTTTGTTACTAGCATCTGGCAACTTACTATCTAGCTGGCTCTGATGTTGTTGTTTGCTATCAGAAGAAAACAAGCGACTCATGATTTACCTCTTTATATGTTTTACAAAATAGGGAAATGACAGGCACTTGATGGTGCAACCTAAAATCATTAATTAAATCGTTCGCGCTGCTGAATAAGCAGCCGGAAATTTACATTATTTATTGTCACATAAGCTAAAAAATATTAATTAGCAGCTCATTGGGTTTTAAAGTCAGCATCTAAAAGTGAAAGTAGTTTTCATTAAAGCGCTTTGTTTCGCTTATACGCTAGCATACTAAAAGCTAATGTCAGTATGTATCAGTTTAGTTACTGCTGATAAACCCCAACAAATACAACCAAACAAAAACACAATAACACCAAGCGCGAAACGTAACTTTAAAATAAAAAGCTCTGTGGCAACAAGCTAGTCACAACTTCAATTTATACTTGTTAGCCAGCTTTTCAGGTGTTTAAAATCCCTTAGCTTCCAAGAAAGGAGGCATATATTTATAATAATGGGGTTAAAAATGAAAGTGTTAAAAACAGCTGCTGCCATGGCAGTGAGTGTTGCTTTACTTGCTGGTTGCAATGACGAAACTAATAATTACTACCCAGGCGAGCCTACACCTGAAACCACAGATGTTCGTATCGGTGCTTATAACTTATCTTTTGACAGAAGCACTTTCACAGATCTTGTAGCAGAGATGACGCTTACCGTTGCTGCACAAGATGAATTAATGAATAAATGGTTCGATGAGTCACTTAGCGACGAAGAACTCGCTGTGGCAGAAAAGGTTATTCAAATTCGTAACGTTGCAGCAATTATCCAAACTGAACGACCTGCAATCTTATGGATGGGTGAATTCAATAACGATGGTACAGCAGAAGACCAACAAGCAATCCAAGGTTTCCGTTTAAACTACCTAACTGTGCCACAAAATGCTTTAGGTTCAACGTCTGAAGAATTTAAAGCCCTTGAGCCAATCCAGTTTGGTTATTTTGAAAACTTCGCCACTAATACAGGCCTATTAAGTGGTCACGATTTAAACCGTGATGGCAAAATAGCGCTACCTAATGACGCCTGGGGCTTCGGTTTCTACCACGGTCAATATGCCTTCAGCTTATTGTCTCAGTACCCAATCGATACCGCAAACATCCGTACTTTCCAAGATTTTAAATGGAAAGACATGCCGGGTGAAACCAACCCAATCATTACTAACTGTGATGATGAAAACAACCCAATTCCGGAAGGTCTGGCTTGTGGCGATGAGTGGTACACTGCTGACGCTTGGGCTGACAAACCAATGTCATCAAAAAACCACGTTGATGCGCCTATTGTCATCCCAACCGCTGATGGCGACAAAGTGATTCACTTATTACTGTCTCATCCAACACCACCTGTTTTTGACACGCTGACGGATAACAATAAATCACTTAACCGCGCTGAGATTAAGTTCTGGGACGATTACACCTCTGGAGATGGTAGTTACATTTATGATGACGAAGGCGAAAAAGGTGGCCTTAAAGATGACGCCTCATTCGTTATCTTAGGTGATCTAAATGCCGATCCAGAAAGCGGTGACGGCTATTTAGATACCATTAAAGACTTAATGTATAGCGATCAAGTTAACCAACTTGCTACTCACGGAATTTACGCACCAAGTAGCTTAGGCGGACCAGAGTGTTTGTCTAACGGCGAATGTAAAGAAGAAAACTGGGACACTAAATACCCAGATGCGGTAACCAGTACTTCAGGTTTACGCTTAGACCATGTTATTCCATCAAGTGATTTAAATGTCACTGACTCAGGGGTGTTCTGGCCGGCGACTTTTGAAGAAGGTCGTTTGATGATGAATGACGAACGTGTTGGTACAGGTTATAGTAAGGGCGGCGGAAAGTGGCTGTCTTCAGATCACCGTTTAGTGTGGATTAACGTAGAGCTTTAATTAGCCCTGTTTAATCAGCGCTTAAATTAGTTCAGCTGGTTTTAACAGGAGTGCCTTAAAGCACTGCTGTTAACAACAAATAAAGCCCGCATTTGCGGGCTTTTTGCTGTTAACTATGGGCTCGGCAATCGCTAGAAGTGATAGTCGCTAGAAGTAATAATCGCTAAAAGTGTAAATCAGGAAATATTACATCTTGTCGGCTTTCAAGCCATAGAGGATATTTAGTCATCACTTTACTGAACATTTTACTTTGCAGATAAGCATTAAGCCATGCTCTTACATGTGGATATGGCGACTGCAAATACCATTGCCGCTCTACTCGGGCAAATTGCCTGATAAAAGGTAACAATGCGATATCAGCTAAACTCTCACGATCCGCAAACAAAAATTCATGCTCGGATAACAACAGCTCAAGTTGTTGTACGTAGACTTCACAGGCCAGACGACATTCCACAATATTTGATTCGCTATAGCGTTTGGCGCATTTGTAGTTTTCAAGGCAGGACTTAAATTCACTATCAAAACGATAGATAAGCGCAAGCATCGAATCAAATTTAGCGGCGTCAGTGGCAAACAGTAAATCATCAGGATCGCTTTGGCTTAATGCCCACAACATCACTTCATAACTTTCTTCTATCACCTGCCCTTTTGGGGTCACGATCACCGGCACTGTGGCCTTAGGGGAAGCAGCTAACATTTCAGCGGGTTTGTCACTTAATACAATATCTCTAAGCCAAATAGGCTGATTTGACTTATAAATGGCAATTCTTGCTAGCATGGCAAAGGGGCAATTCCTTAGAGAATAGAGTACAGGTAAATCTATGATTTTATTCATTGTTATATGTTAATCCCAACTACATATATGCACACTGGCTAATTAATTATCTACTTTAACCATATTCATTAGTAAAATATACGGGTAACATCCCTGCATTAAAATTAACGGAGCAAGTCTAAAACATGAAACCTAAGATTGAATTATTAGCCCCTGGCGGTGATGTCGAGGCGATTAAAGCCGCAATTATTGCTGGTGCAGATGCTGTTTATTGCGGCTTAGATACCTTTAACGCTCGTAATCGCGCTGCTAATATTTCTTTTGACCAATTGGTTGGGATCATTCGACTTGCCCATCAGTACGACTGCGAAATCTTCTTAACCTTGAATATCGTTATTCTTGAGCAAGAATTTAAAACCTTAATGAAGTTACTTAATAAGTTGGTAAATACCACCTTAGACGGCGTTATTGTGCAAGATTTGGGCTTACTGTATGTACTGAGAAAACATTTTCCGACTTTAGCTATTCACGCTTCAACCCAGTTAACCACCCACAATGCAGGCCAAATCCCGTTTTTAAAGCATTTAGGCGCAGAGCGGGTGAATTTATCCCGTGAACTAAACCTACGTGAAATCACTACCCTTGCTGAAGTTGGCCGCGAGCATGACATGCTCCTTGAAGTGTTTGTCCATGGCTCATTATGTGTGGCGTTTTCAGGTTTATGTTACTCAACCTCAGCCAGCGCGGGTAACTCAGGTAACCGAGGCCGCTGTAGCCAAGCTTGTCGTGAAGAGTATGAAACCACTGAATCAGGTAATAATTTTCCGCTAAACATTAAAGATAACTCCGCCTTTTTTGACCTACCGGCGTTAATTGAAGCTGGAGTGTATTCATTTAAAGTTGAAGGCCGTATTAAAGGTGCCAGTTACGTACATACTGTGATTGATAGTTTCCGTAAGCAAATTGATGGCTATGTTGAAACAGGTGAATTGACCCAAGATGGCGAGCGCTTATATAAAGTATTTAACCGCGACTTTACCAACGCCTTTTTACGCGGCGATTTAAATCAATCAATGTTTATTGATAACCCACGGGATAACTCTAAAAATCATTTGGTTGAGCAATTAAAAGCAGAAAAAGGTGAGTCGATTTCAGTGGTGCAAATCCACGATGCCCAGCAGCAATTGCAAATCGATAAGCAGCAAATAAATGCCTCTGTGGATGATAAAATTGCCCACTTAAGTATTGAGAAAATCAAGCTATCATTGGCCTTTGCCAGTGAACAAGGTCAGCCCTTAAGCCTGACTGTTACCACTGAACAAATGAGCAGTAAACTGGCCTCGGCAGAGCAGCAAACCTTAGTGCTGCATTCAAGCAGCAGTATGCTGCCAAGCGAAAAACTCAGTGTTGACCAAGAAGCCATTGAAAAGCGGTTTAAAAATATCAATAACGCCAATTATGAATTAATCAGCTTAGATTGCAGTGGTTTAGCAGATGGCTTAAGTATTCCATATCGCGAGATCACCACCCTTAAAAATCAGCTGTTAGCTTATTTAAACGATGGCATTGAAGTGATCCCAACGGTTGAGTTACCAAAACTTGAACGCCACCCTAAAGTGGCAGTAAAAGCTGACGCTGAAACAGCCCAGCCACAGTTATCTATTTTGATTTGTGATGAAGCGGATGTGGCACTAGCCCAAGCAACCGATGCTGATATTTATTTCAAACTGCCAGATGCCTATAAACGTGGCTGCACTAAATATGTGGAATTCTTCAAGCAAAACCCACGCTTAATTCCATGGTTCCCGCCAGTATTGATTGGTAAAGATTACGATGCAGCGCTTAATATTTTACAACAAGTAAAACCTGAGCTTATCGTAACTAACAATACAGGTATTGCTTATCACGCCCAAAAGCTAGGTGTTAAATGGATTGCTGGACCATTTTTAAATACCACCAACTCATACGCTTTATTAGCCTTAAAAGAAGGCTTTGATTGTAGCGGTGCGTTTATTTCAAATGAAATTAACCGCCAACAAATGAAGCAACTAGCCCGACCTAAAGACTTTAAAATGCTTTACAGCATTTATCATCCAATTTTGTTAATGGCCAGCAGACAATGCTTCTTCCAACAAAGTGTTGGCTGTGAAAAACCACGAATTGATAATGGTTGTATGTTGTCATGTGATAAATCCACCAGCATTAAAAACTTAAAAGGTGACTCTTTTGCCATTGATAAGCAAAAAGCAGGTTACCCAAGTATTTATAATCAAGACCAATTCTTGAACATGGATATCGTTGACGATTTAGCTGATTTATTTGACGGCTTCATGATTGATTTAACCAACATTGGGGCAGGCGATAGAGTCTCACCAGACAAGCTGGCATTGATAAAACAGTTTGAGCAATTGCTACAAGGCAACCAAAACGTTAAATCAGAGCTTGCCACTATGGTGCCAGAGTCAACGGTTGATCAGTACATCAACGGTTTGTAATACTAGCCCGCTGATTTATTGATAACAGTAACAAAGCCCTGATGTAGCTCGCGACATCAGGGCTTTTTTGTCTTCTCAATATGATTTATTGGGATAGGTAAGGTATTTAAAATCAGCAACTAATGCTAAAAGCATCCTAATATCACCCAGCCAAATGTAACAATTTGAATCACCCGTTAAATAACCCATAAATATTTAAACGATTGTTTTAATAACTGTTTCTAATACACTTAAAATCTCTTTGTTATCGATAAAACCGTAACTAACCGAATTTACACTGTTAATTATTTGTTGCTTAAATTGCATTTACCTTAAAGTGAGGTCAGAGTCACACCACCCAAGTTTACTTGATCTTAGTCACAAAATAATAAGAAAAAATATGACAGCACGTATAACAAGTAATAAAGAATATCTGTTCTCACCTGATAAACCATTAATTTCCAGCACTGATCCACAAGGGGTTATTACCCACTGTAACCAAGCATTCATCGACACCAGTGGCTATAGCCGAGAAGAGCTAATTGGTCAGCCGCATAACCTTGTTCGCCACCCAGATATGCCCAAAGCGGTATTTGAAACTATGTGGCAGACATTAAAGTCTGGCAAGGTATGGATGGGGCTGGTAAAAAATCGCCGCAAAAATGGAGACTATTACTGGGTGAGTGCTTTTGTCACTCCAGTTTATGATGGTAATAAACTGGTGGGCTATGAGTCGGTACGTGTGCAAGCTGAACCCGATGAAAAACTACGTGCGAGCAGTGCTTATGCGCGCATCAATGCTGGCAAGTCAGCATCATCGCTGCGCAGTCGCCTAAAATTGGGCTTCACTAAAGCATTACCAATTATTCTGCCCTCACTAATACTCACCTTAATGCTTGCTTGGCAAGGTAACAGCGTCGCGGCTACAGCCAGCTTAATCGCTGGACTAGTAAGCCTTGGCTGGAGTTTGCAGCAACAAGCTAGTCAGTGGAATAAACTACTATTAATTAGCCCTAAATCATTTGCCAATGAAACTGTTGCCCAAACCTACTTTGATGATACTGGCACCAGCGCCCAAGCTAAAATGGCTTTCATTAGTGAAATAGCCCGCTGCCGCACAGCATTAACTCGTATCGATGAGTCAGTTAGTGGCTTAGACAAAATTTCCAATATCAGTAAAACTCAAGTGTCAGTGACTCAAGCAGCGGTAGAGCATCAAGGCTTAGCGACTCAACAAATTGCCTCAGCGATCACCCAGATGTCCCAAGCTATTCAAGAAGTCGCCCAAAAAATTGAAGAAAACTCTCACAGTGCAGAAAATGCCATTAGCTTTGTTGATTCTGGCGCAGCGCTGGCCGATGAGTCCCTAAGCTCAATCCACCAGCTAAGTCATGCGGTTGACAGCATTGCTATTACGATTAAAGAGTTAGCCACCTCAACTGAAGAAATCGGTCAAGCGGCCAATTTAATTTCCTCCATTGCTGAACAAACCAACTTACTGGCTCTCAATGCTGCCATTGAAGCGGCTCGGGCTGGAGAGCAAGGCCGTGGCTTCAGTGTTGTCGCCGATGAAGTGCGCGCCCTTGCCTTAAAAACCCGTGAATCAACCGACCAAATCCACAGTGTCATTAAGCAGTTGTCGGCTCGTACTAATGCCGCTGTTGATATGTCACACCAAGGTGAAATTGCCACTAAAAATGGCCTTGAAGTAGTTGAGAAAACTCGCTCATCACTGGAAAAAATAAAAGGTGCGGTGACGAATATTACCGATATGACCTTTCAAATGTCCTCAGCAGTTGAAGAGCAAAGCGCTGTTGCAGAGCACATCAACCAGCAAATTATTGAAATTGCTGATGGGGCAACAGATACGGGCTCTGCGGCCAATAAGTCACTCAATGCCAGTGAGGAGTTAGAAAAAACCATCAAGGTATTTCACTCTCTTATTCGCCGTTTTAAATTATAAGCCGCTATAGGGAAAACTGATCTCAGTGCGCTGTATTGGGCGCACTGAAGTCATGATAACCCTCTTGGCAAGCTTGTGTAATGAGCCTGCTTCAATCTGCCTGTTTCAATATCAAGCGATGCAATACAGGCTGATCCCAAAACAAGCCAGCCTCAATAAAGCCCTTCTCTGTGTTCTTATCCCAAAGCTAGGCAATAGCTAGCACTATTTATAGCGAAAAGTTATAATTGGCCACTTAATTACCCTTTAAACCCTAGGAGCTATTTTTGGCACACACTTACATCCCGCTAGATGTGTATAAGCGCAAGTGGATTTTTAACCATAAAGATTTGCCTGTTGCTGATGAAGACAAAGCATTAATCAAACCGTTAACGGACAAAAGTGCCATGATGGTTTGGAATCAATGGATAAGTAATAAGTGTAATCGTGCTGAATTATTTTCTAAGGGTGACTGGGCCGCTAAGCAAGATGCTTGGAAGCAAACCGAGCACTGGCAAGCGGCATGGGACTCTGAAGATAATACCCTGCCAGAACCGATTGCTGAGTTTATTGACTGGAGTGACGATACCCAAGTATTTTTCTGTTATGAAAAATACCAAATCATCGAAACCACCTGGGCAGTGTTTGCTCAAAACTGGAAAGCCTTTTTGTTTTTCGATGATGGTCCAATTTTGATCGCCCCGAAAAAGAAACAAGCCATTATGTTCGAGCAAAATGGCCAATATAAGCTAGGAACGCGTTCGTAGTCTTGTTGTGCAAAATCAGCATACAGCCCGTATAAATCACACTTTATAAAATGAGTTGCCCATGAAACGACTTTCAATAATTGCCCTCACCGCTGCGTTAGTGTTACCACAAATGGCTGAAGCTAAAACCGTTTCAGGTGTTGAGCTGGCGGATAATATGACGATTGCAGAGCAACAGCTTGCCCTTAATGGCGCAGGGGTGCGCAGCAAGTTCTTTATGGACTTATATGTTGGCAGCTTGTACTTAGCAACACCTGCAACCAATGTAGATGCGGTTATCGCCCAGCCGATATCAGTGATTAGGCTCAATATCACTTCTGGAATGATCACCGCAGATAAAATGACTGATGCCATTGTCGAAGGTTTTGATGCCGCCACCAATGGCGATAGCGCATCCATTCAAAGCAGTATTGATGCGTTTATGGGACTATTTAACGAAGAAGTCAGCAAAGGCGATCAATTTACCTTTGTCACCCATAAAGACGCTGGGGTAACCAGCTTTAAAAATGGTCAAGAACAAGCCACAATTGCCAATGAAGCGTTTAGACAAGCGTTAATCAAGATTTGGCTAGGCGATGAGCCTGCTCAAAAAAGCTTACGCAAAAACATGCTGGCAAAATAAACGCTGTTAATAGCGCTTAATCCACAGCCACTAAAAAGCGACCTGATGGTCGCTTTTATAGCTAGTTTTATGTAACACCTTTGCTAAAAGGCTAGTTAATAAAGCTTAAAACTTAATATCAATGGCTAAACCTGCTGCCGCTTGATTTTCAATATCATCAGACACCTTAGGTTGACTTAGCTCCATTTCACCAGCAAAGAAGTAACCACCATAGGCATTAATCGATACTTTCTTGCTGATATTCCAGCCCGCACGAATAAAACTAACCCACTCTTCTACTTCAATAGTTTGCTCAGCATCAGTCACTAGAAAGCGCTCGGTACGTCTTGAAGCCCCTAAACCAAAATTCCATTTGTCATCAAGTTTATAAGATAGCTCCAAACCTGCTGGGCCACTAAAGCCTGCTTGGAATGGATTACTTAACGACAGTTTGTCGGTTATGTTCCATTTTACCGCTAGGTAAGGAATGGTTTTTACTTCAGAGATATCATTTAAGTACGCCACCCCAACCCCAAGCATGTTACCTGACTTAAAGCGGTACATACCTGAAGCCACAACCCCATAACTTTGCGCATCTGAAGACGATGCCGTATTAGCATAGGAATATTGTAATTTCGGTGCGAATAAAAACATCCACTGGGCATTAGGGCGATAACTTAAAGATAAACCGGCACTGTATTTATTGATGGAACTCCAAGGGGTAACGTTACCTTGCAGTAGGCCTGCGCCAACATTTTTAAAGCCATAATCGAGGTTGTCATAACCTACATTGGCGCCGATAGACCACTCTTTGCCAATAGGCATCGATGCCGACAGCTTCATGCGCCATACATCACGTTGCAGTTCGGTATCTGAGCTGCCGACTTGAGCCGCTTCAGTTGAAGTGCGCGATACATGAAACTTAAACGGTGAGTAATCGTAGGCAGAAGCGGTTGCGCTAAACGCTAAGCTAGACACTGCTGCTAGCTTGGCAACATAGGGAATAGAAAGCCTTTTTGAATAACGCTTTTTAACTTCAAAGGCAGTTTGCTCTGGCACGAGGGACAAACTTGAAATCGTTTTCATTAATCGCTTCCTTTCTCATTATTATATCGATCGAAATTATCAGGTATAAATCATAACGTCTATACTGGAACGCTTTTAAATTGGATCACTATTTCAATATTTTATGACACTTTTCAGCGCTGATAACCATGTTATCTAAGCCAGTTTGCGATAACCCAGCTTACCGCTGCTACACTCGATGGGCTTTTAAAAACATCTGCGTGGTATCTTCAATATATTGCGCCCGTTTAGGCATTAAGTCTGTGGCATCTAGGCGCAGCTCTAAACGCAGCTTCAGCTCACCAAAAAGCATTAAACTTAAGCGAACGGCGCAGTCATGGGGCTGGGGGAAATAATACTCACCGTGCTGATTCACCGCGGTAAAGTAATCCGCCAGCAAGGCTAAAATATGCTTAGGGCCGGCATCAAAATACAGCTTTGATAACTCAGGATGGCTATCAGCATGAGCAAGACAAGTTTTGAAAACTGCTAATACTTCTTCACTCACAACCAAATCACTAAACTGTTTCGCAAAGGTAACTATTGTTTGCTCAGCATTGAGTGAGTCATTTAATAAGTTGCCGGTCAGTTGATGCACCACACACTTAGATTCTATCGCCGCGACAAATAACTCATCTTTAGAACCAAAGTGTGAATACACCGTTTGCTTAGAGACTTCAGCTTTTTTCGCGACCAAATCCATACTGGTATTAGGAAAACCTTGCACGCAAAAAAGCTCAATGGCTGCATCTAAAATCCGCATTCGTTTTTGTTCGCTACGAGTTTTCACCGCACCATGATTGCACGGTGCTGAGTTTGCCTCATTTATCATAATCACATCTTCTTGTATTTATGTTTGTTTTCGCTACAAGCGCAACCACGCCTTAACAATAAATAACATCTAATCACAAATTAGACTGGACAGTCTAGTTTTATAGAAATAAACTAAAACCCAAATAGACTAGACAGTCTAGTTCTTTATTAGCCCAGCATCACATGATGTATTCAATTGGTCAATGCTATTAAGCCTTGGTTTAATTGAAATTAAGGAAGTTGCAGTAGCAATAGGAATGTTCACCATGAATAAAGTCACCGTACAGCGTCGCGTCAATAAGCTTGGCATTATCATCAGTTTGATTTTGTTAACGGCCTGTAATGAGGCCGCAATATCCAATACGGCAACAGTGACTATTCCTAATGTGATGACCCAGCCACTTAATGCCAGTAGCAGTTACCTTCAGCAGCAGCGATACACGGGTATTGTGCGCTCAAGCGATACCACCGCCATAGGCTTTGAACTGGCGGGCAAATTAAGCGACATTGTTGTTGATAGTGGCGATAGCGTCATTAAAGGGCAACAACTGGCCAAGCTTAATACCCAATTACTTCAGGCTGAGCAGCAACAATTAGCGGCGTCACTACTGCAAACCCAAGCCGATTTAGATTTAGCGCAAAGTAATTTTAATCGTTCCGTTAAGCTGAAGAAAAAGCAGTATGTATCCCAGCAGCAGTTTGATGAAAGCCAGCAGCAAGTCGCCAGCCTGCAAGCCAATCAAAAACGCCTACAAGCCTCGCTTCATGCCACCGAATTAAAGCTAGCAAAATCCACATTAGTGGCGCCTTTTGATGGCAACATCAGTAAGCGTCACCATAATATCGGCGAAGTTATCGCCTTGGGTAGTCCGGTGTTTACCTTAATTGGTAACAACCAGCAGCAGGCTTATATTGGGGTGCCAAACACGGTCGCGATGACCATGCAAACCAATCAAAGCGTCAACATCACTGTTGGCAATCAAACCTACACTGGCACCATTGCCGGGATCAGCGCAGAAATCGATGCGGTCACTCGCACTGTGCAGCTGCGGGTAGACTTACCCAATAACAGCCGCTTGATCAATGGTGAAATCGCTTATCTTGAATACCAACAACAGGTCAATAGCGCCGGTTACTGGGTGCCCATTTCCGCACTCACTGATGGTATGCGAGGCTTATGGAATGTGTTTGTGGTCACCAAAAATGCTGACGGACAAGCCCAACTAGAGCGCCGCGACGTTGATATTATTTACACCAACCAGCAACAAGCCTTTATTAATGGCGCGATTGATAAAAATGATGTCATAGTCACTCAGGGCTTACATAAATTGGTGGTTGGCCAAATTGTTAGCCCAAGCTCACAAGCTGTTGCGAGGTCATTATGATTAAGGCCTTTGTTGAAAATGGCAGGCTAGCAAGTTTAATGATTGCCCTGCTATTGGTGGCGGGGTTAGGCGCCATTAGCAGTTTACCCCGCACTGAAGACCCTAACATTACCAACCGCTTTGCTTCGGTGGTGACTCATTACCCTGGCGCATCGGCTGAGCGAGTGGAAGCTTTGGTCACTGAAGTGTTAGAAAATCAACTGCGCCGCTTAGAAGAATTAAAGCTAGTGCAATCTACCTCGCGCCCGGGCATTTCCGTTATCCAGTTAGAGCTTAAAGACACGGTAACTGACACAGCTCCGGTTTGGTCTCGAGCCCGTGATTTAGTCGCCGACAGTAAATCTACACTGCCGATACCGGCGCAAAACAGCATTTTGGATGACCAAACAGGTTACGCCAACACCGCGATTTTAGGCTTAGTGTGGCAAAACGACAGCCCAATTCGAACTGACGTACTCAGGCGTTATGCTAAAGAGCTGCAAAGCAAGTTACGGGTACTTAATGGCACTGACTTCGTCAACTTGTCTGGCACCCCAGATGAAGAGATTCTGGTTGAGCTTGATGGCAATAAAATCAGTCAACTTAAATTAACTCCCGCTGCTATTGCCGCTATTTTGTCTAATGCAGACAGTAAAATATCAGCTGGTGAAATCCATAACGCTACCTTTAAAGCGCTGATAGAAGTATCAGGCGAGCTTGATTCAATCACTCGCGTGGGCCAAGTGCCGTTAAAAATTGATACTAATGGTCAGATCATTCGCCTAGGTGATGTCGCCAATATTAGCCGTCAACCTAAAACACCTGCCACCAGCATTGCGCTGATTAATGGCGCTGAAGGGGTATTGGTGTCGGCCCGAATGCTTGACGATAACCGAGTTGATCAATGGCAAGCGCAAGTAAGCCAAGTGGTCGATGACTTTAGCGCTAACTTACCGGCTAACATTCAAGTGCAATGGCTGTTTGATCAACAAGGCTATACCAGTGTGCGCCTAGGGGATTTAGTCATTAATTTAATCCAAGGCTTTGTGATTATTTTACTGGTACTGATGCTCACCCTTGGGCTAAGAAATGCGCTGATTGTGGCATTATCACTGCCGCTAACGGCCTTGTTTACCCTCGCCTGTATGAAGTACACCGGACTGCCCATCCACCAAATGTCAGTCACTGGTTTAGTGGTGGCACTGGGGATTATGGTGGATAACGCCATTGTAATTGTTGATGCTATTGCCCAGCGCCGCAAACAAGGCTTAAGTAAACTTGAAGCCGTGAGTAAAACCTTGCACCACTTATGGCTGCCGCTTGCGGGCTCAACCATTACCACCATGTTGGCCTTTGCTCCGATAGTTTTAATGCCCGGCGCAGCAGGTGAGTTTGTTGGTGGTATCGCCATTTCAGTGATGTTTGCTCTACTGGGCTCATACTTAATTTCACACACCATCATTGCTGGTTTGGCGGGGCGTTTTAGCCAAGATAATGCGTCTATGGCGTGGTATCAAAAAGGCATGGCCTTCCCGCGTCTTAGTCATGCTTTTCAAACCAGTTTACGCATTGGCTTAAAAAGACCGGTGATCACCGCTGTGCTGATTGGTATTTTGCCGGTTGTCGGTTTTGTTGCTTCAACTAAAATGACCGAGCAGTTTTTCCCGCCATCGGATCGGGATATGTTTCAAATTGAAGTGTATTTAGCGCCATATGTGAGCTTAGCCAATACCCGTCAGCAAGTTGAACAAATTGATCAGCGTTTACGGGCGCTTGAAGATGTTGAAATGAGCACTTGGGTCATTGGCGGCAATACGCCATCGTTTTATTACAACCTGACCCAGCGCCAACAAGGGGCGGCTAACTACGCCCAAGCCATGGTCAAAGTGACCGACTTTGATGCGGCGAATCGACTGATTTTATCGCTACAAGCTGAGTTTGATGATGCTTTTCCCCAAGCGCAAATTTTAGTGAGAAAACTAGAACAGGGCCCACCATTTAACGCCCCAGTTGAATTACGCATTTACGGGCCATCATTAGATGTATTAACTCAGCTAGGAGAACAGGCCCGCGGCTTGTTTATGCAAACCAAAGATGTGATCCATACCCGCGCCACCTTAAGTGCAGGCTCACCAAAGGTGTGGATGCAAATCAATGAAGATGCCAGCTTAATGAGCGGCTTAAGCTTAACTGATATCGCCAAACAAATTGAAATGTCTACCACAGGTATCATAGGCGGCAGTATTTTAGAGCAAACTGAATCGCTACCAGTAAGAGTAAGGTTAGCAGATAGCTCAAGAGAGCAAGCCACTCGTTTATCTGAGCTTAATTTACTGTCTAATAATGGCAATATTATTCCGCTGTCAGCCATTTCCCACAATGAAATCAATGTCAGTCGCGGCGGGATCCCAAGGCGCAATGGCGAGCGAGTTAACACCATTGAAACCTACATTGTCAGTGGCGTACTGCCCGGAAAAGTACTCAATGATGTTAAAGATAAACTCGCCCAAATTGAGTTGCCAGCGGGTTACCATATCGAGATCGGCGGTGAAAACGCCAAACGCAATGAAGCGGTGGGCAATTTACTGTCAAACATCGTAGTGGTGGTGACCTTATTACTGGCAACAGTGGTGCTGTCTTTTAACTCATTTAGATTAACTGCGATTATCTTATTAAGCGCATTTCAATCAGCTGGGCTTGGTCTGCTGGCAGTGTATGTGTTTGGGTTTCCGTTTGGCTTTACCGTGATTATCGGCTTATTAGGCCTAATGGGGCTGGCCATTAATGCCGCTATTGTTATTTTGGCAGAACTTGAAGACATGCCAGAGGCAAGACTTGGCAACCTTGAAACCATCATCAACATTGTTAGCGGCTGCGGCAGACATATTGGCTCAACCACCATCACCACCATTGGCGGCTTCTTGCCACTGATTATCGCAGGCGGCGGTTTCTGGCCTCCCTTTGCAATAGCGATTGCTGGCGGCACCTTACTCACCACCTTGTTATCGTTAATTTGGGTGCCAACTATGTACCTTTTATTAATGAAGAAAAGGCCACAGCAACAGCCAAGCCTTACACCAATAAGCGCCTAATATTAGTCGCTACCTCTGCAATAAAAAACGGCGCTATTAAGCGCCGTTTTTTATATTTGCCTAACCATGTTGATGCAGTAGCTTATTGCATTACGCTACACTTAGATCAACGCCTGTATTGCAGCCTAAATTCGAACATTAACTTTTTGTAATTTTTTGTCCACCCTGCTGAAATGGATTAACGCGTACAATTCAGTTCTCAACAGACAAATCACTAGGAAATAACATGAAATTGACTCAACTCATTTGCGCCACATTGGCCATTACCTCATTATCGGCATTCGCAGGACAAGAAGACGACGTATTGGCAACACTGGCAATGCAACGGGCTAACTTCAGCTTAGAGCAAGCGATTGAAAAGGTCAGCACTGATTATGCAAAGCACATTACTGAATTTGAAATTGATGAGCATAACAATCAAGCCATCTATGAAATGGAAGCCGTCAATCTTGATGCCCAAAAGAAGCATAAGCTTGAACTCAGCCTTGAAGATGGCGCAGTGCTAAAACACAAAACCAAAAATAGTCTAAGCCGCTTAGATGATGATGAGCTATTAGCATTACAAGAGTTGCAAGCTTCAGACTTTAACTTAGCAACAACCATTGCTACATTAAAGCAAAAATACCAGGCTGATATCTTTGAATTTGAATTAGAGAACAAAAAAGGCATTACTTTCTACAAGTTTAAACTGATGGGTGAAGAAGGCGCAAAACGCATCATAGTGGATGTAAAAACTGGCACCATCATTCCTGTTATAAAGCACTAATTCAGCATTGTTTTTTGGGGAGGTAACTCCCCTTGAGGAAGAGTATTTTGCGCATTCTTGTTATTGAAGATAATCTAACAACCCAGCAATACTTGCAAAAAGCCCTGCAAGAACAAGGCTATGAAATCGACCTAGCGGATAATGGCCAAGACGGGTTATTTTTAGCCCTAGAGGGTGATTACCAATTAATTGTACTGGACAGGATGCTGCCTAAATTAGATGGCTTAAGTGTATTAAGCACCCTAAGAAATGCAGGCAAGCAAACCCCAGTGCTATTTTTAAGTGCCTTAGACAGTGTATCTGAGCGTGTAAAAGGCCTGCGTGAAGGCGGGGATGATTATTTGATTAAGCCCTTCGCCCTTTCTGAGCTACTGGTGCGTATTGAAATATTAATTCAGCGCAAAGGCACCCATCATGAAAAAATCATCAGCACGTTACAGGTCGCCGATCTTAAAATGGATCTGCTTTCCCATAAGGTGTTTAGAGGCTTAACTGAGATTTCACTACAACCCAAAGAGTTTAAGTTGTTACGCCATTTAATGGAGCACAGTGGCCAAGTACTATCTCGCTCGTTACTGTTTGAAGCCGTTTGGGATTATCAATTTGATCCACAAACCAATGTTATTGATGTGCATATGGCACGATTGCGTAAAAAGGTAGAATTTGATGGTCTTCCCCCTTTACTGGAAACGGTACGTGGCGTTGGTTACAGAATGGTGGCACAGGGTTAAAAGCGCCCATTCAGTTTGGCGTTTAACCCGCTTATATACCGTTTTATTATTAGCGGTTGTCAGCATTTTACTGGTGGTTTTGTACCAATTAAGTATTGGGCAAATGAACCGCCAACAGCAGTTGCAAATGGATAACCTGATTGCGCAGCAAACCTTACTTGCTGAGCAATTAACCCCCGAGCAGTTTAGTGAACAATTTGAGCTGCAAGCCCAAAGCTCACGGCAGTACATTCTCAGTTATCAAACCAAGCAACAGCTTATAGGCAGGCTGAGTGAAGTCCCGACTGCGCTATCCCAGTGCCCAAGCTTAACGCGCTTTCCTATTTGGCTTGATCAATATGATGAAATCAGACTGGTTTCAGGCTGTGCTCACTCAACCGCTACAGGTACGCTGATTATTGCGGTAGATGATGAGTCATTACATGAACTTAAAGCGCAATTTATCAGTGCCTCAGTCATAGCATTATTATTGGCTGTTTTATTGGGTTTACTCACAGGCTTGATTTTTTCTATGCGGGTATTAAAGCGAATTAATAGCTTTAACCAAGTGGCATTACGGGTTGAATCGGGCGAGCTAAGCGCGCGGGTGACGGTCTCTGAACAAAATGATGAATATGACCATATGGCATTGCATATCAATACCATGCTTAGCCAATTACAGCACTCCTTTGACACCATTGCCGGCATTACTGATGCCATTGCCCATGACTTACGCACCCCGCTTGGCCATTTAAGGCAACAAATTGAATCTGAACTACTGGATAAACAACAGCATAATTTGCCCACTGAGCCGCTGCAGAATATGCTCAATAAGCTCGACGAAATATTATTTACCTTTAGTGCAATGCTTGAACTCACCCGTCTCCAGCAACAACAGCACGATAATAGCCAACAGTTCAAAATGGTTGATTTACATGACGTCATTATCGATGCCGTGGATTTAATTGAGCCGCTAGCGGAAGAAAACCAGCAAGTGGTCAAGATAAAAAGCGTTCACGCTCTGTCTATTCAAGGCGATGCCACCCTCCTGTTTCGGGCCATATATAATCTATTAGAAAACGCCACTAAATACGCAGGCGTTAATGCCGCCATTAACGTTGAGCTAACCGCCAACGGTTTTATCATTAGTGATAACGGCCCAGGTATTTGTGATAGCGAGAAAGACAAGGTATTTCAGCGTTTATACCGCATCGAAAAAAGTCGTCAAATCGCCGGTTTTGGTTTAGGACTCACCTTAGTACAAGCCATTATTCAACTGCATAACGGCAAAATAGCATTACATGATAATAAGCCCGGCTTAAGTGTAGAAGTTAGCTTTTAAACCTACAGTAATATCGCCCTGCACTGATGCATAATCAAAGCATTGTGCTGTGTTAGGGCAAGCGACTTTCACTAGCACTTTCACTAGCACTTTCACTAGCAGTATCGCTAGCGCCACAGAGCAGCAAAGCGCCGTTGCTGATGAAATCACCCGTAACTTGCATCAGATATCATCCCTTGCCAATGAAGGCCAAGAGCGCGCAGGAGAAACAGTTGAAGTCGCTGACGGACTAACAGCGCTGGCAGGAGAGCTAAAAACCAAGATTAACTTCTTTAAAATTTAATCATTTGTTTGTAATAAAAGATTGTTAACTCAGGTCGTTATATGGGGCATGAACGGTAAAGTTCATGCCCCTTTATTTGATAATGAGGTTACGATTAACTACCACTTTAATGACAGAACAGGTACAGAATGAAAAAACGCACCGTTATCGCACTACTTTCAACCCATGCACTCGTACTCGCCATTGGCTTTGGCGCGGGCATTTATACCTTACCTATTCTTACTGCACCAGATGCACCAAGTCGCGAGCAAGTGCAGTCAATTGACTCTGTGCAACGCTTTACAGGTCAATTCAGCCGTAACCTCAAAGATAGCGACGCATTGCATTGGGGCGAAGGCAAAGTGACCCTAGGCGATGAATTTATTGCACTGAATGGCAAGCTGTCACCAGGTCCTGACTTTAAAGTGTATTTGGCCAAAGAGTTTGTAGAAACAGAAGCGGATTTTAACCGTTTAAAATCAACGATGGTGCAAGTGGCCGACATCAAAACCTTCGACAATTTCTTAGTGCCAATACCAAAAGAGGTGGATATCGCAACTTACAACACCATCATTATTTGGTGTGAAAGCTTTGGTCAGTTTATTACCGCAGCCCAGTACCAGTCTATTTAAGCGCTTTAAAAACGATAACTCATTCAACCTTTGTAAGCTTGCTTCCCTTATTTCACCCATCAGCTAATTTTAAACAATAAAAAACCCTGCACTAGGCAGGGTTTGATATTTTACAACTTAAAACACTTACTTATTTTTAGCTTCAGACTCGCTAATACGGTCTAAGTTTTCAGTGTTTTCAAGCCAAAGCGCATTAATGATGCCAAAAGCACAGGCCAGTAATACACCTAAAATCCAAGCGAAATACCACATAATGGCTCCTTAATTAATAAAGTGATGCTTTGTTCTTTTCAATGAAGTCGCGGTTTAAGCGACCAAACATCTTGTAGTAAGTCCAAATGGTGTAACTTAATACTGTCGGTACGAAAATAATCGCCGCCCAAGTCATCACATTAAGGGTCATTTCACTTGCGGTTGCATCCCACATCGTTAAGCTCACATTTGGATCAAGCGATGAAGGCATGACGAATGGGAACATTGATGCGCCACATGTCACGATAATGCCTGCAATAGCTAGTGAGCTAAATAAGAATGCAAAACCACTTCGGTTAAAGCGACTTGCTAGAATCACCAAGATTGGCATCAACAAACCTAATGCTGGGAACAGCATAGTCAGAGGATACTTGTCATAGTTAACTAACCATGCGCCTGCTTCTATAGCAACAGTTTTAGCCGTTGGATTAGAAGGACCAGCAGTATCGATTACTGAAGTAACCACATAACCGTCAATACCATTTACTAACCAAACACCCGCAGCAGCAAACAACACTGTCACTAACAAACCACACACTTGTGATGCTTTAGCAGCGCGAACACGTAGCTCACCTTCGGTTTTCATTTGTAACCATGAAGCACCTTGCATCATCATCATAAGTGCACTGATTAAGCCAGCTAATAAACCAAATGGGTTTAGTAGGCCTAGTAAGCCACCTTGATAAGTTGCACGTAGGTATTCATCGAACTCAAACGGTACACCTTGTAATAAGTTACCAAAAGCAACACCGATAACTAATGGAGGTACAAAACCACCGACAAACAAGGCCCAATCCCACGACTTACGCCATTTTGGATCTTCAATTTTTGAGCGGTAATCAAAACCAACAGGGCGCAGGAATAAGGCGAATAACACCAACATCATTGCCACATAAAAACCCGAGAACGACACGGCATATACTGTTGGCCAAGCGGCAAATAACGCACCACCTGCAGTAATTAACCAAACTTGGTTACCATCCCAGTGAGGGGCAATCGAGTTAATCATGATACGGCGCTCAGTGTCGTCTTTACCAATAATTGGTAATAACGCACCCACACCCATATCAAAACCATCTGTCACAGCAAACCCAACTAGCAATACGCCAACCAGAGCCCACCAGATAAATCTTAGCATTTCATAATCAAACATAATCAGGTCCTCAGATTAAGCATCTTGGTTTTCAAAATGATATCTACCTGTCTTAAGGCATGATGGGCCAAGACGAGCAAACTTAAACATTAAGAACATTTCGATCACTAATAGTATTGAGTAGAACACAGTGATTGAAATGATACTGAACCATATATCACCTGGCGTTAGCGTTGATGCTGACATAAAGGTCGGTAAGACTTCTGAAATGGTCCAAGGTTGACGACCATACTCTGCCACAAACCAACCACATTCAATTGCAATCCAAGGTAGTGGCAAGCTGTATAGCGCTGCACGTAATACCCATGGTTTTTCTTCAATTTTATGACGGGTGCTTTGCCAGAATGCCGCAGCAAATACCAATAGCATAATCACGCCACACGCAACCATGATACGGAATGACCAGAACATAGGGGCAACGTTAGGAATAGAGTCTTTAGCGGCAGCTTTAATTTGCTCTTCTGTCGCATCGACTACATTTTCTGTGTAACGTTTTAGCAGTAGACCATAGCCTAAATCGCCTTTGGTCATTTCAAAATCAGCACGAATTTGCTCTGTTTCATTACCTGCGCGAAGTTGTTCTAGTAAAGAGTAAGCAATCATACCGTTACGGATACGAATTTCATGCTCGTCGATTAAGTCGATAATACCAGTCACTTGCTCATCTAAAGAACGCGTTGCAATGATCCCCATTACGTATGGGATCTTAATCGCGTAGTCAGTGTGCATGGTTTCTTGATTTGGGAAACCCACTGCAGTAAAGGCCGCTGGTGCTGGCTCAGTGTGCCATTCCGCTTCAATTGCCGCTAATTTAACGCGCTGTACTTCACCTACTTCATAGCCAGACTCATCGCCTAGTACCATTACCGATAGGATTGACGCCATACCAAAACTTGCAGCAATCGCAAACGAGCGACGGGCAAACGGTAAATCACGACCTTTAAGGATAAAGTAAGAACTAATTGCCAAGACGAACATCGCGCCGGCAACATAACCTGATGCGACTGTATGAACAAACTTAACTTGCGCAACAGGGTTGAACAGTACTTCAGCGAAGCTGGTCATTTCCATACGCATTGTTTCATAGTTAAACACTGACCCTACTGGGTTTTGCATCCAACCATTAGCAATCAGGATCCATAAAGCTGACATGTTAGAGCCGATAGCAACTAACCAAGTAACCGCTAAATGTTGACGCTTACTAAAGCGATCCCAACCGAAGAAGAACATACCCACTAAGGTAGATTCTAAGAAGAAAGCCATTAAGCCTTCAATCGCCAGTGGAGCACCAAAAATATCACCCACATAATGTGAGAAATACGCCCAGTTAGTACCGAACTGGAATTCCATTGCTAAACCGGTGGTAACACCTAAAGCAAAGTTAATTCCGAATAACTTACCCCAAAACTTAGTCATGTCTTTGTAGATTTGGTTATTAGTCATCACGTAAACGGATTCCATAATAGCCAAAATAAACGCTAGACCTAAGGTTAAAGGTACAAATATAAAGTGGTACATGGCTGTTAGCGCGAACTGTAACCGTGACAGTTCAACAACCTCTTCAATAATCATTGGCGACTCCTTACCCAGTACATCCAAATGTCATGTCGACTTCCTCAAAAACAAAAGTGTTATTGCAGGAAATAAATTTATTAATCTAAAGCAGCACCCAAAAAAACAGGTTAATGAATTGTTATTTTAAGACTACCGTAACTCAATTTCGTTTTTAGTTTATTTCGCCTTAGCACCACAATAGTGAGACGTTTGTCACACCAAGATAGCAAAGGGTGACACAGCGCAAATAAACCAAGCCCACCAAAATCATAAAATCAGCAAAAACAGTTACTTATAAAAATAATTAATGGTGCACACCTCTATTTTATATCATCTAAATTTGATTCAAATCAATCAAACTTGCCACCCTTAATGGGTTTTCTGTGGGTTTTGGGCAATAGCGCAAACTACCAACTTTTATGTATTGACCAATACCCCGAATATTGCTAGGGATTTTTTTACATTTTTTTAAAATAGTGTTCCCTAATCCATGTTTTGCTAATGAATTTAGCCTAAGTAACAAAATTAGATCAAAACAAAACCATGGGATACATATTTTAACCCTTACGGCTTCAATTTAAATAATTAAACAATTGAATACAAACAACAAATAAAAATAATAGTTCAAAAACAAAGCAGACAGCCACATCTCACTCATTAGTTTTGCTAATGCGTGAGATTAATTTAACTCGTTTGAGAAAAACATCGGCAGGCTTTAATATTCGCCCCGTGTTGAGAGAAGGTCGATTGGACTTGAACAGAATGGATTTCAAGTTACATCCCCAACTCTACTAATTTGAAATTATTACTGAGTGGAGATTTAAAAGATGACTAAATTATTTGATCGCGTAATCAACAGCTACAAACGTATCTTTGTTGAAATGCACAAATCGTACTAAACGCTATTATGTTGTTGCTAGCATCAATACCTACAATTTAGGTGAGTGTTAGCAGCAATAAAACTAAAGACGCATTAAGTATGCAATTGCTTGCTAAATCCGTTGGACGTTTACCCTTGATGTTTTGTTAGCGCAAAACAGCTCTTGCAACATAGAGCAATAATCGGCCCTTTAGGATTAATATTCTAAGGGGCTTTTTATTGTCTAATTTAAAGTTTGCTTATCATTGGCGCTTGCAACAGAGTAATCAATGCATAGCCATAAACTCTAAGTTAGTACACATAAGTTAGGACACATAAGTTAGGACACATAAGTTAGGACACATAAGTTAGGACACTACTGCTTATATAATCATATAATAATCTATATATTGCCCATTAGTTGCCCCCGCCCAATACTCGTTGGCGATGAATCCTAAAGAGATGACATATGCATGAACAAAAGCTAAGCCTTGTTATTGAAAGCGGCCACCCTGCCTATGAATGGGCAAAAAAGCAGTCTGACGCCGTCGGCGCTTTTGGTCACATAGGTACTCATATTGATTGTTACGATTCAGAGCCATTAGAAGCACAGTATGAAGTCGATGTCGTTGTTATAAATTGTACTCACGAAATGCCGTCAGTGGATGATTTAGAGCCTTTAGCGTTAGCAGACAAAGCATTGGTACTTTTTACCGCAAACATTGAGCAAAATGGTTACGGCACGCCAAACTATGGCGTTATGAATACTGCGCTAACCAGTGATGCTATTGAGCAAATTCTACTTAACGCGCCCGCCTTTATCGTTATTGACAGCTACGGAATAGGATCCCATGGTGATGAACACATAGGTTTTGATAAAAGATGCGAGTCGAAAGGCTGTTTCGTGATTGAAAATGTGAACTTATCTGCAGCAGTAACACACTCAATGGTAAAACTTAAAATAGCCTTTGATAAGGACTCTAAATCGACAGGAAAAAGGTGCGATATTAGCGCAATTTGCCGCTAACTATTTATAGTTTAATAATGCTATCTAACTAATTGTCTCGAATTAATTTCACCTAACAAATCGCATCTAACTATATGTCCCAAATTAATCCCACCTAATAAATTGCACCTAACTATTTGTCTCTAATTAATTCCACCTAACAGATTTCGCCTAACCTACTGTATTTAAATGTTTTTATTTAACATTCTGCATCTAACTATTTGTATTTAACTATTTGTATTTAACTATTTGTATTTAACTATTTGTATTTAACTATGGGATTAATAAAGATCTCCTGTTTAAGCCAGATGCGCCCTTTCTGAACCTCGAAACTCCTTTGGGATTAACTGGTTTTTCACTGTCCCCGCTAAAAAGTACCAGCAGCGGACTTTCTGTTTGCCGTTCTCAATAGCTTTATGTATTTCAAAACCCTTAAGTGGCCAAAGTGACTGTTTGTTACTGGCTTCACTTTGACGAAATAAATGATATGTTATAACATTGCCTTTTTAATCCATCCTTGATAGGGCAAAGCACGTGAAAAAGCATTTTCTATATTCAATTATTGTCATTTCTAATGGTGCGTTAGCGCAAGATAGCAATAACCCAACCTCAGAAACTAATGATGATATTGAGCGCATTGAGGTAAATAGACTTTGGCAGCCTTACCGAGGCAACGTACCATTGATTGATACTCCCCAAGCAGTAGATAGAATTAATGCCGATACCATCAAAAACGAGGGCATTACTCGTTTCATGGACGCCTTGGACTTTTCGCCTAGTATCGTAAGGCAAAATAACTCTGGCGGTATGTTTGATAGCTTTGCTATTCGCGGTTTTTCGGGCGACGAAAATAACCCGACAGGTTACTTAGTAAATGGCTTTAACTCGCGAGGTTATAACGGCAACAGAAATACCGCCAATATTGAAACCATTGAAGTAATGAAAGGGCCAGGCTCAGCACTGTACGGACAAGGTGAACCGGGTGGCACGGTCAATATCATCACTAAAAAGCCGCAATTTGATGAACAAGGTTATATTCAGGGAACCTTAGGTAATTTCAATCAAAAACAAGTGGAATTTGATCACACCAAAGGCATTAGTGACGATGTTGCTTACCGCATCAATGGCTTTTACGAAGATTCAGATACCTTTCGTGACCATGTTGATATTGAAAGCTTGAATTTAAGCCCGTCACTTTTGTGGAATATCTCTGACGCCACCAGCTTAAGTTATGAAATGGAAATTCTACATCAAAGCAAGCCGTTAGATCGCGGTGTCTATGTATTAGATAATGATTTTGACGCTGTCGATACTGCCGCATTTTATGGTGATACCCGAGACGGAGCCCATAAAGTTGAAGCGCTAGGACACCAACTACTATTAAATCATCAGCTTAATAACTCGTGGCACTTATTAGCCGGTTTAGCTTATCGGGATTCATCCTTTAAAGGTCAATCTTCAGATGCTGAACTATCTGACGGCCGCCAGCTGATTTATAGCGACCCAAATACCTTATCAAGACAAAGAAGAGAGCGTGATTATCAGGCGCAAGACTTCTCGGCGCGTTTTGAAGTTAGCGGTGACGTAGAGCTTGGTGGAATGACCAATAATCTATTAATTGGGTTAGATTATTATAACTTCCAGCTAGATACTGATTATAGAGTGTGGCGAACCGCTTGGGGTTCAGGCGATGCGACATACTCAATCAACCCTAATAACCCTGATTACACTATGTATCAGCCTGAAACCACACCAACAACCTTAACCTTTGAAGAGCAAAAAGGCCTTGGTTTTTACGCCCAAGATTTAATTGAGTTGACTGATAAAGCCAAGCTGTTATTGGGCTTCAGAGTCGATAGCTTTAATCAGCACATTGTCAATAAACTGGATAATGAGTCTCAAGAGCAAGATCAAACTGAAGTATCTTCTCGTTTCGGTTTTGTCTATGAATTGGATGACAATATCAATATTTACACCAGCTACGCTGAAGGTTTCAGACCTAATCCTGGGCTTGATTCAGACAGAAATGCTTTTGACCCAGAACAAACTAAATCTTTCGAAGTCGGTCTTAAATGGCAAAATGTCGCTGACAGGTTCTCCGGTAGCCTTGCACTGTTTGATGCCAGCAAAACCAATATGTTAACAGCAGAGCCAGACACAGGGCTTTCTGCGACTTTAGGTGAGGTTGAAAGTCAGGGAGTTGAGTTTCAGCTGACCACCTTACTAACGGCTGATACCAGCATTGAGTTAGCCTACGCTTATACCGATGCAAGAACAGCAAACGATTTGATTGATAATGACTGGGGCGTGCCAATCCCTAAAGGTTCACGTTTAATCAACGTTGCAGAGCATGTCGGTCATGTGGCCCTAAGACATTATACTGACATTATGGGTAAAGAAGCTTATTTTGGCGCTACGGTCAATTACGTTGGCGACCGTCTAGGTGAAACCACATCACCTGATTATATTTTACCTGCATACACCTTAGTGAACCTATCCGCAGCGATAGAGTTAAGCAGCAAGTTTAGTGTAATGCTTGATGTGAATAACCTGTTTAATGAGCAATACTTTGAAAGCTCCTATCACAGGTTATGGACTATGCCGGGTGAGCCGATTAACTTTACCGCGAGTGTAAAGTATCAATTCTAATTTTCAGCATTAATTGCTGCTTGGACTTGCTAATACGGCTTCTGTTTAAGGTTTTCACTGCTCATTGACATCAGTCAACTCCGCGGTAAACCCCAAACTTCATTGTCTTAGCATCGCCACTAACGCTATTTGGATAGTTAAATTTGATAGCGTTAAACCTTGTCACTAGTCCCGACAGACAAGGGGCAAGTCCGCGGTGTAAACTCAAACTGCATTGTTTTAGTACCACAATGACATTAAGCGACCTTAGGGTCGCTTTTTTGTTGAGGATATCAGAGGTGAATCTATCAGTTGCGCTGAGTGGCTCAAGTGTCAAATATAAAGAATGCGTTACTCATTGGGCTTTTCACTAGGGTTAGCACAGTCATTACACAAGCATTGTAATTCTATTTGAGAGTTGAGCAGTTGAAAGTCCGCTTGTTGAATGCTCTCTTTTAAAGCCTCGATCACGCTGGCTTGAATGCCCTTCTCGGCCACTTTGCCGCAACTTTTACAAATCAAAAACTGCGGTACTTGGTGCTTGTGAGCGCAAGTGATGTGTGAACAAGCAAGGTACTTATTTTCAGATGATAGCTTATGCACTAAAGGCAGTTCACTGAGTATATCCAGCATACGATAAACAGACATCGGTGCTAATGATTCTTGGTGTGTCGCACGGTAAATATCAACGATTTCATAGGCTGATAAGGGTTTGCTAGAGTTAAGTAATACACCTAAAACATTCTTTCTTTTTGCCGTTAGCTTTACACCATTGTCGTGACATAGTTGTTCTGCTTTAGCAAAAATTTCAGTGTTATTAGAAGTAGGCATAGATAAGCTCAAGAGAAATCGTTATTGTTGTTATTATTTCTTGTCGGACTGACATTGTAAATGATAAAAAATAGAACATCTTAACAGCATTAAATAATTGCTATTTTTTGTGATTTTAAACCGTTTTTCGGCGCTTAGCTAATTTAGACCATTGGTTTCCTTTTTGTATTTCCAAACTTCGTTTGGATTAACGTCGTGGTTTTCCACCCACAGCTGATTTTGACCTGTGGATTTTATTCTGCATTTCCAAACTTCGTTTGGATTAATATCGTGGGTTTTCTGCCCACTGCTGATTTTGATATCTGGGTTTCAGCCTGTAATTCCAAACTCCGTTTGGATTAACGTCGTGGCGCTTCGCCCCTTCTTTTGCAAAGAGCTGAGTCAAGGGGGAAAGCGCACACATTTTACAAAAGAAGCCCTTAACAAACCCTCAGCGCCCTAACGAAAAATGCTGAAAAGCGCATGATTTTCGATGGGGATTGATCCAGCTTTTAACTTCGTTTGTTGATAACTTCGGTCTTATTCGAAAATGCTAACGCTTCCGATGGTGAGTCTGAAGTAAATGGATTTACAAATGTCACGGTGGCATGGATGCTAAGGAGTGACCCTGCACCGCGAAAGCTAGCCTGACGTCCTGTCAAGCTCACGCTATTTTCTCTGCGTCCTCAATTCAAAGGGAGTCCTTTAGCTGATTAGATTCTTGGTTTTTTTAGCTTTTTTAATTGCCACGAATACAGTCAAATCGAAGAGATAATAATCCCAGTGTAGATGCAGCAGCGAGCTTCTGACTGCCAAGGATGGCAAGAATGTCATTATTTGTCTGGAACAAATTTGACCAAAACATGGCGAAATTTCACAGTGTGAAACGCTCTGAGCGAGAGGCAAGGATGCCGAACTGGCCGTTTAACATGGATGTTATTTGTTTTGGCAGAGCTTACATGGACCTTTTGATTTATATAAAGAGTGCAGCGTCTCGCAGTTGTATCTGCACAAAAGGTCGCTCTTTCACATCTGACCCATAGGGATTTGGGAAATGTCATGATGATGTCGGGAACATCATTGACCATGTGATCGCGACATTTGTATATCCTATACATCACCTGCGGCAGGCAATGGATTAAATTGAAGTAATGGACTACCGTAACGGATCCAATATAAATGAAGTATAAAGTTGGTGGTCGTAAAACATTTTGCCCCAAAATGAGTTGGTGCTAGCAATGGGATAATCAGCATAACCTTACTTTTTCTAATCGATTATGACCGCCTTACTTGTCGTCCAAATGACTGGTTGCCTATACAGGTATAACTGATTTTCTCCAAATTGAGATAATTCTGGCGCCAAAGGATGCGTAAAATGAGCTTTTTACGCATCGATAATTTTGTAACATTCGAGAAAACCCATACATATCAATCTCCTGCGAAATTTTTTAAAGTGTTGTATAGACCGCGTAAACAAAGACGCATTCTTTCTCCGGCAATATTTTGAGCATTACTTACGTTTTCACGAAAATATTCGATTTACAACAGGGACTTAGCGGTGGTACCTTTGAAGTTTGAATTGAGCAGCCTGGAACATTATTGTGCTGCTATTGAATAAGCTGTTATGTTTTTCAATTCAATTTATTATTAGGATTACTTAAATGACTAAAGAATTAAGGGTTAGAGCTCAGATAGTTGATCCTGATACAGGTAGGTTTATTAAAGCGATTGATGAGCGAGATCTCAGTGACTTTTTGTCATTAATTGCTCCAAGTGGTGACCTAGGAAAAGTTTTTATACCTGATTTGACGCCTGTAATTCTAGAGGTGAATAGTCATGTTGAAAAACTACTTGAGCTTAAAGAAAAAAAAGATCTTTCTATAACACATAGTGTTGTTTATAACCTTTGGAATAAAGCTAAAATTTCAAAAAAAGAAAGTGTAAAAGAGAAACTTAACATTGAGGTATTAAGAGAATCGGAAAAGGCATTAAATCTAATACACACTCGGATTCCAAATTTAGAGAAAAAATACTTGTCCCCTGATACAGATACACCGGGGTGGCAATATGAAAATGTGGTCGATCGAGCATTAGATAGTTTATTATCCGAAGTACAAGTATTTATTGAAATAGTTCTCTGTCACATACATTCTTCCGCGATTATCGACCCTTCACTAATTGAAGAACCTTCAGTTATTAATCATTGTGAATCTATTTATTTGTTACTAAAAAAATGGCTAAGAAATGAGGCTGATATTTCAATAGCGCACAATAAGATAACAATTCATGATGAGTCTTTTGTTTATCAATGCTGTATTCAAAATAATATAGGTCTAAACCCACAAGCATTGCTAACGTATTTAGACCTGTCGGAAACTCCAATTGATATAATGAATCATATGCTTTCTAACATAACAAATGATGTTGAGTATGATTACAGAAATAATCAATATTCTGTAAGCAAAATGCAATGGAGAAAGGCAGATGATAACAAAGTAAAAAGATCACATAAGATAATACGACTAATGCAACAATTAGTCGGTGTATTGAGCCTATTCGAATCTATTGAGGATAAAGATGTAGAATATAGTGATAGTACAGAAATATTTAACGCAGTTAGAGAACTCATCGAAAACAAAACATAATCGGGTAGCCGGAGGTATCTAGCCTCCAGCCCCCACACCACCCTGCATGCGGCTCCGCACAGGGCGGTTCCCAA
>NZ_JAUOQU010000069.1:0-1678 GCF_030547195.1 Shewanella sp. 6_MG-2023 | reverse complement strand
CATGTTAATAAACGGTGACCTTCCTACAGAGGACTTTCACCTCATTAGTTCATGCCCATGCTGGGCGTACACAAGGCACTTAAACGGAACTAAAACAGTGGGTTACGTTCCGCTTCGCTACACATTATAACCCACAATTTTAGTCCGCTTAGTGCGACGTTAGCTTTCACATCAAATCGGGTCGAAAAATGGAATTTAAATCACATAAAGTAATCGTAGAGTCAGAAAACCCTTTCAAACACGACCGATTAAACCGTAAACCTCATGTTGATAATTTTACAAATTTATTGGAGAACATAAGTTCACCTTTAGTTTTATCTGTAAATGCTCCTTGGGGGCAAGGAAAAACAACATTCTTGGAAATGTTGCATGCACAATTACAAAATAATGACCATAACTCTATCTATTTTAGTGCTTGGGAAACCGACTTTGCTAGTGATCCTTTACAGGCTTTTTTAGGTGAAATAAACGAAAAAATAAAAGCATTAACTAGTGATGATGAAGAGAAAAACAAAGCTTGGGAAACCACAAAAAAAGCAGGTGCTCATATTTTAAGAAAAGGGATACCGGCATTAATCAAAGTTGGTACCGCTGGTATTTTAGATGCCGATAAAATAATAGAAGATGAATCATCTAAATTAATGAAAGGCTTAACTAAAGATTTTTTAGAAGAATATACTAAAAATAAAGAGGCAATTGCTAAGTTTAAATCTGGTATTTCTCAAGTTCTATCGAATGAAGGTGAAACACCTACTCGCTTGTTTATATTCATTGATGAGTTAGATAGGTGTAGACCAACTTATGCAATTGAGTTGTTAGAAAGAATCAAACATTTACTTGATATTGAAGGCTTAGTCTTTATTTTAGCTATGGATAAAGTTCAGTTATCCCACAGTGTCAAAGCTATATACGGCTCAGAATTTGAAGCTATAGGTTATTTGAGGCGGTTTATTGATATTGAATATACTTTACCTGAAAGTGAACTCGATGCATTTATTGATCAATTATATGTTAGCTTTAACTTTAATGAGTTCTTCCAAAATAGAATTAAGTATAGAGAATTTCAATATGATAAGGACACTTTGAAAGATACTTTTAAATTGTTAGCGAATGCTAAAAAACTTTCTTTGCGTGAAGTTGAGCAACTTTTTGCAAAAATAAATTTAGTAATCCAATCGACAGCTGAAAATACATACCTTTACCCGCCACTATTAGCATTTTTAATAATTGCTAAAGAATATCATTATGATAATTATAATGACTATATCAACAAAGGTGATACACCAGAAAATTTGATTAATGACTTATATAACATGGTCCCCCTATCAAAACTATTGGAATCACGTTCTCCTGCTCTTCTAGTGGAAAGCTATTTAATCGGAGCTAAATACGATGAACATAATAATGCTGTTGGCAATTCATTAAAACGGCATGAAGATATAATAAATGATAATAATGGTAGTAAAGAGCAAAGAACATACTCTGATAGAGTCGTTCAAATTTCAAGAAGTTTTAATGGGTACGAAAACTCTATAGATTTGGATAGTTTAAAACACAGAATAGAAATGCTAGAAAGTTTTAAGTTTAGTAGTTCAGAAAGCTAATCGGGTAGCCGGAGGTATCTAGCCTCCAGCCCCCACACCACCCTGCATGCGGCTCCGCACAGGGCGGTTCCCAA
>NZ_JAUOQU010000068.1:0-1796 GCF_030547195.1 Shewanella sp. 6_MG-2023 | reverse complement strand
ACAGTCAACGAAGACGGCCAAATCACCATTAGCGCTGAGCAGTTATTAGCGAACTCAAGCGATGTGGATGGCACCGTTAGCCTAGACTCAGTGTCATATTCTGGCACCGACGGTATCCTGGTTCAAAACCAAGATGGCTCAGTGACCTTCTCGCCCAATGAGAACTTCAACGGTGACATCAGCCTGGATGTCACCATCATCGATGATGACGGCGCCACTGCTGAAACCACCGCAGGCATCACTACACTGGCGGTTAATGACGCACCAGTAGTTGATGGCAATATCGCTTACTCAGTTGACGAAGATGGCTCAATTACCCTAAGCCAAGAGCAACTGCTGGCGAATGCAACCGATGTTGATGGTGACAGCCTAAGCGCTGAAAACCTCAGCGTCGGCGATAACGCCACCGTTGTGGCTAACCCAGATGGCAGCTTTACGATTACCCCAGATGCGGACTTTAATGGCGACTTAGACTTACGCTTTGATGTCTCAGATGGCACCACTACAGTGGCAGCAGGTGTTGACCTCACAGTCAATCCTGTCAATGATGCTGCAGTAGCACCTGACGTTGAATTCACCATGAATGAAGACGGCGTTATCATCATTACCGATGAGCAGCTGCTGGCGAATGCGAGCGACATCGATGGTGATAACCTATCTGTTGATACGGTGACGTACAGCGGCACTGACGGTGTGCTTACCGACAACGGTGATGGTACCCATAGCTTTGCGCCAAATGAAAACTTCAATGGTGATGTGCAATTAGAGTTTGGTGTAAGTGATGGCACCGTTGTGACCCCAGCCAACATTGATATCGAAATCGCAGAAGTGAATGATGCACCAGTAGCGGGTTCTACTTCATACCAAATGAACGAAGATGGCAGTATCACGTTAAGCCCTGAGCAGTTACTTGCCAATGCAATTGATATCGAAGGTGAAGTGGCGCTAGATAGTGTCAGCTATTCAGGCACTGATGGTGTGTTAGTGACCAATCAAGATGGCACGGTTACCTTCTCACCTAATGAAAACTTCAACGGCGATATTAACTTAGATGTGTCTGTTGTGGATGAAGCTGGTGCAATCACTGTTGGTAATGCAGGCATTGAGGTTATCGCAGTCAATGATTTACCGATTGCAGGCCCTATTTCTTACACTATCGATGAAGACAGTGTGCTGACATTTAATGAAAGCCAAATCTTAGCGAATGCATCAGATATTGAAGGTGATGTCTCATTGGTTGAGATTAGTTATACAGGCCCTGATGGTATTTTCAGTGTTAATGGTGATGGGACTTGTAGCTTTGCCCCTAATGAAAACTTCCATGGCGAAGTGACACTGGATATTGTTATTCAGGACGAAGAGGGCGCAACGGTTACTACACAAATGACAGTGGATGTGTTGCCGATTAACGATGCCCCTGTGTCAGGTAATTTAGCGTATTCGGTTGACGAAGATGGCTCAATTACCCTCAGCCAGGAGCAATTACTAGCTAACGCAACCGATGTTGATGGCGACACATTAACTGCTGAAAACCTATCAGTAGGGGATAACGCCACCGTCGTTGCTAACCCCGATGGCAGCTTTACGATTACCCCTGATGCCGACTTTAATGGCGACTTAGACTTACGCTTTGATGTCTCTGATGGCACGACTACCGTGGCGACAGGCGTTGACCTCACAGTTAACCCAGTTAACGACGCTGCAGTAGCACCTGATGTCGAATTCACCATGAATGAAGACGGCGTTATCATCATTACCGATGAGCAGCTGCTGGCGAATGCGAGCGACATCGATGG
>NZ_JAUOQU010000067.1:0-1815 GCF_030547195.1 Shewanella sp. 6_MG-2023 | reverse complement strand
GTAGCGATAACCCTCTCTCTCCGAAAGTAAAGAACAAGCCGTTACACGAGACCTTCGGCTCGTGAACTAAATCGTTATGAGTAATTATGGATTTAACTTCTGTTCTAGTATTAACAACTTATTTTTCATGCTTTGTACCTCCATCGTATGTCTTACTTAAGAGAGTTGGAGTAACTGCACAGCTACTGCGCCGTGCAATAATGTTTGGATTTACTTTAGCTTTTTTACAGGTGCTATTGCCTTTAGGCTTATTATTTGTAAGTTATGATTATGGTCCTTATTTAGGTATACCCTTTAGCTTAATATTTTCATACCTTTATGTAAGGCATGTTGTTCGGCTAAAATGGTTTCAAAACGTTCTGGTTATATTGTTATTACCAGTTATAGCAGGTTTAATATCAACACCATTTATGTATGCATTTTATTTTATACAACACTCATAACAAGGCAAAGCAAAAAGGACGCGCTAAAGCGCGCCTTTGTTTGCGGCGTTAACTTACTTAATCATGGAGGATTAATGGATATCAAAAAGTGGGCTTGGAAAATAGCAACAATCTTAGTCATGGGGGGGCTATTGCTTAACCCTGAGCTAATGTCTTTAGTTTTGTTTATTGACGCTATTGGAATTGATTTATTTCTCTTACTTGTCGAAGTACAGATAGTAGCCATAAGTGGATATTACTTTCATACATGGATTAAGCCGATACTTATGCCCCTATATAAGGCTTTGCTTAGAGCTGACCCTTACTTTTTCATCCCGACTAGGGACTCTGTAGCAAAACACCCATTGATCTTATGTCATGCAGTTCCTTTTTTGATGCTGTTTATTATTGGTGGCATCGTGGTTAAGCCAGTGATTGATTCAGTGTGACGTAAGTTAACAAGCAGCTAAATTCAGATTCACCAAGACTGTCATGCCATTTGCTGAGCAAATCGCCAGCCAGCATATGGTTCACTTATTAGCAGGGCGTTACAACTCAAAAAGGAATCGCGCATGAAATATGTTGTATTGGCACTAGCTCTAATTGCTTCTTTATCAGTTTCTGCAAATCCAGTACCGGAGTTTCCGTTCGTGATTGTCACGGAAAAATTGGAGCAAGAAGTTAAACCTGATTTAGCTAAAGTGCGTTTCAGTCTTCTGGCATATGATAAATCGTCAGAAACGGCGATGGAGCAATTGACCAAGTTCTCTGCTCAAATGTTAGAAATCCTGAAAAATAACGAAATTCCCATTTCAAATGTCGAATCAACACAGATTGACAAGAGCACTAAGCGGGCAAGAAAAGATGGGGCATACAACTTAGATATCTTGGGTTATGAAGTTCAGCAGGGATTCAATTTACGCATTACTGATCTCACAAAATACCCGAGCATAATGAATCAGCTAATCCGGTTGAATGGAGTTCAAAATATAGATGCGTTCTTTGAAACTACTCGGGAAGAAGAGTTTAAAGAGAAAATGATTGTTGATTTGAGCCTCAAAGCAAGGAAAAAAGCCGATGTCCTTGCTAAGGCTCAGTCTAGAACGGTAAAGAGTGTCTATGGAATTACTACCGAAGAGAACTTTGGGCAGGCCTATGCAACTTTTTCTTTGGAGTACAGCCCGCAAGCGTATGCTTTAGCTATGAAAGCTGATGCCTACGGCATGGATTTAGTAATGGCCGTTCCAGAATTTATCAAAGTAGGCCAACGCATTACCGCTATATACGAATTGAAGTAGTCATCGTGCCAAAAGTTGTAATCGGGTAGCCGGAGGTATCTAGCCTCCAGCCCCCACACCACCCTGCATGCGGCTCCGCACAGGGCGGTTCCCAA
>NZ_JAUOQU010000066.1:0-2208 GCF_030547195.1 Shewanella sp. 6_MG-2023 | reverse complement strand
TCTAAATCATTGGCATCTAATTCTATTGTTGAGGTGAAGGCGGTGTCTTCTGTGACGTTGATTTCATCATCGACGGCCACAGGGGCATCGTTCACTTCGCCCACATTGATGGTTAAGGTGGCGGTTTCACCCGTATCAGTGGTGTAAGTGATGACCGGCAATACGCCGTTCCAATCACTGGCTGGGGTGAAGCTGTAGGCACCGGTATTGCTGATAAGCAGGCTGCCACCTTCAACGGTGATCGCTGAGCCTGGCGTGTAAACCGTATTGTCACCGGCCAGGGTGAAGCTGGTCACTTCAGTGTTATCAGTTTCATCATTATCAAGCACGTTACCTGAGGCAAGGGTGTCTTCTGCCACCGAAATCGCATCATTCGTGGTGTCAGTATTATCTTCGCCGACGGTGATGGTTAAGGTGGCGGTTTCACCGGTAACGGTAGTGTAAGTGATCACCGGCAGTACGCCGTTCCAATCGGTTGCTGGGGTGAAGCTGTAGGCACCGGTACTGCTGATAAGCAGGCTGCCACCTTCAACGGTGATCGCTGAGCCTGGCGTGTAAACCGTATTATCACCGGCCAGGGTGAAGCTGGTCACTTCAGTGTTGTCACTTTCATCGTTTGATAGCACGTTGCCTGAGGCAACCGTGTCTTCTGCCACCGAAATCGCATCATTCGTGGTGTCAGTGTTATCCACGCCTTGATTATCAGTGGCAATGCCCGAAGCATTACCGGCCGCATCAATCACCTGAGCGGTGACATCCACTTGGGTTTGGCCATCAATAACCGCCACTTCAATGGCTTGACCATTATCAAGCATCGCTTGGGTCACTAGACCATTAAACAGTTCATTGCCGTTGCCATCAGTGATGATCAGCGTGTCACCGACTTCAGTGCCTGGGTTTAACGTGACAGTGGCAGTGACAGTGCCATCAGCGCCAATTTCATCACTGTTGTAAATGCCATCGCTGCCCATGCCTGCAAATTCAACGGCAGGGGTCGGCGCATCGGTGTTATCCACGCCTTGATTATCGGTGGCAATGCCCGAAGCATTACCGCCCGCATCAATCACCTGTGCGGTGACGTCCACCTGGGTTTGGCCATCAACGACCGCCACTTCAATGGCTTGACCATTATCAAGCATCGCTTGGGTCACTAGACCATTAAACAGTTCATTGCCGTTGCCATCAGTGATGATCAGCGTGTCACCGACTTCAGTGCCTGGGTTTAACGTGACAGTGGCAGTGACAGTGCCATCAGCGCCAATTTCATCACTGTTGTAAATGCCATCGCTGCCCATGCCTGCAAATTCAACGGCAGGGGTCGGCGCATCGGTGTTATCCACGCCTTGATTATCGGTGGCAATGCCCGAAGCATTACCGGCCGCATCAATCACCTGTGCGGTGACGTCCACTTGGGTTTGACCATCAATAACCGCCACTTCAATGGCTTGACCATTATCAAGCATCGCTTGGGTCACTAGACCATTAAACAGTTCGTTGCCGTTGCCATCAGTGATGATCAGCGTGTCACCGACTTCAGTGCCTGCCGCAAGAGTCACGGTGGCAGTGACTGTGCCATCAGCACCAATTTCATCACTGTTGTAAATGCCATCGCTGCCCATGCCTTCAAATTCAACAGCAGGGGTCGGTGCAATAGTATCAATATCACCATTATCTTCAGCAGTGGCTGTATTACCAGACGGATCAGTCACTTCTGCGACAGCGGTATAATCGCCTTCAGCTAACGGGTCGATAACATCGACTTCGTAGCTACCATCAGGATTTACTGTGGTTTCTAGTGTTTGTTCATTGCCAGTACTGTCGGTAACAACAATGGTGATTACACTGCCAGGCACTGCATCAGTGGTACCAGTAATTGTTGGGGTATCATCGCTGCTGTTGTCAGGGGCATTTACGGTAATTTCTGGGGCAATAGTATCAATATCACCATTATCTTCAGCAGTGGCAGTATTACCAGACGGATCAGTCACTTCTGCAACAGCGGTATAATCGCCTACAGCTAACGGGTCGATAACATCGACTTCGTAGCTACCATCAGGACTTACCGTGGTTTCTAGTGTTTGCTCATTGCCAGTACTGTCGGTAACAATAATACTGATTACACTGCCAGGCACTGCATCAGTGGTACCAGTAATTGTTGGGGTATCATCGCTGCTGTTGTCAGGGGCATTTACGGTAATTTCTGGGGCA
>NZ_JAUOQU010000065.1:0-2379 GCF_030547195.1 Shewanella sp. 6_MG-2023 | reverse complement strand
TGGTGGTCGATACTGGGCTCGAACCAGTGACCCCCTCCTTGTAAGGGAGGTGCTCTCCCAGCTGAGCTAATCGACCTCGCTGTGTGGGGCCGTATTATAGGGAGCAACGAAATACTGTCAACGACTTTTTGATTAAAAAAGTTCAGGCGCGCTAAAAACAGCCGTCTTGGTTGATTGTTAGACGCATTAGACCGCCTTTTGCTGACATCAACCAGATTTTGGCGAATAAATAACATCTCACTATTGATAAGCCCCCTATTATATTCTTTCTGCCTCCACTAATACCTGTTAGTTAGTAGACTACTACTAACCTTTATATTCAAACTTAAATTGATTGCGCAATATTAGATGACGTTGACTATAGTGAATGCCTGCTCCACAAGAATGAAAATAACAAGAGTGGAACTCGCATAATGTGGTGGTTTGGGTATAGAATATCGGCCACTTTATTATATCTGTCTTTATATAGACGTTTTCAGAAATAGGTCAGTGTCCCATTATGACAACTAAGACGCGTTTTGCTCCAAGCCCAACAGGCTTTTTACATGTAGGTGGTGCTCGTACAGCACTTTATTCTTGGCTATATGCTCGTGCGAACCAAGGTGAGTTTGTTTTACGTGTAGAAGATACAGATATTGAACGTTCAACACCTGAAGCTTGCGCTGCGATCTTAGAAGGTATGGAGTGGTTAGGCTTAACTTGGGATGAAGGCCCGTATTACCAAACCAAGCGCTTTGATCGTTACAATGAAATCATTGCTCAAATGCTAGAACAAGGCAGTGCATATAAGTGTTACTGCTCACGTGAGCGTATTGAAGCAATGCGTGAAGAACAAGCTGCTAATGGTGAGTCTCAAAAATATGATGGCCATTGTCGTAACTTAGCGCCACGTGAAACTGACGAGCCGTTTGTTATTCGTTTCAAAAACCCTACAGAAGGTAGTGTGGTATTTGATGATCATGTTCGTGGTCGCATCGAATTTGCTAACGATACTTTAGATGATTTGATCATTGCCCGAACTGAAGGCACGCCAACTTATAACTTCTGTGTAGTTGTTGATGACTGGGACATGGGGATCACTTGTGTTGTACGCGGTGAAGATCACATCAATAACACCCCTCGCCAAATTAATATTTTAAAAGCATTAGGTGCACCTGTTCCTGAATATGCGCACGTATCAATGATTTTAGGCGACGATGGCGCTAAATTATCAAAACGTCATGGCGCAGTTGGCGTAATGCAATACCGTGATGATGGCTATTTACCTGAAGCCCTATTGAACTACTTAGTTCGTTTAGGTTGGTCACATGGCGATCAAGAAGTATTCTCAATTGATGAAATGATTTCATTATTTAAATTAGATGACATCAACAAAGCAGCTTCTGCATTCAATACTGACAAATTAAATTGGCTAAACCAGCATTACATTAAAGAGTCGGCACCAGAATATGTTGCAGGCCACCTTCAATGGCATATGGATGACCAAAAAATTGATACCACAAACGGCCCTGCTTTAGCTGAAGTTGTCACAGCACTTGCAGAAAGAGCGAAAACCTTAAAAGAGTTAGCCGCATCTAGTCGCTACTTCTATGAAGATTTCGACGCTTTTGATGAAAATGCAGCGAAAAAGCACTTGCGTGGTGTTGCAATGGAACCACTTAAGTTAATCCAACAAAAAATTTCTGCTCTATCTGATTGGTCTGTTGAAGCAATTCATCAAGCAATTGAAGACACCGCAGCAGAACTTGAAGTAGGAATGGGTAAAGTTGGAATGCCTTTACGTGTCGCTGTTACAGGCGCCGGAATGTCACCTGCTGTAGATTTAACCTTATTTCTCATTGGAAAGGCTCGTTGCGAACAAAGAATATCCAAAGCGATTGATTTTGTAGCAGCTAGAATAAATTCTTAAAAAACGAGTTGACACTTTTGGGCAGGCTGCATAAAATGCGCCCCGTACTTGAGACACGATGTGATTATTTATCGCAGCATGTCCAAATGCAATTTGTAAAGTTGAGGGGCTATAGCTCAGCTGGGAGAGCGCTTCGCTGGCAGCGAAGAGGTCCACGGTTCGATCCCGTGTAGCTCCACCAATTTTACAACAATTCAAGCGTTAAGTTTTAGCCTACAGAACTTAATGAGTTATTCACTCTTTGCAGAGTTTAATGCAGTCCGGGTCCCCTTCGATTAAAGAAGAGATGCCTAGGACACCGCGCTATTTTTATTAAGAGCACGGCGGTTTCACTTTAATAGCCTTCTAAAGTGTTACTTATAGGTCTTCGTTATATTAGAAGTAAAACAATATGTCCGGGTCCCCTTCGTCTAGAGGCCTAGGACACCGCCCTTTCACGGCGGTAACAGGGGTTCGAATCCCCTAGGGGA
>NZ_JAUOQU010000064.1:0-2819 GCF_030547195.1 Shewanella sp. 6_MG-2023 | reverse complement strand
TTTATTATTGAGTTCGAAGACAGAATTGTGAAGCATATTAACTAAATTGCAGTTACACAGAATCTGTTACACCCTCCTTGTGTCATCTATTATTCTTTGTCTAATATAAAAATCTCAAAATAACAGTGTTTAATGTTCAATAAAACAAAAACCTGTTAATGTTTATATCTAAAATCAAATAGGTATATTTACCATTACATAAGTACGGAATTGCAACAGTAACCTTCCAAATAACAACCTATTGCTAACAAATGGGTTTGCAACAAAGTCAGTTAGTGCTTGCACCATAAAGACAGAAAATAAGTGTAGTGATTTAGCAAAACTGGCCACTACTTTGTAGTCAATTGATGTGTTTGGCATAGAATAAGTTATCAGAAAATTCAGGTGCACTTGTTCATCGTAACTCGGAAATGTCCAAAAACGAGTTTGCCATCTCTAAGCGATTGGCCAGATTTATTGTTCCACTTCAACTCAGCTAGAAGCTCATGGAGCAGAAAAAAGAAGTTCAGCATAAAGTTTCTCATATTCAAGAGTTTAATTTATCATTGATCATTACTAATACTGGCAGTTAATTAAGGAGTCAACAATGACAGACCCATTTCTGAAAGCATCACAAGGATTTGCGGATGATGAAAGAAAAGCTGCATTAGAACATCAGCTGGAAATTGTAAATGAAACTGAAGCTGGAATTATTAGGCAATTATTAGGGGTTGAAAAAAAGCCTTTATCGGAGAAACAAGAATACATTTATAAAAATAAAATAGAACCAGCCCTTGCTGAAAAATGTGGAATTAAAGGTTGTGGGCAGTTTGTACCTGCTGGCACTGATTATTGTGGCTCTTGTGAGATCGAATACGGCTGATAGCTTTAAATATACAAATAAGGATAGGGCACCTGCAGCCTATCCTAAGTGTTGAACAAGCCCGAATGATACCTTTGTATAGTAAATAGCGGCGCGAGTTCACAAAGGTTTAGATATATGGGAGTCTGTGTAATCTTTAATTAACACCAATACATTTAATAATCCCACTATCCATTTTTAGACCCTTTGCACTAACGCATTTCTGTCCATTTTCGAGTCAGCGAGATCTCGCTGGTTCATTTATGCCCCTTTCCTCGTTAGTACAATTACTCAGTTATTTTGTGGTAATCAGAGTTCCCCATAAAAAAATCTATTGGAAAGCATCAAATAATACGTACATATCGTTACGTATTATTGTTTGGTGTAAGCATAGCTTCTAGAATGGATTGCTAGATATCAGCAAAAATTGCCGACTAGTTAAAGTGCCATAATCTTATGGGGGTCCGCTTATCCTAGTTGCATAAATATCAGCGTATTGATACTTTATGTTATTAATAAACAGTTACCTACTACTAATTCAACGTTTATAGCGTCTGAATAGGCATGTTGTGAAATAGCCCTTTTTATGATGGGTGGCTCGATTAAATTCATTGAAGAAAGGATGAGTATGACTATTCTTCGCGAAATCATTTTCTTCTCAGACAGTGCTGATGAGGTCAATAAGAAAGAGGCTGAGCTTATTCGCCAGTATGACTCTAACAACCCTGATATTGGGTACAATCGTTAGCCTAGGTACAAACGATAGACGCCCTTATATTTTTTCGGTAGTCCGTTACCAAGCCCTTAAAATTATTTATCAAACAAATAGCCTTTAGTGTTGCGAGTTAATGAAAATAAAATTGTATAAGTACACTCCTCATATCGAGAGTTTTTTAAAAAAACCAATGCTGAGGGCAACCAGAACGAAGCATCTGAATGACCCTTTTGAATTGAAACCAAATCTAGAGCTGGTTGAATCGCTCGTCACCAGTGACGCGCCATCAGAAACTGCATTGAGTTTGCTTAGCGGCGATCAAAGCTTTGCAGAGTTTAAGCTATCTTATAATAAAGGGATTATTGCACTGAGTGAGTGTCACGACAATTTACTAATGTGGTCACATTATGCAGATGAGCATAGAGGTGGGGTTGTTGAGTTTACATTTGATTTAGAAAATCAAAGTCATGCAAGAACTCTTGTCCAGCGTGGTTTTTTTCAAGAACTTGCTGACAATAACTATCAATATGGTTTGGTCAGATACCGAAAAAATCGAAGTATAGATTTGTCTATGATTGATGGGCATGGTTATAAGTTGTGGGAACAGATAGTTGATCAGCTTGGCTTTATTAAGTCAAAGGACTGGATGTACGAGGAAGAGCACCGATTTCTGGTCAACATGGATTACTGTAATAAGACATACGTTCCAGATGACAAACTCTCTAGAGAGACAATGGCTTTATTTGACATACCGATCGAGTCAGATTCTGTCGGAGGTACGAACTATATTGTTGTACCGCCAGAGCACATTCTTAAAAAAGCGGCCAAACACAAGGAATGTGAATCACACCTCGAAATGTTTTTACAGAGTGGTTTTCCTATGCGCACGGAATATTTGCAGTTTGTGGACATTAAGCCAGATTGCGTTACAGGGCTATATCTAGGCGCTAAGATGAGAAATGAACAAGTTGAGTCAATTTTGAGTGACACCGATCGATTGGCTAAATTTCAGAATTTGAAAAAAGATATTTATCAAGCGGAAGTTCATAGCCTTAACTTTGATTTAGAATTCAAACCTCTGGTAGTTACATAAAAGATGCAAATACAGGTGTAGTGGTTGCGTAAAGTGACCACTCGATTGACGTTTGTGATACCTAAATTAATCCATGAAATGCTAAATTAGGACTGTAGTGGTCAAGTAAAATTGGCCACGGTTTTAGAGTCATTCCAATATAAACGTTCTGACTCATTTGGCGTTAACCC
>NZ_JAUOQU010000063.1:0-3214 GCF_030547195.1 Shewanella sp. 6_MG-2023 | reverse complement strand
ACGCTATGAATTAACACTGTATCAGTAACTGACTCACCTGTTTTAAGGCCTTGAATCGCTGTCTGAGAATTATCAGCGGTGTAGGTCCAGTGACCTAACTCATTGATTGATAGAGTACCAAACTGACCTTGTAGTGAGGTGGCTTGGAATTGATTTTGTCCCGCATCAACATCAGTAACAGTGAGTGCACCATCGACGCGGAGTTGCCCACCATGCACGTCTTTATCTTCAGTTAAGCTGGCGGTTGAGATACCCGCAATCACCGCTTTATCATCCGTGCCATTGATGGTGACAGTGATTTTTTGTTCAGTGCCATCAACGCTATGAACTAACACTGTATCGGTAACTGACTCACCGGTTTTTAAACCTTGAATGGCTGTTTGTGAGTTATCAGCGGTGTAAGTCCAGTGACCTAACTCATTGATTGATAGAGTACCAAACTGACCTTGTAGGCTTTCAGCGGTGAACTGCGCTTGATTGTTGTCTGCATCTGTTACGGTTAACGTCCCGTCAACGCGGAGTTGTCCACCGTGAACGTCTTTATCTTCAGTTAGCTGTGCTGTTGAAGTACCCGCAATCACCGCTTTATCATCCGTGCCATTGATGGTGACAGTGATCTTTTGTTCAGTGCCGTCAACCGAGTGAACTAATACTGTATCGGTAACTGACTCACCGGTTTTTAAACCTTGAATGGCTGTTTGTGAGTTATCAGCGGTGTAAGTCCAGTGACCTAATTCATTGATTGATAGAGTGCCAAATTGACCTTGTAGGCTTTCAGCGGTGAACTGCGCTTGATTGTTGTCTACATCTGTTACGATTAACGTCCCGTCAACGCGGAGTTGTCCACCGTGAACGTCTTTATCTTCAGTTAGCTGTGCTGTTGAAGTACCCGCAATCACCGCTTTATCATCCGTGCCATTGATGGTCACAGTGATTTTTTGCTCAGTGCCGTCAACCGAGTGAACTAACACTGTATCGGTAACTGACTCACCTGTTTTAAGGCCTTGAATCGCTGTCTGAGAATTATCAGCGGTGTAGGTCCAGTGACCTAATTCATTGATTGATAGAGTACCAAACTGACCTTGTAGTGAGGTGGCTTGGAATTGATTTTGACCGTTATCCACATCAGTAACAGTGAGGGCGCCGTCGACGCGAAGCTGCCCACTATGCACGCCTTTATCTTCAGTTAAACTGGCGGTTGAGGTACCCGCAATCACCGCTTTATCATCCGTGCCATTGATGGTGACAGTGATTTTTTGCTCAGTGCCGTCAACCGAGTGAACTAATACTGTATCGGTAAGTGACTCACCGGTTTTTAAACCTTGAATCGCTGTCTGAGAATTGTCAGCTGTGTAGGTCCAGTGACCTAATTCATTGATTGATAGAGTACCAAACTGACCTTGTAATGAGGTGGCTTGAAATTGATTTTGACCGTTATCCACATCAGTAACAGTGAGGGCGCCATCGACGCGGAGTTGTCCACCATGCACGTCTTTATCTTCGGTTAATTGTGCGGTACTTGTACCACCAATAACGGCTTTATCATCAGTACCGTTAATGGTCACAGTGATTTTTTGTTCAGTGCCATCAACACTGTGAACGATTAAGGTGTCAGTAACTGACTCACCTGTTTTAAGGCCTTGAATCGCTGTCTGAGAATTGTCAGCTGTGTAGGTCCAGTGACCTAATTCATTGATTGATAGAGTGCCAAATTGACCTTGTAGTGAGGTGGCTTGAAATTGATTTTGACCATTATCCACATCAGTAACAGTGAGGGCGCCGTCAACGCGAAGTTGCCCACCGTGAACGTCTTTATCTTCAGTTAAGCTGGCGGTTGAGATACCCGCAATCACCGCTTTATCATCTGTGCCGTTAATGGTGACAGTGATTTTTTGTTCAGTGCCGTCAACCGAGTGAACTAATACTGTATCGGTAAGTGACTCACCCGTTTTCAGACTTTGAATAGCATTTTGACTGTTATCAGCGGTGTAAGTCCAGTGACCTAATTCATTGATTGATAGAGTACCAAACTGACCTTGTAGGCTTTCAGCGGTGAACTGCGCTTGATTGTTGTCTACATCTGTTACGGTTAACGTCCCGTCAACGCGGAGTTGTCCACCGTGAACATCTTTATCTTCGGTTAACTGTGCGGTACTTGTTCCTGCAACCACGGCTTTATCATCAGTGCCATTAATGGTGACAGTGACTTTCTGCTCAGTGCCATCGACTGAATGAGCTATGAGAGTATCCGTTAATGATTCGCCTGTTTTCAGGCCTTGAATAGTCGGCTGCGAGTTATCAGCGGTGTAAGTCCAATGGCCTAAACTATTGATACTCAGAGTACCAAATTGACCTTGTTGCACTGTGGCCTGGAATTGGTTTTGTCCTGAATCTACATCGGTTACGGTGAGGGCGCCATCGACATGCAGTTGTCCTTGATGGACGTCTTTATCTTCGGTTAGATTAGCCGATGAAACGCCACCAATTTGAGCGGTTTCATTGCTACCGTTAATACTAATGGTAACTTGTTTGGATACTGGGGTGCCTGAGCTATCAGTTGCTGTGACTGTGAAAGTTTCAACTGCTACTTCTCCCTGATGTAGGGCTAAAGTCGTTGCTGAATGATTATCTAGAACGTATTGCCATTCTCCAGATTTTGAATCAATGACGAGCTGGCCAAATTGACCTATTCCATTTGAGGCCGACCAAGTGATGCTATCGCCATTATCTGGGTCGGTAGCTATGAGGTTGCCTGAAACGGTATCAATTGAACCTAACTCATTGAGACTAGCATGATGTATACCTGAAATTTGCGGTAAATCGTTACTACCTTCAACCTCTACAGCAATGACCGAGCTCACTTTATTGCCTTGGCTGTCCGTTGCCGAAATGACAAATTGTTCTGTTTGATGAGTCCCTTCAGATAATGCATTTGTTTGCTGGTTATTATTATCAAGTTGGTAATGCCATTCGCCAGTTAACTGGTTTAACGTTAACTCACCATATTTACCTTGAGCATTGTCTGTACTCCACAACACTTGGTTAGCATCAGTGCCTGTAGCTTGCATTACGCCACTCGCAGTATTCACTGCATTATCTTCTTTTAATTGTGGTGCTGATTGTTGACTTGCTATTTCTATTGGGGTTTCATTCGTGCCAGTGCCAGTGCCAGTGCCAGTGCCAGTGCCAGTGCCAGTGCCAGTGCCAGTGCCAG
>NZ_JAUOQU010000062.1:0-3355 GCF_030547195.1 Shewanella sp. 6_MG-2023 | reverse complement strand
GCGTGTTTTCATTGAACTTGAAACAATGGCTTGCTCTAATATGCTTAAAAAGTCCATGGTCTCAATTTCTGCTTCAAACATGCTCACTTATGCTTATAAGCTCCGCGTGTTTTCATTGAACTTGAAACAATGGCTTGCTCTAATATGCTTAAAAAGTCCATGGTCTCAATTTCTGCTTCAAACATGCTCACTTATGCTTATAAGCTGCGCTTACTTTCATTGAACTTGAAACAATGGCTGGCTCTAATATGATAAAAACTAAATTATAAAACACCAATGACTTAAGTTAAGTCATTGGTGTTGGCGTTTTAGTGACGGAAGTGACGCATGCCAGTAAATACCATGGCAATGCCGTGCTCATCTGCCGCTGCAATGATTTCTTCATCACGGATTGAACCGCCTGGCTGAATGATGCAGCTGATACCAGCCGCAGCTGCTGCATCGATACCGTCACGGAATGGGAAGAAGGCATCTGATGCCATCACTGACCCTTCAACCACTAAACCTTCATCGGCTGCTTTAATGCCTGCAACTTTTGCTGAGTAAACGCGGCTCATCTGGCCTGCGCCGACACCTATTGTCATGCCATCTTTTGCGTAAACAATCGCGTTAGATTTAACGAACTTAGCCACTTTCCAGCAGAACATTAAGTCAGTTAGCTGCTCGGCGGTTGGTTGCACTTTTGATACCACTTTAACGTCAGCCACATCAACCATGCCTTGGTCGCGGTCTTGAACTAATAAGCCGCCGTTAACACGTTTGAAATCTTGAGTAGTGGTTTTAGTATCCCACTGACCACATTCGAGTAATCGCACGTTGGCTTTAGCGGCAACGATGTCGCGTGCTGCCGCACTAACTTTAGGGGCAATGATCACTTCAACAAATTGACGATCAACAATGGCTTTCGCGGTGTCAGCATCTAATTCTTGGTTAAAGGCGATGATGCCACCAAAAGCTGATGTTGGGTCAGTTTTGAATGCGCGATCGTAAGCTTCAAGGATCGTGTTACCTAGGGCCACACCACAAGGGTTAGCATGTTTTACGATGACACAAGCTGGGCCTTCAAATTCTTTCACACACTCTAGCGCAGCATCAGTATCTGCAATGTTGTTGTATGACAGGGCTTTACCTTGCAATTGTGTTGCACTTGCAACCGATGCTTCATCAATGTTGCTATCAACATAGAAAGCCGCTTTTTGATGGCTGTTTTCGCCGTAGCGTAAATCTTGTTTTTTGATCAGCTGAGTATTGAACGTGCGTGGGAAGCTAGAATCTTCGTGGCACTCATCTTTACTGTGTGCAGGCACCATAGTGCCGAAGTAGTTAGCAATCATACCGTCGTAAGCGGCAGTGTGTTCGAATGCGGCAATGGCTAAATCAAAACGTGTTTCTAAGGTGGTGCTGCCGTTGTTTGCTTGCATCTCTGTAATCACGCGATCGTAGTCACTGGCGTTAACAACAATAGTGGTGTCTTTATGGTTTTTCGCAGTAGAACGTACCATGGTCGGGCCACCGATATCGATGTTCTCAACGGCGTCAGCTAACGTACAACCTTCTTTTGCCACAGTAGAAGCAAATGGGTAAAGGTTAACCGCAACTAAATCGATGGGTTTAATGGCATTTTGTTCCATTACGATTTCATCAATACCGCGACGGGCTAAGATGCCGCCGTGTACTTTTGGATGCAATGTTTTAACACGACCATCCATGATTTCAGGGTGACCGGTATAGTCAGATACTTCAGTGACAGGAATATTATTGTCAGCAAGTAATTTGGCTGTTCCGCCTGTAGAAAGTAGTTCTACGCCTTGCTCGTGAAGTGCTTTAGCAAACTCAAGCATTCCAGTTTTATCAGATACACTTAGCAGTGCGCGACGAATAGGTCTGACAGTATTCATGTAGGTACAGTGTCCACTATTTATTTTAAGGAAGTTTGGCAAAACAGAGCAGACATCGACATGGCTCTGCTTTGCAAAATTCCCTTAATGTTTTTACTTGTTAGGGGGTTGCTGCCTATAGACAGGGCGCGCGCATTTTATCGCAAAAGCACCATATAGGGTGTTTTTTCTGCGCGATTTCACAATATTGAAATAAGAACAAAGTTACTCACAAAATTTTATTCTATAAAAGCCTTGACCTTGGATTTAACTCTAAGGTTTATAGTAATACTTATACTCGTAATGATTATCTGTGTATTGCATCAGAATGTTTATCTTACTCATGGTGAATTTATGTATCGAATAGGTGAAGTCGCGGCGCTGTTTAATGTTAAAGCTGACACGCTGCGGTTTTATGAAAAACACGGTTTATTAGCGCCCTCTAGCCGCTCTGATGCGGGCTATCGACTTTATAATGAGGATGATACTGCCAAGTTAGGTTTTATTATTCGCGCCAAAGCGGTGGGCTTTAGTTTGAATGACATTGCCGAGTTGTTATCCATTGAATTAGATAAATCCAACTGGGCATGTGCCGATGTAAAAGGGCTGGTGGACTCAAAGCTTAAACAAGTACAAGACAAGATGGCCGAGCTCGCCAATTTTGCTAACTCATTGGGCAAATTATCAGCGGCCTGTTGCGGCGGCCCTGAAAGCGCTGAACATTGCTCAATTTTAGAAGCATTAGAGTCAACAGATAAAGAATTAAATCCAAAAGCTGAACAGCAACGTCATACAGCAAAGCAGCCTCAAGGTTAGGAGCGCATTATGTTATTAAGCAATTTTTTAGAGTTATTTTTAGAGTCCGCTCCGTGGCTATTATTAGGCTTAGTGTTGGCCGGTTTGTTGAAAGTGTTTGTGCCCATGGCATGGATGCAAAAACAACTTGGTGGTCACGGCTTAAAAACAGTAGTTAAAGCAGCTGTGATTGGCGCGCCGTTACCTTTATGTTCTTGCGGGGTTATTCCTGCTGCAGTGGGTTTGCGTCGCTCTGGCGCATCAAAAGCGGCTACAACCTCATTTTTAGTATCAACGCCTGAAACTGGGGTGGATTCGGTTACGGTATCTTATGTGTTGTTAGGGCCATTTATGGCCATTGTGCGTCCGATAGCGGCGATCACCAGCGCCATTGTGGCGGGTTTATTAGTCGGTCGTGATGATGACGATGGTAAGGTCGTCAGCGAAGTTAAAGACGATGCAGCTACTAATACAGCAACTAATACCGCAACTACAACAGCGATGACGATGAAGCCTGCTGCTAATGCATCAGTGATGCAGCCAATGAGTGCCGCTGTTGTAAAATCAGTGCCAGTCGCTAAAGCCAGTAGTTGTTGTGCGAGTAAATCTGAATCCGTTAAGGCTGAGGCAGCGAGTTGTTGCTCGAGCAAGTCTGAATCCGTTAAGGCTGAGGCAGCGAGTTG
>NZ_JAUOQU010000061.1:0-3451 GCF_030547195.1 Shewanella sp. 6_MG-2023 | reverse complement strand
CCTGGTGAGGGGGAAAGCCCAATCGAAAAACCGCTACCGCCTAATGAGGGCACACCGATCTCACCACCTTGTACAGTAGATTGTGGTGATGAAGGGGATAAGAATCCTGGTGAGGGGGAAAGCCCAATCGAAAAACCGCTACCGCCTAATGAGGGCACACCGATCTCACCACCTTGTACAGTAGATTGTGGTGATGAAGGGGATAAGAACCCTGGTGAGGGGGAAAGACCAATCGAAAAACCGCTACCGCCTAATGAGGGCACACCGATCTCACCACCTTGTACAGTAGATTGTGGTGATGGTGGTGATAAGGAGCCTGGTGAAGGTGATAAACCCCTTACTGATCCAATTTTTATTCCTGATACAGAAATTAGTGGTACGTTGAATAACTATGATTCAGATCGTTCAGCAATAGCTGTTTTAGCTTCTGCCGATGGTGAAGAGTTATTAGCAACATCAACAATAGGACCTGATGGTGAATTCCAGTTTACAGGACTTAACAAAGACCAAGAGTATATTGTATCGGTAAGTCAGTCTGGATATCGATTTAAACATGAAAATGGCGATCTAACTTTTTCGGAATCTAACTTACAAACAGGCTCTTCAGCCATTATTTCAACAGGTAAACATATCACTTTTAATGGTGATGTGATTGATGGCCTAGAACAAGATAAGTTCACTTATTATTGGTCTGAGGATGTAAGTGTCTCAGGAGAGGAGCATTCTTCTTATATTAATGAGCCACTACCAATTGAAATTATTGGCCCTGATTTCAGTGATGTAGATTCACATGCCAGTATTAATCTGGTTAAAATGTTTGGTATCAGTTTACAAGATACAGATGTTAATTGGACACCAGAGCATGCCTATCGATTGTTGGAATCGCTGCTTAGAACTGGTCTTGAAGATTTACCTTCTTCAAGCCAAGAGGATAATACTCGTAGGTTTGAAAGCCACTGGGAATTAACAGATGACTATATTCATAATGATATTGAAATTATCAAACGTGAAGGAATGCCGCCGCTTGTAAGAATTGATAATGCAAGCTTTACATATGCTTCACCTATGGTTGCGACTGTTGATGGCAAAAAAGGCCGTTTTTTCTCAAACAGATTATTTAAAGCAGGTGTGCGATTTTTAACTGATAACGGAAATGATATCGTTTTGGCGGCAGATATCATAAAACGCCGTTATGGGATTAAGATTGCTACAGATGACTATTTTGAAGGCCTATATGAGACTGTACCTGTTATCGATGAAGATCGTTCAGCAGGAATTTGGCAGATGTTTCAGCCTTCTGAATTAATCGAAATCATTGCTATGTTCGAGGAATTTCCATCAGGCATGCAAGATATAAGCTTTCCGAATGATGATGGTGGTCTTCGTTACTTATTAAGGCGTCGAAATGGATTGCTTCACCCTTTATACGAGCAAGCTGCGGCAGTAGCTTGGACTTCTGCAAACTATATTGAGTATATGGAATCAGCCTTTGATCAGGGCGCGGTTGCAGATGTTCAACGTTTAATCATTCATGAAAAAGCGCACTTTATGTGGGACTTTGTTTTTAGTACAGAGTTAAAATATGAGTGGTTAAAGCAATCTGGTTGGTATATGCCAGGAGATGGCGATGCTGATTGTGCTGGATGGGCGGAAGATCGTCATAAATGGACGCCACACAATGTAGATCCTATTACATTGGAAGAAAAAACAGAAACTCATGATCATCAGCCGCTTCAAGGTGAACCGGTTATAGAGAAAGCTTGGGCATCTTGTAGCACAACAGAGTTCGTGACAGCGTATGCCGCCAAACTTAACCCAAATGAAGACATGGCTGAAAGCCTAGCTTTCTTTTTGACAAACCCAGATATGCTTCGTTCAAGATCGTTGCCTAAATATGAGTTTATCCGCGACTATATTATGCAGGGCACAATATATCTAAGTGTTATCCGTCCAGATTTAACTTTTGAAGTTCTTAATTTATACCCAGACTATATTTATCCTGGGAAAATTAATGAAGTGAGTATCACAGTTGATGGTGGTCCCTCTGATGATAAACAAGTTAAGGTTAAGCTTGGGTTACATGTCAATGAAGATTGTGGTGATGTTGATGATAAGTATTGTTTTGACGGTGCCGCCAAAGCTTACATGCGTTTAATAAGCCCTATTGGAACTTATCGTGACCAATATTTCTCACCTGTGAACGGGAGTGTGGACTCAGAATTATATGCTGAGTTCACACTGCCATCGATGGCTGCATCTGGCTGGTGGACACCAGCAGAAATTGTCGTGACAGATCAGGTTGGTAATCGACGTATTGAAAAGTTCAGTAGTTCAGATTATGGCTGGCGTTTATATGTCAATAACCCTGACGCTGACTATACGCCGCCTGAATATGTCGCAAATAGTATGAACTTGAAATTGTATAACCATGAGTCGGAAAATATTCCGTTTGAGATAGCTGATGATGAACAGATATTACAGATGTCATGGTTAATCAATGAAGATCGTTCAATGGAAGGTGGTAACTGCTTTACCAGGGTTGCCAATATTGATGCTGATAGGGAATGGGGATTATATAGTAATGATCTATATGCCATGGATGTTCCGCGTGTTGATGTTCCTGGTGCGACACATTTATGCGAGATTAACTGGCTAGTTACCCGTTTCATTGCGCCTGGAGAGTATTCTCCAGCGTTTGTAAAGATGAAAGACAGTGCATTAAATCATGGCAGAGCTGATTTTTCGTTCGATCATCCAACATACGAAAGTCCTGTTTCGCTTTGGCTTGGGGGAAGTACACCAGATGTTGAAGCGCCAATTGTAGATGCACAAGCTTGTGCAACTGATGATTTGGAGGAGCGTTGCCTGAGAATCGTTGGCGAGCCATTAAATCCTGAAAATCCTAATGGTGAAACACGTGTGCGGATCTATTACTGGGCATACGAAGATCAACCTTTATCTCATGCATCAGGACTTGCAATTTCTGGTATTCGTTTAAGAAATCCACAAGGTCAAGAGTTTCATTATTGGCATGGTGATTCATCAACGGGCTTAGCGGGTTACTCACCAAATAAGCACTCTAGGTATTTTAGTTGTCATGAACATGCTCAGGAAACAATGGAAGAGTGTGATGCCACAACGCCAATCCAGTATATTTTTGAAACTATTCTTCCTGTAGGTTCTGCACCTGGTACTTGGGGATTGACTGAATTAAATGTCGAAGATTTTGCGGGTAATAAAAATAACTATGGCTTTACTGAAAATTTAAGATTTGAAGTGGACTAAAGTTAAGCCATTAAGTTTTCATTATTAATCTAGTTGAGCGGCCAAACTAAATTGGCCGCTTTTTTGTGGGTAATATATATGTACTGGTCAAGAGACTGTAACTAATTTTGTGTAACTGCTTATCAACACGTACTCTATAGAGAGTCAAGGATAGGCAGATACTCAT
>NZ_JAUOQU010000060.1:0-3819 GCF_030547195.1 Shewanella sp. 6_MG-2023 | reverse complement strand
TTGCTAAAAACTCAAAGCAACTCGGTGGTGATATTGGATTTACGGGCGTGCTGCATACCCATAACCGAAGGCGTGACCCTTGTGTTATAAGAAGCATCCTCATATCCACTTCATCATTCCGGCAGGCAGCTTTGATAAAGCTAAAAAACAAAGGAAAAAGAACAAGGGTAAATACCTTTTCAACGCCTTTAACCTGGCTAAAGTCTGGCGAGCAAGACTACTGGCATATTTGGCAAAACATCATCTCAAGTTACCGACCTCAATCCCCAACAAGTGGGTGGTTGACTGGCTAGCGAAGTCGTTAATGTAACGGTCGAAAATGTGCCTTTATCATTTGATATTAGCTTTAGTGGAAACACTGAGCTAAATGAAGGTGAGAACACCGTTATCACTGCGGCTATTGCTAATGAACCTGCAGGTTTAACCTATAGCTGGACACAAGTTTCAGGCGCTCAAACTGATTTTACTGCAACGGGTCTTGTGCTAAATCTGACAACACCAGAAGTTTCAGTAGATCAAGCATTAGTGTTTGAACTTGTTGTGAGTGACGGGGAAGAAGAAACAAGTGCTTCTGTCAGTATCAATGTGGCAAACACGTTAGATGATGGTTGGAGCGAAAACTATAGCGCGGGCAGTTTAGGAGCTGGGCTTCTATTATTATTGCCACTGCTATGGCGTCGCCGTCAGTCTTAATGACGTTAAATAATGTCAGTTAGATTATAGTGCTAATAGCTTGAATTAAGCTTAAGTTCGCTATCAGACCTTAAAAGCCAGTAATACGAAGTTTACTTTGTATTACTGGCTTTTTTATCTTCCCTTTAAATTTGAATAGCTTGTCTAAATATTCTAAATCATCATCAACTGTACTGGTCAAATTCAAACAACCTGTCGGGTTAATCACTTCTCTATATTATGTTAAGTCGATAACAACAGCCTTTCTGTAAAACACAATAATAAGTCGATTCAGTAATGCTTTTACTTGGTGTTTTTAGGCGGTCCAGTAGGTGCCTCATCTGCCGTGATGTAACCATCTTTATTTTTATCAAAATGATTAAAGCGCTTTGTGCCAGCTTTAAACTCTGAAGCCGATACTTTTGCATCGCCATCTTTATCAAATCGATTAATAAATTTATTACTTTGAGTACTGCTTTTGATTTTGTTGTTTTGTTTTTGAGTCGTTGAACCCGTCAGGTTACTTGCCCTTGCATATTCGTTAATATATTCAGTCAGAGGCTGCTCATATGTTTGGGCCGCTAAAACGACATTGCCATCTCGTACACTGCGTACATAATTCTCAACTCGAATAAAATCGCCTTGTGGCCCACGAGACATCGGTGCACCTGTTTTAGGGTCGCTGCGCTGAGAACCCGCGCCATGAACATCCATTGTTATGCCACGCATTTCACCTAAGGCTTTACCAAAGGCCACATAAACCGCTGCAGATTCTGGCACTGGCCCATCAAGATGAGTTGTTGAACTCCAGTAATAAGGATAATCTTTTTCGCCAGATTCATTCTTTATCGAAGATGTGTAAAAAATCGGGTCGATTGCCGCTGAATTAGAGGTTTCAGGTGAGCGGGTATAATCCACGATGCTTTGTAACTCTTTTGCATCTGGTAAACGCCAATCGCTATGGCCAGCTAAAGTTAGATCCTCAGAATATTGCAGTGCTTGTTGCCAATTCAAACCTTTGTTACTGTCTGTCTGTTGCCAAGTTAAACCAGTCGCCAAATCAGTGGTGGTACCATCCTTATTGTCAATGAAGTTGTTTTTACCATAGGCTTTATTTCCCCTCACAAACCTAAAGTACATTTTATTCGGCGTTTTAGTGCGTGGATTAAACTTTGGGTAACCTTTAATACGGCCATCAACAAAATTCACCCCAAAAACCGTATCATCACTTTTCATTGTTTTGCCGACATACTCGGTACTCGACCATGTTTGGGCATCAATCTCTCGTTCTCCAGCTTTAGTATTACCAAGAGGTTGATTGAAGAAACTGGTGTCGATGAAAGGGGTGAGCGCTTTTTCTCCTTTAACGCTGCCTGTAAATTGAATGAGAGAATAGAGCTCTTTAATGGTGGGAATTCGCCAGTCACCATAACCTGCTAATTTTAGAGTGTTTATTTTTAAAAGTGCTTCATCATAACTCAGTTTATCCCCCATCTGTTTTTGCCAGATTAAACCAGTGACATTATCGGTGATAGTGCCATTGTTATTGTCGGTGTAAGAAGGAGGGTTAGTGCTATAACTGGCATCTTGACCATAAAAATCATTGGCATTGTCTGGTAATGGTATTACTGCATTGTTGCTGTAGGATTTTCTTTGTCCGGTATCGACGATTGGGTAACTTGCTATCTTTTGTGATGTTTTGACTATGCTTTCCTTCACTGCAGTATTAACGGCCATAAGATCTTCACTGAAAATGACATTACCACTATAATTTTTATGAATTTCTTTTAAGCTCGCTTCAGCATCAACTTCCCCCGCAGTAAAATGGGTGTAGACCAGATTTTTGACATTAGCTTTTTGGGCAAGTGTACTGGAGTCGTTTAAATTAAGGTGAGCACGATTTTTTTTATTACCGCTCTTTTTATTTTTGTTGTTCGAACCTTTATTTATGCTTTGATCATTAGATTTTTTGTTTTTATTCCGTCCACCTATCATTACCATTCCGCCAGAATCGATAATCATATAATCTGCATTGCTCGCGAAGGTGGGCAGTGCTTCTGAATAAGTCAGATCTCCAGTAATGACAATCGATTGGCCATTGTAATCGAAGCGGTAAGCAACAGTATGAATGGTGTGTGGAACTTGAAGCGTGGTGACCTGTATATCACCGACCTTAAAGGATTCTCCGCCTTGTATATCTGTAACATCAAAAGCCTTGATACGATCGGCAAGGTTTCTCTTAGTTTTGCCTAGTCGATATGTAATATCAGCTTCATACAAATCCAAATTTGTTTCCGTGAGTTTCTTCGTATTGGGTGGACCAACAATGGTGAAGTTATTTCGCCCTAGTAACAGACGAATTAACATGGGTACAAATTCTTCATTATGATCAAGATGATGATGGGTAATAAGTAGGCTAGATAAATGACGAATATCAACGCCGAGTTTAGACAAATTAGCTTGAGTGCCATTACCCATATCAACCAATATATGAGTGTTTCCGGCAGAGATTAACGTACTCGCGCTCGCACGGTTTTCATTATAGATAGGCGAACCAGAACCAATAATAGTGGCCGTTAATTGATCTGCTGCATGAGCAGTAGCAGCTAGCAATGAACTGAACATAAAAAAACCAAATATTATCTTTTTCATAGAAACCTTTTTATGTCTATTGGATGCTATCAACAACGAAAATAGGGTAAATCAAGTCGTCATTATTGTTGCTTGGATATTTAAAATACCAATAAAAAAACCAACAAAAATAAAATTTACTTAACTTTAACAACTTTACATAACGGGCTTTAGTTTATAGTTTTATCCACATAAAGGTATCTCGATGCTGTTAAACGCTAAGGAATGTAGCGCTGTGATTAGGGTGAATTGATGTTAATACAGACATATTAAAGGTAAAGCTGGGGCAGGGGTTTAACTCAGAAATGTAAAAATGTATTGCTTCGTTTTATGTGGAGAAATACGCTAAATAGTTTGAAGTCGTGGCCACTAATACATAGCCACCCATTATTTTGAAGTTATAACATAACGCCTTTCATTTTGAGTTGCCAACACCAACATTCATTTACTGATGGTATTATTCCTGCCAAAGGACTGAATATTTCATCATTAATCACCAAAATTCACTCATAAACT
>NZ_JAUOQU010000006.1:0-162991 GCF_030547195.1 Shewanella sp. 6_MG-2023 | reverse complement strand
AGCAGTCGTTTCCAACTGTTATCCCCCTCGACTGGGCAGATCCCTAGGCATTACTCACCCGTCCGCCGCTCGTCAGCGAATTAGCAAGCTAATTCCTGTTACCGCTCGACTTGCATGTGTTAGGCCTGCCGCCAGCGTTCAATCTGAGCCATGATCAAACTCTTCAATTAAAGTTTTGTTGAAACAACCACTCTTATAAATAAAAGCTTCGTTTCGGCTCAATGAATTCTGATTTCGATTTAAAGACTCGGAAGAATCTCTAAAACGTTTGTTACATATTGCTATGAACACTCATCGTTACATTGAGTAATAATTTTGATTGCTTCACTCTTTACGAGAAAGAATGAGCAATTTCGATTAACTCAACACCTGTGAGTGTCCACACAGATTACTTGATAAATTGTTAAAGAGCGTGGAATCAATTTTTCAGACTCCGCCGTTAGACGCTAGGTCGTTGGCTTGGGATGCGTATTTTACGCAATTCCTTTTTCGCGTCAAGTCATTTTTAAACTTATTTAAAAACAATTTTCAGCGTCACTTTACAGTGAACTGATTTGGCGTGTAACCCATGCTACTGCGTGGTTTGCCGTGTCAGTGGATGCGCATTATAGGCAGATTCTGAATTGGTGCAAGGGCTTTTTAAAAGTTTTTCGCATTATTTGCGATCTTTTTTATTAATCACACGTTACCCAGATTTTATCCCCAGTGTTATCCACAAAAACACTTGAGGCGACTGTTTTTTATACTATTTATTAGGTACAAAAAAGGCAGCTAAAAATAGCTGCCTTTTAAATTATTAAATATTGCGGTGTTTTAGGTCAGTTTACCGTGACACTGCTTGTACTTCTTACCTGAGCCACATGGACAAGGGTCATTACGGCCAACTTTCTCACCGTCTCTAATCACAGTTCTTGGCGTTGCTGCTTCAGCTTCTTTATTCTCTGTTAGCGATTCTGATGCTGCATGCTGGTATTCGCGTTGGATCTTGGCTTCTTCGTCACGACGACGCTGCTCCATATCATCAACATCTGATTGTGCTTGAACCTGTACCTTAGAGAGTACACTGATGACATCGTGTTTTAGTGACTCCAACATTTGTTGGAATAACTCAAATGATTCACGTTTATACTCTTGCTTTGGATTCTTTTGTGCGTAACCACGTAAATGAATACCTTGTCGCAAGTGATCCATTGCTGCTAAATGCTCTTTCCACAGACCATCTAATGTTTGTAGCATGACTGCTTTTTCGAACTGACGTAGCACTTGCTCACCAACCATCTGCTCTTTAGCTTTATATGCTTCGCTCCAGCTTGATACAATACGCTCACGTAAAGTTTCTTCGTGAAGGTCATCTTCTGTATCTAACCATTGTTGAATGGTTAGTTGAAGACCAAACTCTTGGGCAAGACGCTGCTCTAGACCTGGTACGTCCCACAATTCTTCTACAGACTGCTGTGGAATATATTGATCAATCACACCACTAACGACATCTTGTTCAATATTTGAAATGGTGTCTTCAATGCTTTCTGCGTCCATTAACTCATTGCGCTGAGAATAAACAACTTGGCGTTGATCGTTAGCGACATCATCATATTCAAGTAATTGCTTACGAATATCGAAGTTACGCGCTTCTACTTTACGTTGCGCATTTTCAATTGCACGAGATACCCAAGGATGTTCGATGGCTTCGCCTTCTTCCATACCCAGTTTTTTCATCATGCCAGATACTTTTTCAGATGCGAAGATACGCATTAAGCTATCTTCCATTGAAAGATAAAAGCGCGATGAACCCGCATCACCTTGACGGCCTGCACGACCACGAAGCTGATTATCGATACGACGTGACTCGTGACGCTCGGTGCCTAAAATGTGTAAACCACCCGAAGCAATAACTGCATCATGACGAACTTGCCATTCTGCTTTAATGCGAGCGATTTGATCTTCAGTTGGATCCTTTAATGCATCAACTTCAACTTTCCAGTTGCCACCTAACACGATATCGGTACCACGACCGGCCATGTTAGTTGCGATAGTCACTACTCCAGCGCTACCTGCTTGAGCAACAATGTCTGCTTCTTTTTCATGGAACTTGGCGTTCAATACTGAATGTGGGATCTTAGCTTGCTTTAATAAGGTCGCTAATAATTCTGATTGCTCGATTGATACCGTACCCACAAGCACAGGCTGACCACGTTCGCGACAACCTTTAATGTCTTCAATGATGGCATTGTATTTTTCTGTTGCTGTAAGATAAACCAAATCAGGCATATCATTACGTACCATTGGCTTATTAGTTGGTACCACGACGGTATCAAGTCCATAAATATGTTGGAACTCGAATGCTTCAGTGTCAGCTGTACCTGTCATCCCTGCTAGCTTCTCATATTGACGGAAGTAGTTCTGGAATGTGATTGACGCTAATGTTTGGTTTTCATTTTGAATGTTGACTGCTTCTTTTGCTTCAACAGCTTGATGTAAACCTTCTGACCAGCGACGACCTGGCATGGTACGGCCAGTATGTTCATCAACAATAATCACTTCACCGTCTTGAACAATGTAATCAACATCACGTTCAAATAAGGTATGCGCTCTTAATGCTGCATTTACGTGATGCAGTAATGAGATGTTAGCTGCTGAATACAGTGAATCACCTTCATTGAGCACACCTAGCTCAACTAACAGTAATTCAACTTTTTCTTGGCCACGCTCTGTAAAATGAACTTGTTTGGCTTTTTCATCGATACTGAAATCACCTTCACCAATCTCATCTTCTGTATCTTCTTTCTCTTGAACGATAAGGTTAGGAATAAGGGTGTTTACTTTGATATATAGCTCAGAGCTATTTTCTGCTGCACCAGAGATAATCAATGGTGTACGCGCTTCATCAATTAAGATTGAATCAACTTCATCAATCAGTGCGTAATGCAGCGGACGTTGAACTCGCTCTTGAGGAGAGAACGCCATGTTGTCACGCAGGTAATCGAAACCAAACTCGTTGTTAGTCCCGTAGGTAATATCAGAGTTATACGCTTCTTTCTTTTCTGCTTGACCAAGGCCTGCCACGTTAATACCAACGCTAAGCCCTAGGAATTCAAATAATGGACGGTTATTTTCCGCATCACGACGTGCAAGGTAATCATTCACGGTAATGACGTGGACGCCTTTACCAGTAATACCATTTAAATATGCTGGCAGAGTTGCGGTTAAGGTTTTACCTTCACCGGTTCTCATTTCAGCGATGCGGTTACTATCAAGTACCATACCACCGAGTAATTGCACATCGAAGTGGCGCATTTCGAAAACACGTTTAGATGCTTCACGCACTGTGGCAAATACTTCTGCCATAAGCGCATCTAAGGTTTCACCATTTTCAATACGCTGACGGAACTCGTCTGTTTTTGCTTTTAGTTGTTCATCTGTCAGCTTTTCATATTCAGCTTCTAATGCATTAATTTTAGTTACAACTTTACCTAAACCTTTCAAGGTACGGTCGTTACGACTGCCGAATACTTTTGTCAGTAATTTGCCTAACATCTTAATCACTTATCTCTTGTAGGTTGAGCTCAAATGAGCGACTTAACCGAAAATGTTATTAACTCGCTTTGCGATAGACGAACTTTCTTGGATCTATTTGCTGTCCGTTTCGCAAAACTTCGTAATGCACGTGGGGACCAGTTGAACGGCCTGTGCTTCCCATACTGGCAATTTTATCGCCTTTGGCAACGACGTCACCTAGGTTTACTGACATAGATTTGTTGTGTCCATAGCGGGTTCGAAGACCATTTCCATGATCAATTTCGACTAACCCACCATATCCAAGCATATTTCCAGACCACGTTACTACACCTGCAGCAGTTGCAATAACATCGCCGCCTTCAGTGCCCGCAAAATCAATACCTTTATGCATTGTTCTACGACCATTAAAAGGGTCATTCCGTAAACCGTAGGGCGAAGATAACCAACCTTTTACGATTGGCCGCCCTGATATATAACGTTCTTCATCTATATGGAGATTAGTTGACACTGTTTCAAGTAGAGACAGCTGAACATTATTATTATCAATTCTTGATACCAACTGGGTCATATCATTTAACAGTTGGTTTATTTCCACGCCTGTGCCTATTTCACTCAATCCTCCGACACCCACTTCTGTGGCAAAGTCGAATTGATCTTCGAGTAAATTATTTTCAGCAACTTGCTGACCGAGGGCTTCGAGGCGGGTAATTTTTGCTTGCATAGAGGCGACATGAGTCACCAATGTGGCTAATTGGGTTTCTGTTGCTTGTTTGAGGCTAATGACTTGCTGCTTTTGTTGCTCGCGCAACTTTTTATTTTCATCAACTTTGGTTTGTTGCTCAGCAAAACGATCGGCACTTTGTTGATAGATGCCGGTTCCCGCTACAACTAATAGGATAGGTAGAAGTAACCAACGCTTGCTAGGATGCCAGCGAGTTACTCCGTTTCGACCTTGGATAAAAACTGTTACACTCATAGCCTAACTCAGCCATCTTATTATCATATGAAAAAGTCCCCGCAAGATCTCAGTAGCTTACTACATCAATCTGGACAATTACCGGCATTGGCTGAAAAAGCAGAACTATTAAATCAACTTAATAATTACGTAAAGCAGAGTTTAACAGGTCCTGTTGTTGAACAGCTTAAAGTCGCTAATCTTCGGCAGGGTGTTCTTGTAATTGAAACTACATCGGCTGCTTGGGCTGCTAGAATAAACTTCCAAAAGACCAAATTACTGCAACAACTTAAGGAAGAAACCCTTCCAATGCTTACCGCTATAGAGGTTAAAGTTAACCCAGGGTTAGCAATATCACCAAGCAAAAACTCAACTAATTACGCAACTATTAGCCCTGTCGCGGCAGAACATTTACAAACGTTGGCTGATCATGTTGAAGGGTCACTAGGTGAAAAACTAAAACGGCTGGCTGCATTGGCCAGCCGTAATAGGCAATCTTAACTATATTATGCGAAAGACGCTGCGCCGGGTACCATAAAGCTTAACGGTACATCGACTTCATTTTCAAAGCTGACTAACTCCCACGCTTCTTGTTGGGCTAATAACGCTCTAACCAATTGGTTATTTAAAGCATGACCCGTTTTATACGCACAGAACTCACCAACAATGGCATGCCCTGCGACATATAAATCACCAAAAGCATCAAGAATTTTGTGCTTAACAAATTCGTCCTCATAACGCAGACCATCAGGGTTAAGGACACGATATTCATCAAGCACGACGGCATTTTCCATGCTGCCACCCAGTGCTAAGTTATTGGCTCGAAGATATTCAATATCTCGCATAAAACCAAATGTTCTTGCACGGCTGATATCTTTCACAAATGCAGATGTTGAAAAATCCATAACCATATGCTGTTGACTACGAGAGATTTCTGGGTGATTAAAGTCGATTTTAAAATCCACTCTAAAGCCTTTAAATGGCTTTAACTCTGCCCATTTATCGCCGTCTTCAACACGCACAGTTTTATTGATTTTGATATATTTTTTAGCGACTGCTTGCTCTTTAATACCTGCACTTTGCAGTAAAAAAACAAACGGACTTGCACTGCCATCCATAATCGGGATTTCAGGAGCATCAACTTCAATAACTGCGTTATCAATGCCAAGGCCTGCAAGTGCTGCAAATAAATGTTCGATAGTTGAAATGCGAACACCTTCATCATTAACTAATGCCGTACACATAGTTGTTTCACGCACAAGATGAGCCTTAGCAGGAATTTCCACTGCAGGGCTTAAATCTGTACGACGAAGTACGATACCAGTATTGACAGGTGCGGGCATAATGCACAGAGTGACCTTGTTGCCGGAATGAAGCCCGACACCAGTACTCTTCACCATCTTTTGAACAGTTCTTTGAAAAATCATTCAGTTACCCGTTTTAATCACTTTAAAATAAACATTCATGCGCTATATATACTGAGTTTACCCAGCAAGCTGAGGCGGTATACTACCATAAAATTGCCTTTTCACAAAAAAAGTACCATTTAGTGGTTTTTAATACGCCTCTACTTACACAAGCAACATTTTATCAACATCTTATGCATTCAACATTCTAACTTTACTACCAAACTGTAATTAATCAGCTTGTTTACGTAAAAATGCTGGGATATCTAAATAGTCACCATCTGCGCGAGCTGTTGGCTGTGCTACTGGTTGCTGAGCAGGAACAGCATTACCTGTTGGTGCAACATAATTTGTTGCCGCAACTTGCTCTTCAACTGGCTCAGCTTTAACTTCAATTGGTGCAGGCTCTGGGCGTGAAACTGGTTTTGTCACTAATTGAATATCAGGCTTTTTCTCTGCGCCGATACCTGTAGCAACTACAGTTACGCGTAGCTCTTCGCTCATTTCAGGATCAATTACTGCACCGACTACTACTGTTGCGTTATCAGATGCATAAGCTTTAACGTGGTTACCCACTGTTTCTAGCTCTTCAATACTGATATCTAAACCAGCGGTGATATTCACCAATACGCCACGAGCGCCAGCAAGATCAATATCTTCTAGTAATGGACTAGCCACAGCAGCTTCTGCCGCTTCTTCAGCGCGATCATCACCAGTTGCAACGCCTGTACCCATCATGGCATTACCCATTTCAGACATAACCGTTTTAACGTCGGCGAAATCCACGTTGATTAAACCAGGACGAGTAATTAACTCAGCAATACCCTGCACTGCGCCTAGCAATACGTTATTAGCTGCAGCAAATGCATCTAATAATGATGTACCACGGCCCAATACTTTCAATAACTTTTCGTTAGGTATAGTAATCAATGAATCAACATGCTTTGCCAGCTCTGCAATACCTTGCTCAGCAAATAACATGCGTTTTTTGCCTTCAAATGGAAAAGGCTTTGTGACTACAGCAACGGTTAAAATGCCTTCTTCACGGGCAATTTCAGCCACAACAGGGGCTGCACCAGTACCGGTACCACCGCCCATACCTGCGGCAATAAAGATCATGTCAGATCCTTTGATTGCTGCACGAATGTTTTCTTTATCTTCTTCTGCCGCTTGACGACCAACATCAGGGTTTGCTCCAGCACCTAAACCTTTGGTGACATCACGCCCCAATTGAATAGTTGAACCAGCACCTGACTTACGTAATGCCTGAGCATCCGTGTTAGTTACGATAAATTCAACACCTTCGATGCTGTGCTTTACCATATGTTCGACTGCGTTACCGCCGCCACCACCGACGCCGATGACTTTAATCACCGCTTCGTCGTTATGAGTGTCCATGATCTCAAACATAGTCTGATCTCCGTTTGTCTGCGTTATTAAAATTCACCCTTAAACCAGCTTTTGACCCGATTCAAAAGACTGGTAACCCCTTGACGTTCAGGACGTTCGAACTGACGTTCGATTACGCGTCTGGCGCCGTAATGAAGCAAACCTATTCCTGTAGCGTAAATAGGTTGATCTACATATTCATTTAATCCTTTAACTGGTAGCGGTGATGCAACCCTTACTGGCATGCCAAATGTTGCTTCAGCAATATCCACCGCGCCGGTAATCATTGATGTACCGCCTGTTAACACGATCCCTGCAGCAATTTGATCTTCTAAACCACTGTCAGTTAATTCTTTAAGCACTAATTCAAATAGCTCTTGATACCTTGGCTCGACAACCTCTGCTAACGTATGACGTGACATACTGCGAGAAGGTCTGCCACCAACTGAGGGGACTTCAATGCTATCTTCGCGACTAACCATAGCGCTTCTGGCGCTGGCAAACTGTACTTTGATTTGCTCTGCATGGGTCAGCGGTGTTCTAAATATTTTAGCTATGTCACTACTGACTTGATTGCCTGCGACTGATATCACTGCGCAATGCCTTAGTGCACCGTTGGTATAAACCGCAATATCTGTGGTGCCACCACCGATATCAACAATACACACGCCTAAATCTTTTTCATCATTGGTCAGCACTGAGTCAGCTGATGCAATACCTGCAAACACCAAGTCATCAACAGTTAGGCCGCAGCGCTCAACGCTCTTAGTGATATTTTTCGCCATGTCGTTAGCACAAGTAACGATGTGCGCTTTGGCTTCCATTCGCATACCCGACATACCAATTGGGCTTTTTATCCCGTCTTGAACGTCAATTGAGTATTCCTGTGGTAACACATGCAAAATTCTTCGCTCTGTCGGGATTTTCACCGAACGAGCTGTATGGATGACATTGTCCACATCTTCTTGGGTAACTTCTTCGTCATTAATTGACACCATGCCGTTTTCGTTTTGGCAGGCGATATGTTTACCTGAAATACTTAAATACACTGATGATACTTGGCAATCGGCCATCAATTCAGCTTGGTCTAATGCACGTTGTACACTTCTTACAATCGAATCCAGATCATTTACGCCGCCCTTGTCCATACCACGAGAAGGGTGATTACCTAAACCAACCACGCTTATCTCGCCATCTGGCAGTACTTCGCCAATAATAACTGCGACCTTAGATGTACCGATATCTAAGCCTACGATAAGATTTCTTTCCTGATTCTTGGTCATTAATGTCGACTCTCTGTTTTAGTATCATCCCAGCCAACTGCGACACCTGTGTCATAGCGCAAATCAATTGTCGCTATTGGCTTTTTATTTTGTATTATTTCAGGGTAAACATTTATAAATCTTTGTATTCTAGACATCTTATCTTCTCGACCTAATTCAAGAAGAATGCCGTTATCTAATGTTGCATGCCAAGCATGGCGTGGGCTTAAACTTAAACTTGCTAAGGTAAAGCCATTAATACTTAATAAATCTGCTAATTGCTGATAGCTAGTTAACACTTCAGCTGACATATCCTCAGGACCTGACAACATAGGCAAGGCATTAATCATGGGATGGGCCTGGGCTTTAAACGCTTCACCGTCCACATTAAGCCAATCATTGCCATTCCAATGCGCTACCGCTTGTTGCTCTTGCAAGTTCACTTTCAACTTAGCTGGCCATTCGCGTCTGACTGAGGCGCGATATACCCAAGGTAAAGCCTCTAAAGCGTGCTGCACTTCAACCACATCGGCACTAAAAAAGCTGCTCTGCATCAAGGCCTGTAGCGCCGCTTGAATATCTGCGTCACTGGTATATAAACGCTCGCCGTGAATTGCTACGGCCTCAATGGGCAAGGCATCTGCATCATTAAGCAGCGTATTTAACTTTAAACTGGCCCAGACAATGGTCATTAACACCATGAGCAAAAACAATAACCCGGTATACAAGTACCAGTTGATTTCACTCAAATGGCTTCGTAACTGACGGGCTTTATCACTCCACGCCACGGTTACTGTAACTCCACAATGTACAATGTCACTTTCATTGGCCAATTCACCATTATATCTAGCATACCGATTGTAATAAAGTATCTATTTTACAATCATTTATAGTGCAAAAATTACTCACCACTTTTAGCATTGTTTAAATTATCAAAACCTAAATTGGTTGTAGCTAGCAATTTGGACAAAGCGCCGATATTACCTGCACCTTGGGTTAGCAATAAATCACCCTCTTGCAATACGTCAGGCAATACATCGGTTAATAGCTCAGGTGAAGCCACAAATATCGGTTCCACTTGACCTCTTAAACGGATAGAGCGACATAAAGCGCGTCCATCTGCACCAGGAATGACACTTTCGCCAGCGGCATAGACATCCAGTAATAGCAGTCCATCTACCTGTGACAGCACCTCGATAAAGTCATCATATAAGTCGCGAGTACGGCTGTAACGATGAGGCTGATAGGCCATCACTAAACGCTTATCTGGCCAACCTGCTCTAGCGGCTTTAATCGTTGCCAATACTTCACTTGGGTGATGACCGTAATCATCAACTAGCATCACCTTGCCATTAGCGGTATCAAACTCGCCAAGATGCTGAAAACGTCTCCCAATGCCTTCAAAGTCAGCAAGGGCTGTTACAATCGCTTCATCATCTATTTCATCTTCTGATGCCACTGCAATAGCAGCAAGCGCATTAAGTACATTGTGTTCGCCAGGTAGATTTAACACGATATCTAAATCATCACGGTTTTTACGGCGCACGCTAAATTGGCTTTGATGACCAACTTGCTTAAAGTTAAGCGCCTGTACATCTGCTTGCTCACTGAAACCGTAAGTCACAACCTGACGGCCAACTCTTGGCATAATCTCTTGGATCACTTCATCATCAATACACATCACCGCAACACCATAAAAAGGCAGGTTATGTAAAAAGTCGACAAAGGTTGTTTTCAATTTTTCAAAATCGCCGCCATAGGTATCCATATGATCAGCTTCAATATTGGTGATTACACTCACCATTGGCTGCAAATGCAGAAAGCTGGCATCACTTTCATCGGCTTCTGCAATCAAATAACGACTAGTGCCTAAACGCGCATTAGTACCAGCACTATTTAATAAGCCGCCAATCACAAATGTCGGATCGCGCTCAGCTTGGCCATAAACACTGGCAATTAAGCTAGTTGTAGTGGTTTTACCGTGCGTGCCTGCAATGGCTACACCATGGCGATAACGCATTAACTCAGCAAGCATTTCAGCACGGCGCACTATAGGAATGCGGCGCTGCTTCGCTTCAATGATTTCTGGGTTCTCGTTGTTAATAGCCGTTGACACGACCACCACATCCACATCAACCACGCTTTGCGCCTGATGGCCAATAATAATCTTAGCGCCTAAACTGGCTAACCTTTGTGTCACTGTGTTTTCAGCGATGTCAGATCCACTGATGTGGTAGCCTTCATTCACTAATACTTCTGCAATTCCACCCATACCAGCACCGCCAATACCGACGAAATGGATTTTCTTAATCCGTCGCATTTCTGGGATCATGGTGCGTAATTGGGCGTACTTTTCAGTCTTGGTCATGTCAATCCTTTCGTGCTAATTCAGCACAAATACTCGCGACTCGTTGGGTTGCATCTAATACAGCAACACTTCTGGCTTGATGTGCCATCTGTGAAACAACTTGTCGGTTTTCAGCAAAGAGGGTTAACTTCTCAGCTAAATTATCTGCATTTAATATGGTTTGCGGTAATAAAAATGCCGCTCCCGCTTCAACTAATACTGAAGCATTTTTAGTTTGGTGATCATCCACAGCATGTGGATAAGGCACCAAGATACTGCCGCGTCCTACGGCTGCCAGCTCTGATACGGTTAATGCACCAGAACGGCAAACAACCACATCTGCCCAGCGATAAGCCGCTTCCATATCATCAATAAACTCAGCTACATTGACGCTAGCAGCTTGACCTTTATCTTGATAAAGCGCTTTTACTTTCGCTTCATTGCCTTTGCCCACCTGATGCCAAACGGTCACCGAATGATGCAGGCTAATATGCGCCACAACAGCTGGCATAACATCGTTAAAAATTTTGGCGCCTAAACTGCCGCCCACCACTAATACTTTTAAGGCTTCATCTTCAGCAAATTTGGCGCTTTGTCCTAACTCAAGTAACTCTTGACGAATAGGGTTACCGACCACCTCCGCTTTAACTGCGGGCAAAAATGTATTGGGAAATGCACACAATACTTTGCTGGCAATCTTAGATAACAACTTGTTGGTCATTCCTGGGATGGCATTTTGCTCATGCAGCACCAGTGGAATGCCTGATAATTTAGCCGCAACCCCGCCAGGGCCACTGGCAAAGCCACCCATGCCTAAAATAACATCGGGCTTATATTCATTAATAAAGGCTTTTGCCTGAATGATTGAACGTAAAATTTTAAAAGGCGCGGCTAATTTTCGAATAATGCCATTGCCTCGCACCCCTTTAATATCGATAAACTCAATATCAAACCCATGCTGAGGCACTAACCTTGCCTCCATTCTGTCGGCCGTCCCTAACCAACGAACTTGCCAACCTTTATCTGCTAACGCTTTAGCTACCGCTAATGCAGGGAACACATGTCCACCTGTACCGCCCGCCATTACCAATAATTTCGGTGCGTTGGTCATATTAGGGCTCATTTTTTTACTCTCCCTTGCACCGCTTGAATCAAACTTATTCGCCGTTCATGGTCGATGCGGATCAATAACATCGCTGCCGCTGTCATCACCCACAAACTACTGCCACCATAACTAATAAAAGGTAACGTCAAGCCTTTAGTCGGTAACATACCGATACTGGCGCCAACGTTAACCACTGTTTGGAAACAAATCCAAATACCAATACCGTAGGCTAAATAACTTTCAAACGGGCGTTGAATACTCAAACATAAATTGCCCAATCGAATGGCTCTAAATGCCACAAAAAACAATACTGTTAATACACAAACAATACCTACGAAGCCTAACTCTTCACCAATCACGGCAAAGATAAAGTCGGTATGCGCTTCAGGCAGGTAAGATAATTTTTGAATACTATTACCTAAACCTTGACCGAATAAGTCACCACGGCCATAAGCCATTAATGACTGAGTCAACTGATATCCGCTACCAAATGGGTCTTCCCACGGGTCCATAAATGAGGTTACCCGCCGCATCCGGTAAGGCTCAAAAATCACCAAAAAGATAAACGAGCCAATACCAAAAAACATCAACACTAAAAAGTCTAAAATCCGTGCACCAGCAAGAAATAACAGACTTACAGTGCAGACGAACAATACCACTACGGTACCTAAATCTGGTTGCGCTAAAATCAATACTGCGAATAAGGTAAATACGATAATAGGCTTAATAAAACCCCTACTGTTCTCCCTTAATTCACCATGACGACGGACTAAATATCCCGCCATGTAAACAATAAACACAAACTTTGCGATTTCAGCCACTTGAATTCGCACCGGTCCAACACTTAACCAGCGCGTCGCGCCATTAACTGTGGTTCCGACAATCAAGACTGCAACCAGCATCAGTAACACAGCCAGCACCAAATACGCGCTATAGCGTTCCCAGGTTTTCATTTCTATATTGAGCACAGCGTAAGCAATCACGCCACAACCCATTAAATACGCCACATGACGATAAATAAAATGAAATGGGTTATCTGTCAGTTTTTGCGCTTCTGGCATTGAGGCAGACATCACCATCACAAAACCAAATGCAATCAAGCCCATTACCGCAACCAATAAACTGCGGTCATATAGCTGCTCACTAGGCCCACTCTCAGACAAGATATTAGGCCACGGCCGCTTGAGGACTTGTTGGAATAAGCTAAGTTGCTGCTCAGCCTTCGCCATCGGCAATTTGCTCCACTAATTGCTTAAAGTCATTGCCGCGTTCCATAAAGTTTTTGTACATATCAGTACTCGCACAAGCTGGTGACAACAATACGATATCGCCTGAGAACGTTATTTCTACGGCTTTATTGACCGCTGCAGCAAGATCGCTGACCTGAATACTATCAGCCTTTAAAGCTGCGATTTTTGCACCATCTTTACCAAAGGTAATTAATTGAGTGACGTTATTGAGCGACTCCCTCAGCTCTTTAAAGTCTGAGCCTTTACCGTCTCCGCCAGCAATCAGTACTAAGTCACCTAAATGATCACTTAAGCCATTTAATGCCGCTACAGTTGCACCAACATTAGTCGCCTTAGAGTCATTTATATAGGTAACGCCTTGCTTAATACCCGCCATTTCACAACGATGTTCAAGACCTTTAAAGTTGCTGGCAACCTCGGTCATAAACTTTTTATCAATACCGCAAGCATCGGTTAGTGCCATAGCAGCAAGTAAATTGGCGTGATTATGACTGCCGATTAAACTGACCTCATGCAGATTCATGATTTCACTTTCACCGTGGAAAATCTTGCCATCAGCAATCCCCCAAGCATCGCCTTCAGGTACACCTAAACCAAAGGTATTTTGGTTTGTTGGCTCATCAGGAAATGTCAGTGGGTCATCACGGTTAAACATCACAAAGCGGCTTTGTGGATATAAGCGTAACTTAGCTTCTCTATAAGCATGCAGATCATGATATCTATCCATATGATCTTCACTAATATTAAGGCAGGTTGCCGCCACACAATTTAAGCTAAAAGTGGTTTCCAGCTGAAAGCTAGATAGCTCCAATACAAAAATATCCGCATCGGTTGCCAGTAAATCTAATACAGGAATACCAATATTGCCGCCAACAGCGACCTTTTTACCGGCTGCTTTTAATATGTCGTAAACCAAGGTAGTCACAGTGGTTTTACCATTTGAGCCAGTAATCGCTACCACGCAAGGTGACTTTTCAGCAACCGCACGGGCAAACAGCTCCACATCGCCAATCACTTCAATACCCATGTCCATCGCCGCGCGAATTTCCGGCGTATCAATAGCGATGCCTGGACTGACAATAATTTGCTGCGCCTGCACTAAAGAGCGGCACATAAAGCCACCAGTAATTAGTTCAACCTCAGGGAACTCTGCTGCCAGAGTATCGCTTCCAGGCGGCGTTCTGCGGCTATCCATCACCAGTGGGGTAATACCTTGGGACATTAAGTAGCGCACAACAGAAATACCTGTTGCGCCTAATCCCAATACGATGTGTGAATAGCATGTTTGCATTGCTAACTACCTTAACTTAAGCGTTGCCAGCCCTAGCATGACTAGGAATAGTGAAATAATCCAAAAGCGCACAATCACTCTTGGCTCCGGCCAACCTTTTAATTCGTAATGGTGGTGAATAGGTGCCATTCTAAAAATCCGCTGACCGCGCAATTTATATGAACCCACCTGTAAAATCACCGACACCGTTTCCATCACAAAAACGCCGCCCATAATCACCAATAACACTTCTTGGCGGACTAACACTGCAATGGCGCCCAATCCTGCACCTAATGCTAATGAGCCTACATCACCCATAAACACTTGCGCTGGGTAGGTGTTAAACCATAAAAACCCTAAACCAGCCCCGACTATCGCGGTACATACAATCACTAGTTCACCAGCATCCGGCAAGTGTGGAATATGTAAATAACTCGCAAACTGTGCATGACCTGATAAATAGGCAATCAATGCAAATGCAGCTGCTACCATAACAGTTGGCATGATAGCTAAACCATCAAGACCATCGGTTAAGTTAACCGCGTTACTGGCACCCACTATGGTGAAGTACGCAAGGACAATATAAAGCAGTCCAAGTTGCGGCATCACATCTTTTAAAAATGGCACCACTAGCTGGGTTTCACCCGGCAGCGTTGCCGAGCTATATAAATAGATGGCTACCGCTAATGCCGCTATGGATTGCGATGCATATTTCCAGCGAGCAATCAGACCTTTAGAGTCTTTTTTTACCACTTTCAAATAATCATCTAAGAAACCAATCGCGCCAAAAGTACCTAATACAAATAGCATGACGATGACATATCGATTTGATAAATCACCCCATAATAAAACACTGACAAATATGCCTGCCAAGATCAGCAAACCACCCATTGTAGGGGTGCCACGCTTACTAAAATGTGACTCTGGGCCGTCATTTCTGACCACTTGGCCAATTTGTAATAACTGCAAACGTTCGATCAATTTAGGACCAAACCACAAGCTGAAAATAAGCCCTGTCATCAAACCTAAGATCGCTCTAAACGTTACATATGAAAAAACATTAAACCCGCTATAAAATTGGGTTAAATACTCAGCTAAATAAGCCAGCATCTACACAAACTCCCCACGCCCATTGGCATCCAACAACACTTCGACTACAGTTTCCATTGCTGCGCTTCGTGAACCTTTAACTAAAATAGTTACCTCACCCGATAACTGATTTACTTTTTTAATCATTGCCTGCGCGACGGATTTTGAATCACTAAAGTGTTCAGAACCAAAGGCTTTGCTGGTTTCAGCGCTTAGCTGTCCGCAACAAAACAAGGCATCAATACCCGCTGATTTGGCTTGTTGGCCGACCTCGGCATGCAAAAGGGCGCTATTGTCGCCCAATTCACCCAAATCTCCCAGCACTAAACATCGAAAACCTCGAGTTTGTTTTAACCAGTTAATCGCAGCGTCCACTGATGTTGGGTTGGCATTGTAACTATCATCAACCAGTAAAATACGCCCCAGCTTGTGCGGCACCATTCGCCCTTTTACTGGCGTTAGGCTTGAAAGCCCGTTAATAATATCTTTGAGGGCGACGCCTAATGCAGTACAAATGGCGCTGGCAGCTAAAGCATTACTGACCTGATGCTCTCCTGCTAAAGGAAGCTGCACAAAATGGGACTGGCCAGAAACTTCTAAATTAAAGGCATAACAACCACTTGCATCAGCTTTAAGCGCTAATGCTTTAATATCTGCATCTGTGGTGGCTACTTTAGAAAAACGCAGCTGCTTAAATGCGGCTGATTTTTGCGCCATAAACTCAGCAAAGTCATCATCGGCATTGATAATGGCGGTGCCATCTGCGCTGAGGTGGTTAAAGATTTCCGACTTGGCGTGAGCCACGCCTTCAATTGAACCAAAACCTTCTAGGTGTGCATGGCCGATATTATTTACCAGCGCCACCTGAGGCATCACCAAAGATGAAGTATAGTTAATCTCGCCTTGATGATTGGCGCCCAGTTCAAAAACGCCATATTCATGCTCTTGGGTTAATCGCAATAAGGTTAACGGTACCCCGATTTCATTATTAAAATTACCGGCGGTATAAAGCACGCTATGATGCTGGCTTAAAATAGCTGCCACCATTTCTTTTACTGTAGTTTTGCCATTTGAGCCCGTCAAAGCGATGGCTTTAGGGTTTACTTTAGCGCGCACTAACGCGCCGATTTCGCCCATGGCTATTTGGCTATTTGCCACTAAAATTTGCGGAATATCAAGCTCAAGCTGACGTTCAACCAATAAGGCTTTAGCGCCATTATCAATGGCGGTTTTTGCAAAGCTATGGCCATCAAAACGTAAGCCTTTTAACGCCACAAATAAGGTATTGGCTTGCATCGCTCGGCTATCACTGCTGACATCATCAATACAAATGTCATCGCCCACGAGCTTGCCACTAAGGGTTTGCGCCAACTGTGAAAGCATCAGGGCAATCATAAGCGCTCCTTTAATGCCATGTTAGACGTTGGCTGAGTGAGTTCGATAGCCAGTGCTCTTTCATCATATTCAGTTCTGATGCCATTGGCCTCTTGATAGGTTTCATGGCCTTTACCTGCAAGCAACACAATATCGCCTGTTTGAGCCAGTGAAGCCACGGTGTTAATTGCCTTAATGCGATCAACTTGTGTGAGTGCACGCTCAGGAAATGCCAAACCCGCTAATACATCCTCAATAATGGCCGCAGGATCTTCACTACGAGCATTGTCACTGGTGACCATCACAGTATCAGCAAACTGCTCGGCCGCTTGGGCCATTAAAGGCCGCTTGCCTTTATCTCTATCACCGCCACAACCAAAGACACACCAAAGCTTGCCTTTACAATGAATCCGCAGCGCTTTTAACGCTTGTTCGATAGCATCCGGAGTATGGGCATAATCAACTACCAAGGTGGGCCCCTTTGGCTGATTAAAGCGCTCCATGCGACCAGCAACGGGCGTTAATAGTGGCACTAATTCAAGTAACTCTTGCATGTCATAACCTTGCAAATACAAGCCACTTAGGGCTGCCACAAGGTTTGCTAAGTTAAAGTCACCCAATAAAGGCGAAACAATGCGTCCGCGTAGTGCTAAAGTCGTTTTTTGGCCGCTGTGATTATCCAGGTGTGGGTAAACAAAATCACACTGCACACCAGCATCATTGAACTGCATATTGTCAGTATAAAATTGCGCCGTTTTATTGGCGCTAATGCTAAAGCCATAGATGGAATCTGTTGTTAGCTCATCGAACCATTGCTGACCAACACCATCATCAAGATTAATCAAACCATTTTTGACGCAGGAAAAGGTGAACAGACGCTTTTTAGCTGCGCCATAAGCATCCATATCACCATGGTAATCAAGGTGATCACGACTTAAATTAGTAAAAATAGCAGTATCAAAAGGCACGGCTTCCACTCGGCCTTGCACTAAGCCATGACTGGAGACTTCAATGGCGCACACATTGACCCGTTCGGCTTGAAATTGGTGTAATTGACGGATCAAAGTAATGGCATCAGCAGTGGTATTGCCACTATCGATTAATTGACCCCAAACACCATTGCCCAATGTACCCATGACTGCAGCTTTTTGCTGTTTAAGTGATACCAATTGCGCAATAAGCTGGCTAACAGAAGTTTTACCATTAGTTCCCGTAACCCCAATAATCGCCATTGGTGAATGATTAACCGGATACAACTGCGCTGCAACAGCCGAAAGCTGCCGAGTTAATTGAAAAAACGATATCAGCACCGCGCCATTATCTTGGTATTCAACTTGACCATGTTCATCAGGGTTATCGGTATGAATTAACGCCCCCACTGCACCACTTTCAATGGCTTTACTGATAAATTTACGGCCATCAACCTTGTGGCCTGGCAAGGCGACAAATAAACCACCTTGGGATACTTGGCGGCTATCAAGGCTCAGCGTATCCACTGACTCAACGCCAGCATAATGAAACCAGGGTGCTAATAAATCACTAAGCAGCATTATTCAGCCCTCTTAGCAATGGCGGCCAATTTAACTTTTTCTTGTTCATTTAATGGTTCTACATTCAGCATCTGTAACGCACCAGACATAATTTTTGCAAATACGGGGCCTGCCACATCGCCACCGTGATAACGGTCGCCTTTGGGTTCATTAACCACAATAGAAATAGCTAAACGGGGATTATGCACTGGCGCAACCCCGGCAAACAGTGCGACATAATCATCACCGTAACCACCGGCGACAGACTTACGACTAGTACCCGTTTTACCCGCAATAGGATAACCATCAATATGGGCTTTGGTGGCGGTGCCGCCACGTTCAGTTACCCCTAGCATCATTTCCATGACATCTTGGGCGACTTGCTGTGAAATAACTTGTTCACCTTTAGGTGCTTGTTTTAGCTTTAAAATTGATACTGGATACAAGACACCGCCGCTACCTAAAGTGGCATACATTCTGGCTAATTGCAGTGGGGTGGCCGTTAAACCATAGCCATAAGATAAGGTCGCGCGTTCAAAGTCAGACCAACGACGACGATCATGGATAAGGCCGGCGCTTTCACCTGCTAAGTTAATTCCTGAATAATTACCCAAGCCCATTGACTGGTAAGTCCCCAATAATTCTTGCACGGGCATCGATAAAGAGACTTTACTGATCCCCACGTTACTAGACTTAACCAAGATTTTATCTAAGGTCATATTGCCGTAATTAACCGTATCACGCACTTGACGGCCACCAACACGCATCCAGCCTGGTGAGGTGTTAATCATATCATCACGTTCAACAGTGCCCGCTTGCAGCGCAGCTGCGACCACAAAAGGTTTTACAGTGGAGCCCGGCTCAAAAGTATCGGTTAAGGCGCGGTTGCGCATGCGGTGAGATTGTAAGTTTTCTCGAGAATTGGGGTTATATGACGGTGTATTCACCATCGCCAGTACTTCGCCGGTGTGTACATCAAGTACCACCACTGAGCCTGAAGTGGCTTGGTTTATTTCTGTGGCGCGTTTTAATTCGCGATAAGCTAGCTGCTGAATGCGTTGATCGATACTCAAGACTAAATCATTTGAGCTCTCGCCTTCTTCCACCATATCTAAACGCTGTACTACTTTACCATCGCGGGATTTACGGACTTTTTGTTTTGAAGGGGTACCAGTAAGCCAGCTATCGTAAGCACTTTCGATGCCTTCAATGCCTACATCATCAATATTAGTTAAACCCACTAGCTGGGCGGCAGTTTCACCTGCGGGATAATAGCGGCGTGATTCAGACTTTAAATAGATGCCAGCAATTTTCAGTTGCTTGATGTATTCCGCTACCGCAGGGGTCACTTGACGCTTAAGGTAAATAAAGCGCCTTTTAGGGTCGCGCTGCACCTTACTCACAATCTCATCAACTGGCTCATGTAAAATATCTGCCAGCGCTTTCCAGCGGCGCATATCTTTAAATGCATCTTTATCGTGGGAAATTTTAGGATCAGCCCACACAGCTCGTACTGGCACACTCACTGCCAGCATTTCACCATTTCTGTCGGTGATTAGGCCGCGCTGTACTTGATTACTGGTGGTGCGTAAGGTGCGCATGTCACTTTCGTGACGTAGTTTTTCAGGCTCAATAATTTGAATATAGGCGGCACGGGCAATTAACGCAGTAAACAGCAGCAGCACAAAACCCACCACAACGAATAGTCGCCATGGGATCAGTTCAGGGTTTAATTTACGTTTAGCTTGTCTGCTCATTATTCCTTTCTCATTGCAGCCTTATAACCACTTCTTCTTTAGGTAGTGGTCGCACCATTTTTAAATCTTTAGTGGCGATCCTTGTCACTCGACTGTGTTCTGACTTAGATTGCTCTTCCAGCAACAAGTTGCGCCATTCAATATCTAAACGATCACGTTCTTGTAATAGCTGATCTAATTGCGAGGTCTGTTTTCGGGTCGCATAGCTGGTATACACCACACTCATCGCATTGCCGACTACAATTAGCGTCAGCAATAATATCCACTTGTGCTGCCAAATATCGGCTAACACAATGCGGGATAAATTGATTGATGACGGTGCCAATATAACCTCAGTAATTAATAATCAAGTCGCTGCGCAACGCGCAACACCGAGCTTCTTGCTCGTGGGTTTTGTTCAATTTCGACATCAGAAGGCTTCATCGCCTTACCAATGGCTTTTAACTTTTTAGATTTATTAATTTCAGCTTCAGTGATGGGCAAGCCATGAGGTACGCTTTCACCTTGGCTATGGCGACGAATAAAGCGCTTCACCATACGATCTTCTAATGAATGGAAACTGATCACCGATAAACGCCCTTCTGGGGCCAGTACCGACACAGCACCTTCAAGGGCTTGATCAATTTGCTCTAATTCACTATTGATATAAATTCTAATCGCCTGGAACACCCGCGTTGCAGGATGCTTATTACGCTCTTTATTTTTAGTAATTCGGGCAATAAGGTCAGCTAAATCTTTGGTTCTTAAAAAGGGTTTTTCATCTCGATCAGCAGCAATACAGCGAGCGATGTGACGCGAGTTTTTCTCTTCGCCATAGGTTTTAAATACCCAAGCCATATCTTCAATTTCAGCTCTCGCTAACCACTGAGCGGCCGTTTGACCCTGGCTGTTATCCATACGCATATCCAATGGACCATCACGTAAAAAACTAAAACCACGCTCAGCATCATCTAATTGCGGTGAAGACACACCTAAATCCAATAACACGCCATTGATTTTGCCTTTCAAACCTAACTCAGTAACGTATTCGGCCAACTGACCAAAGCCACCATGCACAATTTGAAAGCGAGGATCATCGGCGAACTGTTTAGCCGCTTCAATGGCTTGCGGATCTCTATCGATGGCAATCAAGCGGCCGTTTTCACCGAGCTGACTCAGCACATGCCTTGAATGACCACCACGACCAAAGGTGCCATCAATATAGATGCCATCCGCTTGGATATTTAAACCATCAACGGTTTCTTGTAGCAGTACAGATAAATGGGCAAATTCTTGGCTCATCAGACTCTTCTTAATTAATTATTTATAATGAAAAATTAGCTAATCTTTCATGGCTAGTGAGATCTTCTGCTTGAATTAGCTGATGACTTTCGTCCATCTGCAACTGCCAAGCGGCTTCATCCCACAACTCAAACTTATTCAGCAAACCCACCAGCATGGTTTTCTTTTGCAGGCTGGCAAATTGTCTTAATGCGGGGGGAACGAGCGCACGACCATTACCATCTAACTCACATTCATGAGCGTGGCCTAATAATCTTCGTTTCATGGATCGTTCAATGTGATTGGTGTCTGACAGCTGCATTAGTTTTGCTTCTATCAGTTCCCATTCATGGATTGGATAAATCAATAAACAAGCTGATTGGATATCAACGGTGATGACGACAATGCCACTGTGCTCAACACGCAAGGATTCTCGGTATCGCATTGGTATTGCGATCCGTCCTTTTGCATCCATATTTATCGCACTGGCGCCCCGAAACACGATCATTAATCCCTATGATTTGTTATTAAAATTCCCACAAAAATCCACAATTCCCCACAACCCTTAAGTTTAGGGACACAACACAAGTATTGTCAAGGGATGAGAAGATTAATTAAATCCAGTTCTGAAGCGGGTTCGCAGCAAATTTGATTTAATTTGTTCTAGGTGGAGGAAAGTGGATTTTATGGGGCTAAATGAACGAAACCATACACATAACAACGACTCTATCGAGTAAAATGTGACTAAAATGTGCTAAAAATTGACCATTATCATCTTAAAATGACAATGCCCACTGTATCAAAGTTATATCTTGTATAATAAATATTCGCTCACGATGTGAGAAAAACCAGTTCAACAAATTTTATTGCTGCCTTGCGCTTTTAAACCTAAGCAAATTCCAAACTTTTAATATTGCCTTTACGCTAAAACATCCTCAAACAAGGATGACTGCTGGCGTCATATATTCAAACCAATAGCCGCTCAATTTACAATCAAAACGGCCGATAACAAGATATACTGAATACAGCCTTGAAGGAGGTAATAATGAACCTAGATATTCTCTATGCTGTGACTGCCAGACCGCCAAGGCAGGTTACCACGCCTAAAAAAGAGGTGAAAAAAGTCACTGACTCAGCTGTTATCAGTGCTGATAGCCATGAAGCGCCGCAAGCACAATTGCCACCAGCACCATTAACCAGAAAACAGCAGGCCCAAGCTAGCACCAGCGCTGATGCAAAGCAGGCCACTAGTGACAATACCAACTTCACACATATTGATATTGAAATTTAATCGTTTACCAGTGATTTAAAAATGCCCTTTAGCCGATGGTTTTCCTCACCGCCTTTTTCCATCCGCGATACAAATCCTGACGACAGCTATCATCCATTGCTGGTGAAAAATGCTTATCAGCCACGGCAATGTTTTGTAACTCTTCTGTAGACTGCCAAAAGTTAACCGCAAGACCTGCTAAAAAGGCTGCTCCCATGGCTGTGGTTTCAGTCACTTGCGGACGGATCACATCAACATTGCTGATGTCGGCTTGGAACTGCATTAAAAACTCATTTGCCACTGCGCCACCATCAACGCGGATTTGTTTAAGTTCGACCCCTGAGTCTTGTATCATTGCCTCGAGTAAATCCTTGCTTTGATATGCAATGGCTTCTAACGCTGCGCGAATAATATGGCTACGATTAACCCCGCGGCTAAGTCCGACAATCGCGCCTCTGGCATCCGCTTCCCAATACGGAGCGCCCAAGCCGACAAAGGCTGGTACTAAATATACCCCATTGGTGTCGTCCACTTTATTGGCAAAGTATTCAGTGTCATGAGCATCTTGGATCAAGCCCATTTCGTCCCGCAGCCATTGGATCACCGCGCCGCCCATAAATACTGCCCCTTCAAGGGCATAGTTAACCTTTAAATCAGCGCCTATAGCAATGGTGGTTAATAGGCCATGATCCGATACCACTGCCTTATCACCGGTGTTCATCAGTAAAAAACAGCCTGTGCCATAGGTATTTTTGGCCATTCCAGGTTCAAAACATAATTGACCAAATAATGCCGATTGCTGATCCCCTGCCATACCCGCCACGGTAATATCGCCACCGACAATGCTGGTTGAACCGTAGACCGCACAAGAGGGTTTCACTTCAGGTAACATCGAAGCCGGAATACCAAAGGCCGTTAATAACTTGTCATCCCACTGCTGCTGATGGATGTTAAACAACATGGTCCGTGAGGCGTTGGTGGGTTCAGTAACATGTACTTTGCCTTTTGTGAGCTTCCACACCAGCCAGGTATCTATGGTGCCAAATAACAACTCACCGGCCTCGGCCTTTTCTCTTGCACCTTCAACATTATCTAGAATCCACTTGATTTTTGAGGCGGAAAAGTACGGGTCGAGCACCAAGCCTGTGGCGGATTTAATATAAGCTTCATAACCATCGGCTTTGAGTTGCTGGCATATACTTTGGCTGCGACGACACTGCCACACAATGGCGTTATAAATCGGCTTGCCGGTTTTTTTATCCCACACTACGGTGGTTTCACGTTGGTTGGTGATGCCCATAGCGGCAACATCATCACCGCTAATACCTGCTCGAGATAGCACTTCAATCAATGATGAACTTTGAGATGACCAAATCTCCATTGGATCATGCTCGACCCAACCGGCCTGAGGATAAATCTGGGTAAACTCACGCTGCGCTACCGCAACCATGTTGGCTTTATGGTCAAATACAATGGCACGAGAGCTGGTTGTGCCTTGATCTAATGCAATAATGTATTTCTTAGCTTGCATATCACTATCTCATATTATTTATTTTAGTTTGTTCACATAAACTGAAAGTAGTGAATCAACTACCCGTTTATTTATGTGATTTATCATGCTTTACATTGCAATGCTTGTGCTGTCATCACAGTTATAAGGGTTTATTCTACCTAGACATGCTATGTCACTTTGGGGTAAAGCCAGTAAGCACCTAATAACTTAGCATATGACGATGGCTTTACTTCATACTTTGGCTTGTCAAATATAGCTGGCGTATCGATATTAGTCTTATGATTTTCAAATAACAAAAAGCCCCGCAATTGCGAGGCTTTAAATGTATTAATAATACTGTCGACTACATTTTGTAGCTAAACTGCACACCTGCTAACCACACATCGGCTTCAACATCACCGCTGTAGTTCACAGACGCTAAACCTAATAAGTCTTGAGTCTCATCAATTGGTGCATCACCAATGCCTTTGATGTAAGTGATGGCAAAATCAACCGTAAGGTTTTTACTGGCTTGATAACCCGCACCGGCACTAAACCATAAACGATCTGAATCTGGGATTGTTGTTGAACGGTATTCGTCTTGCGCAGCACCTTGATCTAGTGCCATACCGCCACGAACTAACCACTTGTCGTTAAGTTGGTATGTAGTACCGACAGCAAAGCGCCAGTTATCTTTGAAGTTTTCTTCTTTAACTAAATCAGACTCCAATGGTAAACCCGTTGTTGAGTCAATTGGCTTAGTTTCGCCAGGGAAGTATGCTACCAACTCATCAAAAACACTCCACTGAGTCCAGTTAACGCTGGCGTGCATGGCCCAGTTTTCAGTTAATTGGTGATGAGATGCAAGCTCTGCAAATGCAGGGATCTCAATCGGTAAGTAACCTTCAATACTAACATTTTGACCACCGTCATAAAGTAGCCCAGACGCATGGCCGTCCAGTTCTAGCTCTACCCCACTGTGATAAGCAAAACCTAAACGGTGCTTGTCATTAATCTGCCAGCTAGAACCAATTTTCCAACCGATGGCGATATCATCACCTTCCATGTATTTAAGACTTGTGCCAGCAGCCGGAAGCATAGGTGCTAAATCAGGCAACTGAGCTTTAATACCATCAATCCAACCTGGCATTGATGCGCCAACATTACCTTCACCGTAAACAATACGCAGACCCGCACCAATGCTAACCGCATCATTGATTTTATAGCCAATGTTTGGGTTAAATTCTACGGTGGTGATTGCAGTATCATCACCAAATATCGCTGCTGAATGAGTTGCATCCAATTCTGTCGCTAAGCCGTAATTTGAATGAAAAGCCAGGCCCCAAGTCCAGTTATCGTTTAACTGATTCGAGTAATAAAAATTTGGGATAAGCGCATCACCGGCAAAATCGATGGCGTTGCTTGGGATAACAATTGGATCAGCCCCTAATAAAGGCGATGAAATACTGGTTTCACCCAGCACATCAACATTAGGCATAATATAAATAGCACCTGCAGACAATTGGCGACCTTCAAGGTAAGTCAACATGGCAGGGTTTTTAGTTTGGGCGCCAGCATTATCCGCCATCGCAGCTTCACCAGCAAAAGCACGGCCTAAACCTGTAGAAGAATATTCAGCTAATTGAAAGCCTGCTGCACTTACTTGAGTCGTTGCCCCTAACAGCATGGCGCTTACTGCCACGGTTAATAATTTCTTTTTCATCATTTGTCCCCGGGTATGCAAATTTATTATTTGCTTAATCTCTTACATCATTAGAGCAATAGCTCAATTTGAAATCGGGGCAAGTGTACTGATGCAGAATATATTTACAACTAAATGCCTAAAAACAGAAGAAATAACTACCTTTTCGGTGTTTGCAATATTTTTAAGTGATAAGGATCACACACCAAGCGAGAAAAAAGCGTCAATTACACTAATTGATTCGCTGAAGCATATTAAAAATAGTTAACCAAAATATTTTTAATATTGATATTCAATAACTTACTAAAGAATATATAACTCACAAACCTGCGCTGAATTTTATAGTTTTTTTAACTACCGATATAAACCGCCAAATCTTATGAATAAATAAACCAATAAATACAATGTGATATATAGTAAATTATTATTGAGACACATAAAAAAGCCTTCTAGGGTTAGCTAGAAGGCTTTATTTAATACCACGTTGGTACAAGTGTAAGCTTAAATGTTAATCGCCAATGTTGAACTTACAATTGACTCGTCACTCTTACATCAGCCACGCCAAGCAGGAATATTGGCTTCATAGTCGCTAATTGCCGCAGCAAATTCCAGCGTTAAGCCGATGGCATCTAAACCATTAAGCAGCTTGTGCCTTGCTGACTCTGCCAATGAAAAGCTAAATGTACTGCCTTGTGGTGACGTTACAGTAAGAGCTTGCAAATCAACACTGATTTCAGCTCCTTCTTGAGCATCAACTTCACCCATTAATTGGCTCACTTCCGCTGCGGTTAACTTCACAGGTAATAAGCCATTGTTAATGGAGTTACCGTAAAAAATATCTGCAAAACTTGGCGCGATAATCACCCGTAGCCCAAAGTCAGCTAATGCCCACGGTGCATGTTCTCGACTTGATCCACAGCCAAAGTTTTCTTGTGCTAGCAATATAGACGCGCCTTTATAGCGCGGTAAGTTAAGTGAAAAAGTCGGGTTAGGTTGCTCGCCCGCATCATCTAAATAACGCCAATCATGAAATAAGTGCACTCCAAAACCATCACGAGTGACCTTTGATAAAAACTGCTTAGGGATAATTTGGTCGGTATCAATATTTGCGCTATCTATTGCAACCGCTAAGCCCGTATGTGCTGTAAAAGCTTGCATCTGTTTCTCCTAGTGGGTTGGCAATTAATAAGGCTTACGGATATCAACAAAGTGACCGGCAATGGCAGCAGCTGCTGCCATAGCTGGGCTCACTAAGTGAGTTCGGCTACCACGCCCTTGGCGACCTTCGAAGTTACGATTACTGGTAGATGCACAGCGATCGCCAGCCTCTAGTCGGTCATCGTTCATTGCAAGGCACATTGAGCAACCAGGCAAACGCCATTCAAAACCTGCGTCTAGGAATATCTTATCTAATCCTTCCGCTTCTGCTTGCAGCTTCACCTGTCCAGAACCTGGTACCACAATCGCGACAACACCCTCTGCCACTTTACGGTCTTTAGCATGATGGGCTGCTGCACGTAAATCTTCGATACGAGAGTTAGTACATGAACCAATGAAGACTTTGTTGATGGGAATATCAACCATGTTTGTCCCAGAAGTCAGTCCGATATATTCAAGCGCTTTTTCGATACTGCCACGCACGGTTGGATTGGACTCAGACTCAGGGCTAGGTACTTGTGCATCAATGGAAACCACTTGGCCTGGATTGGTGCCCCAGGTTAACTGAGGTGCAATATCTGCAGCTTCAAGTACCACTTCTGCATCAAAAGTTGCTTCAGCATCGGTTTTAAGTGCGGTCCAATCTGCAACTGCTTGCGTCCAAGCATCAGCTTTAGGGGCAAATTCACGCCCTTCAAGATAATCAAATGTGGTTTGATCTGGTGCTACCATGCCGGCTTTAGCACCCATTTCAATGGCCATATTACACAAGGTCATACGACCTTCCATTGATAATGCTTCAATGGCTTCACCGCAAAACTCAACTACGTAACCGGTACCGCCATCCATACCTAAACGGCCGATGATAGCCAATACGATATCTTTAGCCGTAATGCCTTCAGCAACATGTCCACGCACTTCAATTTTCATGTTTTTTGCTTTTAGCTGACGTAAAGTCTGGGTGGCTAAAACATGTTCAACTTCAGAGGTGCCAATACCAAATGCTAACGCGCCAAATGCGCCATGGGTTGCTGTATGTGAATCACCACAAACAATCACAGTGCCGGGTAAGGTAATACCCAGTTCAGGCCCCATTACATGGACAATACCTTGGTTAGGATGATGAATATCATATAGCTTTACGCCAAATTCTTTACAATTTTGCGCTAAGGTTTCCACCTGAATACGCGCCATTGGGCTCATTGCATCAAGGCTTGCACTCAAAGTTGAAATGTTATGATCCATGGTCGCAAAGGTTTTTTCAGGGGCACGTAATTTACGGCCTGCTGTTTTCAAACCGCTAAACGCTTGCGGCGAAGTCACTTCATGGACTAAATGACGGTCAACATAAATAATCGGCGCTTCTGAGTCAGGTGATGCGACAATATGTGCATCCCATACTTTTTCATATAACGTTTTTGCTGCCATTAGACACCTTCCTTAATAGCATTAGCGATATAGTCACCCATTTCACTGGTTGATTTCGCGTTATGACGCTCATCGCTACTTAATAGCTCACCAGTTAAGTAACCCGCTGACAAGGCTTTACCCACTGCGCGCTCTATCGCACTAGCGGCATCTTCAAGTTTTAAGCTATGACGCAGTAATAAGGCTGCAGATAGAATTTGCGCCACAGGGTTAGCAATGCCTTGGCCTGCGATATCAGGTGCACTACCACCAGCAGGTTCATACATACCAAAACCGCTGCTGTTAAGGCTTGCTGAAGATAATAGCCCCATTGAGCCGGTTAACATGGCAATTTCATCTGACACTATGTCACCAAATAGGTTCGAACACAGCATCACATCAAATTCATTTGGACGACGTAATAACTGCATGGTCGCGTTGTCGATGTAGATATGTTCAAGTTCTACATCAGCGTAGTCTTTAGCCACCTCTTCAACCACTTCACGCCATAACACTGAACAGGCTAATACGTTAGCTTTATCCACTGAAGTGACTTTTTTACTGCGACCTTGAGCCGACTGAAAAGCAATATGGGCAATACGTTCGATTTCACGGCGGCTATAGCGCATGGTATCAAAGGCTTCTTCATCCTGGCCTTCGCCTTGACGACCCTTTGGCTTACCAAAGTAAATGCCGCCAGTTAATTCACGTACACACAACACATCAAAGCCACGCGAAGAAATATCACTTCGCAATGGTGACATATGTTCAAGCCCTGCGTGTAATTTTGCCGGACGTAAATTACAAAACAGTTCAAAGTGACCACGTAGCGGTAATAATGCGCCACGCTCTGGCTGATCATTGGGGGCTAAGTTTTCCCACTTAGGCCCGCCAACACTGCCGAATAAAATGGCATCTGAGGCTTCACAGCCTTTTAAGGTTGCATCAGGCAGCGGGCAACCATGGTTATCAATGGCAATACCACCCACATCGTACTCAGCATATTCAATGTCGAGAGCAAATCGGGCTTCAACTTCATTAAGCACTTTACGTGCCTCAGCCATGACTTCTGGCCCAATACCATCTCCGGCCAATACAGCTATTTGATAACTCATACTCCACCTAACTCCCTTTCTTTATGAATCTGTTGTTTAAAATCAGCCACTTTATCGGCGCGATAGGTTAAGTTCATTACATGAACTAACGCTTGAGCCGATGACTCGACAACATCTGTTGCCAAGCCGACACCATGGAATGTTTGCTGATTGTATTCAGCTGTAATATCCACTTGGCCTAAGGCGTTTTGCCCTTCGCCTTTAGCGCTTAATTTGTAATTAGTAATATTGATGCTGCGACCAGTTGCACGGGCAATAGCATTGTATGCCGCATCGACTGGGCCATTACCGGTTGCCGCTTCGGTTATTTCTTTGTCATCAACCACTATACGCACCGTGGCAGTGGCTACACCTTCAGTTGAATCTGAGTGCACCATTAAATGTTGCAGTGAGTACTTATCATCATCTTGAGATTGCGCTTCGATAAACACTAAGGCTTCAAGATCATAATCAAATACCTGGCCTTTTTTATCTGCCAATTTCAAAAACTGATCGTAAAGACTATCCATATCATAATCGGTTTCTTTATAGCCCATTTCTTCCATGCGGTGCTTAATCACGTGGCGACCTGAGCGCGAAGTCATATTCAAGTTATTACGATTAAGGCCAATGCTTTCAGGCGTCATGATCTCATAGGTATTTTTAGCTTTTAGCATGCCATCTTGGTGAATACCCGATGAATGCGAAAATGCATTAGTCCCCACTACCGCTTTATTAGCCTGAATCGGCATATTACATAGCTGGCTTACAAGGGATGAAGTGCGGTGAATTTCTTTGGCATTAATGTTGTTTTCAAGCCCGAGTAAATTCTTGCGGGTTGCCAAAATCATCGCTATTTCTTCTAATGAACAATTACCAGCGCGCTCACCAATACCATTAACCGTACATTCAATCTGGCGAGCACCATGCTCAACAGCAGTAATTGAGTTCGCTACCGATAAACCTAAATCATCATGACAATGCACCGAAATCACCGCTTGATCGATATTCGGCACTCGGTTAAATAAGGTTTGAATAATGCCGCCAAACTCACTTGGGACGGTGTAACCCACGGTATCTGGGATATTAATGGTTCTAGCACCCGCTTTAATAGCTTCTTCTACCATACGGCAAAGGTTATCAATGGGGGTACGCCCAGCATCTTCACAAGAGAACTCAACATCGTCAGTAAAGCGGCGGGCATATTTAACCGCACTCACTGCCATTTCTAATACGTCATCAAATGAACGCTTTAATTTGCTTTCAACGTGAATGGTTGAGGTTGAAATAAAGGTATGAATTCGAAACTGATCAGCAACAGATAATGCTTGCGCTGCGGCATCGATATCTTTTTCTAATGCACGAGATAAGGCACACACTCGGCTATTTTTAATGGTTTTTGCAATGGTTTGCACTGACTGAAAATCACCAGGCGATGACACAGGAAAGCCCACTTCCATAACATCAACACCTAAACGCTCAAGAGCCAATGCAATTTGCAGCTTTTCTTTAACCGTTAAACTGGCTGCTAACGCCTGCTCGCCGTCTCTTAATGTGGTATCAAATATTATGACTCTATCGGACATCTTTTTCTCCATCGAACCTGGTTATTCACGTTAAAGTTTGTTCGCTTTGCTAATGGATTTGAGTGCTTTGCTCATTTAGTTCATTAGACTTTTTGTTTGTTATATAAATCAATCAGAGGCAGAAACAAAAAACCCCGCGGCTATTAGCGCGGGGTTTGTGAATACTAGTAAACTTATTTAGCTTGTAACACAAAGGACTCCGCGCAAATATTGCGTAAGAGAAGAAGGAGACCCAGTAAAATGTTACCACTATAAATATTCATTTTATTTAACTAATTATTCTGCGATTAATTTATCTATACCCACTTTTTATCCTGACCAGCTGGCTGTGTCAACCCCAATTTATTCATCTTTTGTGCAACACTGCAGCTTAAAAGCCTGATTTACTCATCGCTTTTAAGCACAAATAAATCCCCACATGCCCGTACACTGCTGTTTACACGTAATTTATCGTTTATTTTTGACTTTATTAATATGCAAAAAAATGGATTTGAAATTTCTAATATTAATCTGTTTAAAGGAAGGCTTTAGTTATATCTAAGCACAAAGAAGCTTAGCTCTTTACGAGGCTAAGCGAGGAAGATAAACCATGACATGCTTGTTTTAAAATGCAAACAGACTAGGGCAATCAAAGCCATCAAATGATTAGGTAGGAGTGTTTATAAGGAACTAGAACCAGCATTAGCGGCTAAGTAGTCACCGCCAATGCTGCAGATAAGCAGGTTAAGCTAAAGCAATTAACATAGCCTTGAAGGCGAGTGAGTTAATTCTCAATCAAATACTGACTAATTTCATCAAGAAAATCACCGCCGAAGCGACTTAGCTTTCGCTCACCGACACCATTTACTGCCAGCATTTCACCGGCACTGGTGGGCACCATCGCCGCCATTTCCGCTAAGGTGGCATCATTGAACACCAAGTATGGTGGCACATCATGTTTTTCAGCCAGTTCACGGCGCAGTAGCTTGAGCCTGGCAAACAATTTACGATCATATTGCTGCGGTGCACGTGATGAACTGGTGCGGCGCTTAGTAGTCACTAATTGAATGCGAGGTTCAGCTAGCTGTAAGCTGGCTTCCCCGCGTAATATTGGTCGTGCTGATTCATTTAGCTTTACTGAAGAGCCGCGAGTAATATCTTGGCTAGCTAAACCTAAATGAATAAGTTGCCTAATCACACTGAGCCAATATTCATGACTGTGATCTTTACCAATGCCCCAAGTGGACAGCTTGTTATGGCCGCGATCCATCACGTTGGCAGCTTTTGAGCCCCGCAATACATCAATGACTTGGTTAACACCGAAATATTGATTGAGTCTAAAAATGCACGACAGCACTTTTTTGGCATCTTCGCTGCCATCATAACGCTTAGGAGGGTCGAGACAAATATCACAGTTACCACAAGGTTTTGAGCCACTTTCATCAAAGTAATGCAGTAATACTTGTCGACGGCAGGTTTGCGCTTCAGCAAAGGCTGCCATGGTATTCATTTTATGTAATTCAACGTCTTGCTGTGGGCCAGGTTCTGATTGCTCAATCAAGTGCTTAACGCGGCCTATATCGGCAGGATCAAACAACATATAAGCTTCGGCATCTAAACCATCACGGCCGGCACGGCCTGTTTCTTGATAATAAGACTCTACACTTTTGGGGATATCGTAATGCACCACAAAGCGGACGTTGGATTTGTTAATCCCCATACCAAATGCCACAGTGGCGACCACAATATCGATTTTGTCTTTTAAAAACTTATCTTGAATCGCGCCGCGCTCTTCTTGGGTCATCCCCGCATGATACGCCGCTGCACTAAAGCCTTGCAGTTTTAAGCGATCGGCAACTTCATCGACTCGCCTACGGCTACTACAATAAATGATGCCATTACTGCCCTTTTGCAATTGTAAAAACTGTTTGAGCTGGTTAGCGGCATTAAGTTTTTCAACCACGGTATAGCGAATATTGGGACGGTCAAAACTGGAGAGTAAACAAAAAGGACTGATTTGAAGGCGCTGACAAATACTTTCACGGGTGGCCTGATCGGCCGTCGCGGTTAACGCCATCAGTGGCACATACGGGAACAACTGTTTCAGTTGGCCAAGGGCGGCATATTCAGGTCTAAAATCATGACCCCATTGACTAATACAGTGAGCCTCATCAATGGCAAAAAGTGAGATTTGTAACTCATGCATCCGCTCGATAAAGTCAGGCCGCAGCAAACGCTCTGGTGATACATAAAGCAGTTTAATTTCGCCTTTGTGTAAGCGTTTTAAAATCTCAACGGTTTCATCGCGGGGTAAAGAGGAATTCAAATATGCGGCGGCAACACCTGACTGAGTCAAGCTATCAACTTGATCTTTCATTAACGAAATCAGCGGCGAGACCACAATGGTTAATCCCGGGAGGATCAATGCTGGCAACTGATAACACATACTCTTACCGCCACCGGTTGGCATAATCACTAGGGTATCTTGGCCACTTAAGGTCTGCTCAATGATCTCACGCTGACCTTCGCGAAAGTCACGATAACCAAAGATTTGCTGTAATTGCTGTCCAAGCACATCTTCCACAACTGGGGTTGCTGAGACAATCGCTTGCGCTGGAACTTGAGACTCGACTGGGCTAGAAATAAGATTATCCATTAATAGGGCTTGAGATCAGATGCAGCATTTTAAAGCACTGAGGCGAAGATGTCTGCACACAAACCGCAACAGCTCAAATATGCAGCATTGATTTTACCAAAGGGATTAGGCTAGATTAAATGCTCTACAATAATAACGATAGAAATTAGGCTGCATATGACTACGGATGTCCAACTACAAGCATTAAAGCAAGTCGCTGAAATATTTGACCAACATGTGCCATTTCATAATTTACTCGGCTTAGAGATAAAGCGCTATGACGAAAATGGTGTCGAAGTGGTGATAAAAATGAAGCCTGAGCTTATTGGTAATATTCATCAAAATATTTTACACGGCGGAGTGACGGCAACCTTGCTCGATGTAGTTGGCGGGCTGACCTGTTTTGCCGGATTAGTATCAAGCAGAGACGACTGGACCTTGGAGCAATTACAACAACGTCTAACCACCTTAGGCACCATTGATATGCGGGTTGATTTTTTGCGCCCTGGACGTGGAGAAATATTTACTGGCACTGGCTGCGTCATTCGTTCAGGTAATCGGGTGTCAGTCTGTCGCATGGAATTACATAACGAACAAGGTACCCATATCGCCTTCGGTACTGGGACCTATATGGTAGGTTAACTCATTAGGACTAAATCCATAAAAACCAACACAAACATAAACTTAAAACATCTTAGTTTGCCGCTTTATACCAACTGCGATAATGCTGAGGCTAATTAGTGGATCTTATTGAAAAATGATCCAGCGATTAGCTTGAGAGATCGACAAAGGCAACCTACAATCGCCCTCTCTTTGTCAGTTGTTTGTGGAAATTCATGCAAGATATTGAAACACGTAAAGGCATTATCCTCGCCATTTGTGCTTATTGCTTATGGGGCATAGCACCACTGTATTTTAAATTACTGGCTGATGTGTCAGCCTTCGAAATCTTGGCTCACCGCGTGGTGTGGTCCTTTATCTTTATCATCATTTTAATGCAGTTTATTGGCGGATTTTCACGCCTAACACTGTTATTGAAAAAGCCAAAACAATTACTGGTGTTGGCGCTGACCTCGGTACTGATTGCACTTAATTGGCTGATTTTCATTTGGGCGATCAACAACGGCCACATGCTCGATGCCAGTTTAGGTTATTTCATTAATCCACTATTTAACGTATTGCTTGGAATGGTATTTTTATCTGAGCGGTTACGAAAATTACAGTGGTTTGCGGTGGCGCTTGCCTGTATCGGGGTGCTCATCCAGCTCATCTCCTTTGGCTCTATCCCATTGGTGTCTTTAGCGCTGGCAGCATCATTTGGTTTTTATGGTTTATTACGTAAAAAAGTCAACATTGATGCTAAAGCGGGTTTATTGGTTGAAACCGCTATTTTACTGCCTGTGGCATTAGCTTATTTAGCCCTAACGCTTGATACCGCATCGGCAAATATGCTCACTAACGATATTGGAATGAACTTAACCTTAGTGGCCGCAGGTATTGTTACCACCATTCCACTATTGTGCTTTGCAGGGGCAGCCATTCGTATCCCATTATCCATGCTAGGTTTTTTCCAGTATATTGGCCCAAGTATCATGTTCATGTTGGCAATATTTTTATTCAAAGAGCCTTTTGATATTGAAAAAGGGGTCACATTTGGCTTTATTTGGAGTGCATTAGTGTTGTTTACCGCTGATATGGCGCTGCAGCGCCGTCGCCGTTTAAAGCAAAGCTAATAGCTATCGCCTTTTCAATGCTTCATTGCCGCAATGGCTTTCATTGCGGCCTCGTTATCCTCTAGGGTTACTAGCATTACATAGCCTCTAGTGGTTGGCAGTAGCAAGGCATCGTCCCTTGTGAGTGACACCAGCGCCTTATCGCCGTTTTTAAGGGTAAACCATCCTAGTGAGTATCCGGCAATGCCTATGCCGTTTGTACGCCACTGTGGCGTTAATTCTAATTCAGTTGTTAAGTCCACTACTCTCGCTTGCTGCCAAAGTAATTCATCCGTGTTGAAATCCTGACTGTAAAGGGGGATCGATAACGTCAAAGGCTTATTGTCAGGCTTTAGCGTCAACTGGCTATTATTGGTTTGATACAGGGTCCATGAGAACAGCATAAACAGGAATAAAATAATCCCGTAGCTAACATACAACGCAGTGCTCGGTAATTTCTTTACCCAAATCAGCGCCGTTAGCCCTACTAACCCAACCAGCACCCCGACAAAATTGAACATGCCGTGACTGCTTAATCCTGCTAATGCTATTTCAGTCATTTTTCCTACTTAGTGATGTGTTTTTATAAGGATACATCTTTATTCATTTTTCAATATTATCACAATCTTCATAACATGCTGACCGGCATAGTTTTATCACCCCAAATCTTGCCTAAAAATCAGTAACCATGATGAGTTAACATCTGAAATACACAAAAATGCCACCGTAAAGTAACCTCCACGGTGGCATTGCTATAACGGCACAATCGCAATACAGCTTACAAGTCCAACGCCAGAACTTTTGAATTGCGTTGGAAGTTATACAGCTTCTTTTTTGCGTTAGGCAGCTGTTCAACATCAACAATATTAAAGCCGAACTCCAAGAACCAATGAATACTGCGGGTGGTTAAGGCAAACAGTTTCGAATAACCTCGAACCCGTGCTTGGCCAATAATATTGTTCAGCAACACACTGCCTCTGTCAGCATCACGATAGTCTTGATGCACCACTAAACAGGCAAACTCACCAGCATTGTCTTCTTCAAAGGGATATAACGCCGCGCAGCCAATGACTAAGCTATCGCGCTCAATCAACATAAACTGCTCAATTTCCATTTCCAGCTGCTCACGGGAGCGGCGCACTAGCACCCCTTGCTCCTCTAATGGGCGAATAAGGTCTAATACTCCACCGATATCGCCAATGGTGGCGCGTCTTAAGCGCTCAGCGCTTTCAGTAACAATTTGGGTACCAATACCTTCACGGGAGAACAACTCTTGTAGCAAAGTGCCATCTTCAAGGTAGCTCACCAAGTGACAACGTGGAATGCCATTACGACAAGCATCAATACTGGCCTTTAAAAATGCCATGGTGCCCACACAGGATTTACCCGCCGTTTGCATTTCATCCAAGATGGACTGCGCGCCATTTGGCATCAGCTCAGCAATCACCTCGCCGTCTTTGCCCAAAATGCCGTGGGTATTACTAAAACCAATAATTTTGTCGGCTTTAAGCTTTATAGCCACTTTGGTGGCCACTTCTTCGGCAGTTAAGTTAAAACATTCGCCAGTGACAGAAACCGCAATAGGCCCCATCAATACAATACAATTTTTTTCCAGCTGGCGTTCAATACCTTGAGTATCAATACGGCGCACTTTGCCCGTTAGGCAAAAATCCACCCCGTCATCGACTCCCAAAGGCTGAGCAATAACAAAGTTGCCACTGACAAGGTTGATTTGTGCATTTTGCATTGGGGTGTTGCCAAGGCTCATTGACAGCCTTGCTGTAATATCAAATTGCACTGAGCCTGCAACTTGTTTAATCACTTTTAATGAGTCTTCATCAGTAATGCGCACGCCGTTGTGATAACTCGGTTCAATACCCGCACTGTGCATGGCGCTATCAATTTGCGGCCTTGCGCCGTAGACCAACACCACTTTAATCCCTAAGGAGTGCAACAAGGCGACATCGTTTAAGATGCCTCTAAATTGATTATGCAGCAGGGCTTCGCCGCCAAGCATGACAACAAAGGTTTTTCCGCGATGAACATTAACGTATGGCGCTGAATGGCGGAAACCATCAACCAGCTCTGTGGTTCTTAAAGGCACATTAACCCCTAAACAAATAATCAATCAGAACAGTCAGTGACAAAACCACCAACAAATATAATTACGCAATAATATTGCATTTAAATTCACTTTAAAAGCATTTTATCGCATTAGTAATAGTTTTAGACCATAAATAGTGCCTATAAAGCAGTAAATAAGCTCACATAACCGCCAAATAGTTCAAATGGCGTTTATGCATAAGGCGGCAATATAGCGTCAATAAGTGAATAATGAAGACAAAATAAGCGTAACGACCTCTATCACTGTAAGGCGTTGTTTATAAAGCAAGAGAAAAGCATAACTGATTGAAATTGATAACGCGGAGATCTGGATTACATTTTTGACAGGCAAAAAAAAAGCCCCATAAAGGGACTTTTTTAAAAGAACAAAATCAATTACTTGATTTTAGCTTCTTTGTACATAACATGCTGGCGAATAACTGGATCAAATTTCTTGATTTCCATTTTTTCAGGCATGTTACGCTTATTTTTTTCAGTAGTGTAGAAGTGACCAGTTTTAGCACTAGATACTAATTTGATCTTCTCACGATTACCTTTAGATTTAGCCATTTTCTATTATACCTTCTCGCCGCGGGCACGAAGTTCTTTAACAACAACTTCAATACCTTTTTTGTCGATGATACGGATACCTTTGGTAGATACACGTAGTTGCACGAAGCGTTTTTCTTCTTCTAACCAAAAACGGTGGTTTTGTAGGTTAGGTAAAAAACGACGACGAGTCGAATTTTTAGCGTGCGAACGGTTGTTACCAACCATAGGCTTCTTGCCAGTAACTTGGCATACTCTTGACATGTCAATCTTCTCCAAAAACAATTTTAAAACGCTCGAGCATTTATGTGCCTCGTGTGGCCGTCGCCCGAGGCACAAAGAGGGCGCATTTTATACACGATAACAAAAATAAGGTCAAGCGTTGTTTAATTTATCCACCCGCGTTCAGCAAAAGAAACTATCTCCTGATCGCCTACAACCATATGATCTAAAAGAGAAACATCGATAGTAGATAAGGCTTTTTTTAATCTGTCAGTAATTTGCCGATCTGCCTGACTTGGCTCTGCAATGCCAGACGGGTGATTATGACACACTATGACTGCCGCAGCTTTTTTTTCCAACACCAAGCTCACCACTTCACGTGGGTAGACTGATGCAGAATTAATCGTTCCGCGGAATAATTCTACAAATTGAATCACTCTATGTTGGCTATCCAACAATAGTAATGCAAACACTTCATAGGATCGGTCTGATAATTGTCTCATTAAATAGTCCCGAGTTAAATCAGGATTTACCAAAATTTGCCCTCTACGCAGATTTTCTTGCGAAATTCGCTTAGAAATCTCCGATGCCGCCTGTAATTGGGCATATTTTACCGGCCCAACACCCGACAATTGGCAAACTTGACTACGCGGTGCACAAAATAAAGCCCTTAATCCGCCAAACTGACCAATCATATCTCGGGCAAGATCGACCGCATTTTGACCTGCTATGCCATTTCGCAGTAAAACCGCCAGTAACTCGGCATCCGATAAATGCCCTGCACCTAAATGTAATAATTTGTCTCTTGGCCCTTCTCCTTCAGGCCAGTCTTTAATCGCCATAAACACTCCTTGTTTAATGTCATCCGTGATGGGGGCACTCATACTTGTATGAGTAAGTTATAGATAGTGGGTAGCAATAACTTTTTGTAAATAGCGAGTTGTGACCCTTAGTTGTTGTGACCCTTAGCACATCATTATGGTCTATATTTTTAATTTCGGATCATCATCCTTATTTAGATTGTGATATCTTAGCCGCAATATCGCGATGAGCAGGATTGAGCAAAACATGCTGACAAATAAAAAAGTCCTTCTAGGCATAGGTGGTGGTATTGCTGCCTATAAAAGTGCCGACTTAATACGCCGCCTTAAAGAGCGCGGTGCTGATGTTCGTGTGGTCATGAGCCAAAGCGCCATGGAGTTTATTACCCCACTGACAATTCAAGCGCTATCAGGTCATCCTGTGGCCTCAGATTTACTCGATCCAGCAGCTGAAGCCGCAATGGGTCATATTGAGCTCGCCAGATGGGCTGATGTGGTTATCGTCGCACCAGCGACAGCTAACCTCATTGCGCGTATTAATGCAGGTATGGCAGATGAACTGTTAACCACCACCTGCCTTGCTACTGAAGCGCCAATTATCGTTTGCCCAGCCATGAACCAGCAAATGTATCGCAACCTTGCAACCCAAGAGAACCTTGCCAACATTAAACGTAAAGGCATCACCGTTTGGGGCCCTGCCAGTGGCGATCAAGCTTGTGGCGAAGTCGGCCCAGGTCGAATGCAAGAGCCCTTGGCCATTGCTGAGCAACTGGTGCAGTATTTCGCCCCAGCTGAAAAACCATTAAACGGTTACAAATTGATCCTGACTGCGGGCCCAACCCGTGAAGCAATCGATCCGGTTCGATACATCTCTAACCATAGCTCAGGTAAAATGGGCTTTTCATTAGCCGCAGCCGCAACCCAAATGGGCGCTGAAGTCACCCTCATTAGCGGCCCTGTTAATCTGGCCACACCTTCAGGCGTTAAGCGCATCAATGTCGAATCAGCACAACAGATGTTAGATGCCGTCATGGAAAACATTGAAGACCAAGCTATTTTTATCGGCTGCGCTGCAGTGGCCGATTACCGCATCGCCACCGTCGCTGAATCTAAAATCAAAAAGTCGGCTGAGCATATGCAACTTGCGCTCGTTCGCAATCCTGATATCTTAGCCAGCGTTTCAGCGCTAAAAAATCGACCTTTCACTGTAGGTTTTGCTGCAGAGACCGATAACGTAGAAGAATATGCCCGTGGCAAGCTTGAACGCAAAAAATTAGATCTTATTGCTGCCAATGACGTATCAATTGCAGGTCTAGGGTTTAACGCCGATAACAATGCGCTGCAGGTGTTCTGGAAAGACGGTAGTGAAAAACTACCCGCAACAGACAAACTGACACTGGCAACGCAATTACTTACTTTGATAGCAGCAAAGATTAAAACATCATGAAAACACCTGTAGAACTTAAACTTCTCGACTCGCGTATTGGCAGCGAGTTTCCTTTACCTGCTTATGCCACCCCAGGCAGTGCAGGTATGGACTTACGTGCCATGATTGATACCACCATGGTTATCGAGCCAGGTGAAACCGTATTAATCCCAACTGGCATAGCTGTACATGTTGCCGATCCAAGCTTAGCTGCCGTGATCTTGCCTCGCTCAGGCTTAGGTCATAAACATGGCATCGTATTAGGCAATTTAGTCGGCTTAATTGATTCAGACTACCAAGGCCCCTTAATGGTGTCTTGCTGGAACCGCAGCGATAAAGCCTACAGCATCGAAATAGGCGATCGTTTAGCGCAGTTAGTTTTTGTGCCTGTAGTACAGGCGCAGTTTACCTTAGTCGATGAGTTTGATACCTCAGAACGTGGTGAAGGTGGATTTGGTCATTCTGGCACCAAATAACCTTTACAAGTAGTCACAATCCTAGGAATAAATAATGGCGGCTAGCCCAAAAATAAATCGTCGTGAGCACATTTTACAGTGCCTTGCGCATATGCTGGAAACCAGCCCTGGTCAACGTATTACCACTGCTAAGTTGGCAGCTGAAGTTGGTGTTTCAGAAGCGGCGTTATATCGCCACTTCCCAAGTAAAGCGAGAATGTTTGAAGGCTTGATCGAGTTTATTGAAGATGCGATTTTATCACGCTTGAATATCATCATGGATGAAGAAAAAGACACCATGAAACGTTGTGAGCTGGTACTGCAACTCTTACTGGTGTTTTCAGAGCGTAACCCGGGGATCTCACGGGTGCTCAATGGTGATGCACTTTTAGGTGAAAATGAACGTTTACGCAGCCGCATTAGCGCACTGTTTGCCAAAATTGAAACCCAAATCAAACAAATACTGCGTGAAAAAACCCTCCGTGAAGGCAAAGGTTTTAATATCGACGAAGCCATACTTGCCAACCTACTGCTTGCAGTAGCAGAAGGGAGAATCGCTCAGTTTGTGCGTAGTGAGTTCAAACAAAAGCCCACTAAGCACTTCGATGAACAGTGGCAGTTTATTCAGCAGCAACTGTTGAGAAGCTAACCTATTAGCATTGCTAATATCGCTTATTATGGTCGTTGAATTAACACAAAACAACAACATATCTAAAACGCACTTCGGTGCGTTTTTTATTGCCGATAAATTGTATTTGTTAATTAAATGTCGTACTTTGGCTTTAGTTTATCGATAGCTATCGATAAATATTACCACTACAAAAATTAACAAGGATGTTTATGAAACACACTGCTGTTATTGCAGCCTGTCTGCTGGCCTTTATTCCCTCAATATCTCATGCGGCATCATTATCTGATGCGAGCCTTTTCAGTAAAGGGGCAAAGTTTAGCGATGTCAAAATTTCTCCAGAAGGTGATTACCTCAGTGCATTAACTAGCCACAATGGCAAAAAAACCTTAGTTATTTTAGAAACAAAAACCAAAAAGCTGCTCAATGCGCTCAACTTTCCAGGTAATGCCGAAGTCGGCAATTATGTATGGGCAAACCATGAACGTATTGTGCTACAAAAAGTCTATTTAAAAGGTTGGTCCGACATTCCACAATATTATGGCGAATTATTTGCTATTAACGCTGATGGCTCACGCAAAAAATACTTATTTGGCTATAACAGTGGCGAGCAACAAACCGGTTCCCATATAAAGAAAAACACCGCTATTAATGCCACTGCATTCATACTTGATCCAATGCCAGAAAACAATAAACACATGCTGGTCAATGCGATACCATGGAGCAGTGCGCTTTCGAGAGGTTATGATAGCCTTCAAGATGTATATCGTGTCGATCTCTATACTGGTAAAAGACGCAAAATCGTTACCTCTCCCATAGGTAAAGCTAGCTTTTTAACCAATCATACAGGCGAAGTAAAATTTGTAGCTGGTATAGATAGTCAAAATAAAACCCAAATATTTTATCGCCATGAAGGCGATTGGCTGAACAGTAGCAAGCTTAATCTTGGTTTGACTGATTTTTATCCCATTTCATTCGCCAATAACCCTGACACCATTTTTGCCGCAGGCAGAGAAGACAATCACACCTTGGGGGTGTATAAAATTGATTTAACTAGCGGCGAAAAGCAACTGGTTGTTCAAGATGAAGATGTTGACCCAAGCAACTATTGGATTAATAAAAAAACCAAACAGCTTTATGCCGTCGAATTCGATAGCGGATATCCAACTTATGCCTTTGTAGATAAACAAGATCCCCACTCCAAACTAGTTAAACAATTGCTGGCATCACTACCTGGACATCAAATCCAAATAGTCAGTGAAACTAACGACGCTAAACTCGCTATCATTAAAGCCTTCAACGATCGCAACCCTGGTGATTACTACTTATTTGATACCGAAAACACCAAACTTGAATATCTTTTGTCTGAAAAAAGCTGGCTAGACCCTGATGCCATGGCTGAAGTGAAACCTATCAGCTTCACCAGTCGTGATGGCAAAACGATTTCTGGTTACCTCACCTTGCCCGCAGGTAAAGAAGCCAAAAACCTACCACTGATTGTTAACCCCCATGGCGGCCCACATTATATCCGCGACAATTGGGGTTTTGACCCACAAAATCAGTTACTGGCGAATCAAGGCATGGCGGTATTACAGGTTAACTTTCGAGGTTCAGGTGGTTTTGGTGGACAATTTCAACAAGATGGTTATCAAAAGTGGGGCTCTGAGATTCAATACGACATCATTGATGGCACCAAATATGTAGTTGACCAAGGTTTTGCAGATAAAGATCGCATTTGTATTGTGGGCGGCAGTTTTGGCGGCTACAGCGCCCTACAAAGTGCCATTATTGAGCCTGATTTATTCAAGTGCGCCATTGGCTTTGCCGGTGTTTACGATTTAGAAATGATGTTTGAAGAAGGTGATGTACAAGAATCTCGAAGTGGCACTAGCTATTTAAAAGATGTGCTTGGGGAAAACCCTCAACAACTTAAAGCCATGTCACCCGCCTTTAATACCGATAAGCTTAAAGCCAGCTTATTACTCGTTCATGGCGGCAATGATGAGAGAGCACCCATTGAGCAGTTAGAGTCATTAGAAAAAGGCTTAAAGCAGCACAAATACCCTTATCAAAAACTAGTCATGGATGATGAGGGTCATGGCTTTTATAATGATGAACATAGAGCCAAATACTACAATAAGATGTTGAGTTTTTTGAAAGATAATCTCAAGTTGTAATTTTGTCGCCTCACACCAAAGCCGATACTTGACTAAAAAGGTCGGCTTTTTTTATTTCAATAATATTAATTTGACCTAAATCACGTTATTATCCCGTCCCTGATCTTTGATGCAGCGCTTGCCCATAAAGCGTTAACGTCATTTTTAGCATACACTCATTAAGTATTACCCCTGTGGTTGGAGGATAAGATGGCACTAAGTGAAGCCGCGTTGAAAGTTAAAGCAGCACTAACTGAACAAGGGCTTGAAACCCCAATGCTGCCTCAAACTTACACAGCAGAAGAGCGTAAGCAGAAAATTGAGCATCATATGAAAGAAATCCTGACATTAATGTCGCTGGATTTATCGGATGATAGCTTGATGGACACCCCACGCCGCATTGCCAAAATGTATGTTGATGAGATTTTCTCTGGGCTTGATTACCAGAACTTCCCTAAAATCACCGTCATCGATAATAAGATGGGCGTTGATGAAATGGTGCGAGTGCAAGATATCAGCCTCACCAGTACCTGTGAGCACCATTTAGTGACTATTGATGGCTTTGCCACCGTTGCTTACTTGCCACGCACTAAAATCATCGGTTTATCAAAAATCAACCGCATTGTGCGCTTTTTTGCCCAGCGTCCACAAGTGCAAGAAAGACTGACCCAGCAAGTGTTAGTGGCATTACAAACCTTGCTTGAAACCAAAGATGTGGCGGTAAAAATGGATGCAGTGCATTACTGCGTTAAATCTCGCGGCGTGATGGACTCAACCAGTTCAACCACCACCACAGCGTTAGGTGGGGTGTTTAAATCAAATCCTGCTACCCGCGCTGAGTTTTTACATCAGTCTAAGTGCTAATTAAATACTATTGATTAGAAGATGGTAATTGCACAACCAAACACAAAAAAGCCAGACATCATGTCTGGCTTTTGCTTTCTCGCTATTAATACAAAACAGATTAAATACCGTATTGCGCTCGATAAGCACTCACTGACGCTAGCTCTTTTTCCATGCCAGGTTTTTCAGATAAATAGCTAATCAAGTCAGACAGCTTAACGATAGAAACGATGTCACAGCCAAAGTCACGCTCAACTTCTTGAATAGCTGATAACTCGCCTTTGCCTTTTTCTTGTCTGTCTAGGGCAATCAATACGCCTGCAAGGCTTGCATCATGGGCTTCAATGATTTCCATCGATTCACGAATTGCGGTGCCCGCGGTGATCACATCATCCACTAACATCACTTTGCCAGCAAGTTCACTACCCACTAATGAGCCGCCTTCACCATGAGTTTTCGCCTCTTTACGGTTAAAGCAATATGGCACATCTTTATCATGATGATCGCACAAGGCAACCACTGTGGTCGTTGCAATTGGAATGCCCTTATAAGCAGGGCCAAACACTAAATCGTAATCGATACCAGAATCAACTAATGCAGCAGCATAAAAGCGACCAAGACGTGCTAAATCACGACCCGTATTGAATAAACCCGCATTAAAAAAGTATGGGCTAGTACGGCCTGATTTCAGGGTAAACTCACCAAAGCGTAATACCTGACGCTCAAGCGCAAATTCAATAAACTCACGTTGATATGCTTTCACATTATCTCCTTTATACTGTTATCATTTTTTGTAGAATACATTTTAAAAAAGGGCCCTAATGGGCCCTTAATTCAAATCAATTTTTAGCTTAATGCCGCTTTCTGAATGTCCACGATTTCGCGGATGCCGTGCTTGGCTAACTCAAGTAAGCTTAATAGCTCTTCATGACTGAATGGCTCGCCTTCAGCAGTACCTTGGATCTCAATCATCTTACCGGTTTCTGTCATAACAACGTTCATGTCAGTTTCAGCAGCGCTATCTTCGATATATTCTAAATCGCAGATTGGCTCACCTTTATAAATACCAACACTAACAGCAGCAATAAGGAACTTAAGCGGGTTAGTTTTTAAAATACCTTTACCACGAGCCCAGTTCAGCGCGTCAACTAATGCAACACAAGCACCAGTAATCGCTGCAGTACGTGTTCCGCCGTCAGCTTGAATCACGTCACAATCGATAACGATAGTGTTTTCACCCAATGCTTTCATATCAACAGCTGCACGTAATGAACGGCCGATTAAGCGTTGGATTTCTTGAGTACGACCAGACTGCTTGCCACGAGCAGCTTCACGTTGCATACGGCTATGAGTCGAACGCGGAAGCATACCGTATTCAGCAGTTACCCAGCCTTGGCCTTGGCCTTTAAGAAAACGTGGTACGCCTTCTTCAAAACTGGCAGTACATAAAACTTTTGTGTCACCAAATTCAACCAACACCGAACCTTCAGCGTGAGCTGTAAATTGACGAGTAATCGTAACTGGACGAGATTGTGCAGGTGTTCTGTCGCTTGGACGCATATGCATTTCCTATAGTGTGGAATTGATGACTTAATTTCGCAGCATATTATAGTGACTTGTTTCAGTGGATGCCACGCTTAACAAAACCCTTATTGGATTTTTATTAACAAAACGGCACACTGAGGGATTAAATATTGTTTAAATGATGTGAGACACATGAAAATTGCCATCTTTGGTGCCGGCTCAACAGGCTGTTTTTTAGCAGGCGAACTCAAGCTCGCTAAGCTTGATGTCAGTGTTATTTGCCGGCCACGGATTAAACACAGCATTATTGAAAATAACGGTATTCGGCTTACCGACTATCAAGGCTTAGATCAACGCGTCATGCCAGATGCACTGATGACCGATATCAACCAGTCTGTTAATAAGAGCCGTAATAAAAGTGATAATAATAGCGGCGATAATGAGCAAATAACGCAATTCGATGTCATCTTTGTCACCCTAAAATGCCACCAACTCACCAGCATCATCGATGACTTATTAGCAATATCAACCCAGCAAAGCGCCATCGTATTAATGCAAAATGGCCTAGGTAGCCTTGAAATTCTTCAGCAAGCCTTTAAAAACCGCAATCAAGTAAGGCAAATCTTTCAGGGCATCACCCCGTTTAATGTATTGCAGCAAGACAACGCCAGCTTTCATAAAGGCACTGAAGGGGTATTTACCTTCGAAACATGCCCGCAAACTCACGCCATTGACACCGCGATGAACAATGCACAGGCAAATATCAGCTGCACATTAGCAACCGATATGACGGCCATTATTAATGGTAAATTACTGCTCAACCTCAATAACGCCTTAAACGCCATATGTGATGTACCGATAAAGCAGCAATTAAGCCAGCGCAAAACCCGAAAACTGCTGGCCATGGCAATGCAAGAGTGGCTTAAGGTCTGCAAACAAGCACACTTACCACTGGCCCAATTCACCAAAGTTAAACCCCGCTTGCTACCGCTGATTTTATCGCTACCTGATAGCTTATTTACCTTGATAGCAAAACCCATGTTGGCAATCGACCCGCACGCACGTTCATCGATGTGGCAAGATATACAAGCACAGCGCCCCACAGAAATTGATTACCTAAATGGCGCAGTCGTAAAGCTTGGGCTCAACCACCAAGTGGCAACCCCAGTAAACAGCGCCATAGTCGCAGGAATTAAAAAATTAGAGCAAGGCAAGACAATCAGTATCGATGAGATTTACCTCATGATCCGAGCTTAACTCGCACCTATATAGCGCCAGCACTTACAGAAAGTTAGCCCTGATATACCGCTAGCATTGCTTTCAGCTAGATACAAAAAAGCCGAGCTCATCACTGCATGCAGCAACCAACTCGGCTTTTTAACGCCTTAAAACAATTAATAGTCGTAAATAGTCTCGCTAAATCTACTTAGTCTTTTTAATCATAGGCAGCACCAACAGCGCCACACCTACCACTAAAAATGGAATACTCAATAATTGCCCTGCACTCATTGTCCAATCTGTGGCATAAGCGGCTTGCTTAACCTTGACCATTTCGATGGCCCAACGTGCGCTGAATACGCTACACAAGAACAGTCCAAAAATAACCCCGTGCTTTTGTTTTAAGTTGGTAAATTTATACACAGCAAACAAAGCAATAAAGATAACTAAATAGCTAATGGCCTCATATAACTGCGCCGGATGGCGCGGCAGCATATCAATACGTTCGAAAATAATGCCCCACGGTTTAGTGGTCGGTAGCCCTAAAATCTCTGAATTGGCAAAGTTTGCCATCCGTACAAAAAAGCCAAATATCGCTGTCGCAATGGCTAAGCGGTCAAGTAAAAACAAAAACGGCATATCGGTTTTACGCTTGTAATAGTAAAGCGCTAAAATGGCACCTAAACCACCGCCATGGCTGGCTAAACCGCCTTCCCAAATGGCCAAAATCTTCATTGGATTGGCAAAATAATAACTTGGATCGTAAAAAAAACAGTGCGCTAAACGGGCGCCAACAATAATCCCCACCACACAATAAGTCAGTAGATTATCTAGCGATGCGACATCTAAACCTTCTTTTTTGTACATGTGCTTCATAACTTGAAAACCACTGGCAATGGCTACCGCAAACAAAGCCCCATACCAATGTACTTGTAAACCCATAAATGAAATTAATACTGGGTCGAGATTCCACACAAAATGGTCCAATTGACTACTCCAAACATTAACAACCACTCACGCAGCAGGCGTGAGCAAATAATTGCCGCTACTATAAACAATTCATCGGCTTAATTCGATGACTATGGTCACCACAGCAGACTATTTCCATGATAGGTAGACGACACTCGTACCTTAATCGCAATGCTGTGACTGATAAAAGGCGCTTAAGTTGCACACTAACCAGTATAAATAGCTCAAAAGCCAGTTGATAAAACTTGCTAAGCTTTGACCTTCACAATCAGCAGACTATAATCGACACACTATTACGTTGCTAATTAATCAGGGTTCACAATGATCCAAAGTATGACCGCCTACGCTCGCATTGAGCACAAAGCCGAATGGGGCACAGCCTCGTGGGAAATCCGCTCAGTCAATCAACGCTACTTAGAAACCTACTTACGCTTACCAGAGCAAATGCGTAGCCTAGAGCCAGTATTGCGCGATCGCCTACGTAAACGCTTAAACCGCGGCAAGGTTGAGGTCAACTTACGTTATGAACTATCAGAGTCTGGCAGCAGTGAAATGCGCCTAAACCAAGACTTGGCCAAGCAACTACTTAACGCAGCAGAGTGGTTAAAGAAAGAATCTAGCCATGGCGAGCTTAACTTAGCCGACATTCTACGCTGGCCTGGTGTGATGTCTGGCGCAGAGCAAGACATGGGCGACATCAATAAAGACTTACTGGTGGCTTTTGATGGCGCTGTAGCGCAATTTATCGAAGCTCGCGGCCGTGAAGGTGAAGCAATCAACACTATGCTGCAAACCCGCCTAGACCAAATTGTTGAACAAGTGGCCATCGTGCGCGAGCACATGCCAGCCGTGATGCAATGGCAACGTGACAAGCTAACCAACCGTTTAGCTGAAATCACCGGCGAACTTGATCCAGCGCGTATGGAACAAGAAATGGTATTGCTTGCACAAAAGATGGATGTCGCAGAAGAAATGGATCGCCTTGATGCACACGTTGCAGAAACGCGCTTAATCCTCAAAAAAGGTGGCGCACAAGGCCGCCGCTTAGATTTCATGATGCAAGAATTCAACCGTGAATCTAACACCCTAGCGTCTAAGTCAATCAGTGCAGAAGTCACCGCCGCAGCGGTAGAACTTAAAGTCTTGATTGAGCAAATGAGAGAACAAATTCAGAACGTTGAGTAAGCATTTTACACGCGTTTTATAAAACTAAGCCCAGCGAATGCTGGGCTTTCTATTTTAGTTTGTAAAGTTTGTAGGCCTTATAACAACCTTCGTTTCACACGCTACAACAGGTAAAACTAACCCATAGTGAGTTTGATTGCTTGTTTGGTGCCTTGAGCCCTTAATGACTATCCCATAGGTTATATCGCATTAAGGGATACTTCATGAGCTGGTACTCCAATACATTTCAGCTTCCTTAAGTGCATTCTATTGTTAATAAAAAAGGCTAATTCACGAATATCGAAGATAAAACACTGGTCAAAGCTGACTTAATCACTAGCTATGTTACAGTGAGTCTTATCGCTGAATTATCACCAAGTTATCGTTATTTAAGAAGGTTTTGTGGAACAACTCACTATCGTCATTGATTTTTTAGCCACCTATAAGTTGTTTGTTACCGTACTCATCATTGTGCTTATATCGATGCTTAAACGCTTTGTGGTGTCTAAAATTCGTGGTGATATCGCTTTTGTGAGCGAAGGGCAGCGTAAGTGGATGTCGCGGACTAAAAACGGCACTTTCATCTTAATCGTGATGATTTTATTTTTACTGTGGCAGACAGAAATCAATAAGTTCGCGCTGTCTGTGACCGCGATTGCCATTGCCTTTGTGGTGGCGTCGAAAGAGATTATTCTGTGTTTTACCGGCTCCATTCAGCGGGCTAGTTCGCGCTCATTCGTGATTGGTGATTGGATTGAAGTGGGTAAGCTGTGCGGCGAGGTGATTGAACATAATTTAATGGCGACGGTGATCCAAGAAATCGACTTGCACCATGGTCAGTACCATTACACCGGTAAAACAGTCACCTTCCCTAATAGTATGTTTTTTAGTTATGCGGTGAAAAACCTCAATTTCATGAAGCGTTATGTTTACCATAGCTTTTCCATTACCGTGGTTGAGTTTGTAAACTTGTATCCGCTGTTTCCTGCATTAACCAGCAAGATTGAAGCCCACTGTGAAGACTTTTTTGAAGTAGCAACTCGCTATAATAATATTATTGAAAGACATGCTGGCGTTGACCTGCCAGGACCTGAGCCACATATTCATATCCATAGCGGCCCTGCGGGTGAGCAAATGGTGCATATTATGATTTTTTGCCCCACTGAACGGGCAACCCATTTAGAGCAACACATTAGAGAAGACTTTATGATTGCCTATCATGAGGCGTTTCCTAAAGCGGCTGAAACGAGTGCTTGAGTTAACCTGCTAGGCTAATGTTCAGGGATAATGCTTCGAGCTGATACTTTGAGCTAAAGATTTACCCAAAAAGAAGCCACTCAATCGAGTGGCTTTATTTATGCTAAAAATCGAGCTATCTAACTCACTGAATGCAGTACATCATGTAGTTGCTGTAGGTCTTTGACTTCAAACGTTGGCGTAATGCCATCGACGGTTTGTTTACCGTGATGATTGAGCCAACAGGTATCAATCCCAGCATTAACGCCGCCTAAAATATCTGAATGCAGGTTATCGCCCACCATCAAAATATTGTGCTTTTCAGGGTTACCCATCAGCTTAAAGGTATGCTCAAAAATACTGACATCGGGTTTGGCTTTACCAAACTCTTCAGAAATCACCACATGCTCAAATGACGACTTAAAGCCGGTGCGTTCAAGGCGCACATTTTGCAGCTCAGTTAAGCCGTTGGTGATTATGCCTAAATTGGCTTTGCCTTTTAGGCTATCAACCAGCTGTTTCGCCCCCGGTAATGGCTGACAGATATCGGCCATGGCCGCTAAAAAATCACTGTTAAGTTGCTTGGTAGTGACATTGAGCTTTTCAGCCCAATGTAAAAAGCGGGTGTGTTGCAGCTGCGCGGCATCAATTAATCCTTGTTGATAATCCAGCCAAAGCTGCTTGTTTACCGATTGATAAAATTCAAAATCACTGGCTTTAAAATCAATATCAAAGTGTGAAAACATCAGCTTTAGGCCGCTAAATATATCAAAATCAAACAGGGTTTCATCGGCGTCAAACAATATCCATTGGTACTTCATGGTTCAGCCTTATCGACGTTTTGGTTTATGAAAATGATTTGAAACAGCCTAGTTATTATTCAAATAGCGTCACTAATTGCGCTTCTTGGGCAACCAAGCTGTTATATATGGTTAACTGGTTTGCCGCGCGATCGAGGTTATGGCCCTCACGATGAATACCAAAGTACACATCACCATTTAAATGATCGGTTAAAAACCGCGAACCTAGCATCAACGCCATCACTTTAATGCCTAACCACAGGCTGCGTTTTTCCAGCGGTGTTAATATTGCAGATAACTGCTCGGTATAGGCTTGAGTGGCTGCTTTAATAATCTCAGGGCGAGCAATGACTTTATCGAGCGCTGTAGAGTCTTCTTCCTCAGGTGAGCAAAACGCCCGTACCATGTCACCAAAGTCATACATTAAGTAGCCTTTCATGCAAGTGTCGATATCGATGACTGCCATGCTAGACATATCACGCTTATCAAACAGCATATTGTTGATTTTTGTGTCGTTATGGCAAATACGAAGTGGCAGTTGTTGCTCCACTTGGGCGAGCTCAGCAAATAAGGCTTGTTGCGATAACACTAAATCAACCCATTGCTGACAATCTGCTAAGCGCTGAGATTTATCATCAGCAACCGCTTGTTTAAGCTGTTGGATACGAAGAGGAAGGTTTAAGAAGTTAGGAATAACATCTTGTAAGCTATTAGCATCTAAATCACTCAATGCATGTGCAAAATGACCAAAAGCGCTGGCGGCCATTTTGGCTTCATCTTGATTAGTCACCACTTCAATTGTATGGCTATTGGCTAAATAGCTAATGGCTCGCCAATAACCTTTATCACCAAGGTTTACCGACAAACTTCCATCTTTAAGAACCACAGGCGAAATAACATCGAGCTGGTATTCACCCAAGGTAGATTTTTGGATGAGGTGATGACTCACTTTAGCAGCATTGTCGATTAACACGTCAGGTTTGGTGAACACTGTGGTATTAATTTGCTGTAGCACCATTTGCCCTGCTGGCCACTTAACCAAATAGGTTTGGTTAATATGACCATTGCCCAAAGGCGCAATAGTGGCACTTGTTACATCTGATGCTGCAATTCCATATAAAGGCAAAATTGTTTGCCTAATAAACTCAACCACCCAACACTCCATATCTTTTCTTTGCAAGCCAAACAGTTTAAGCCATCGCAGCCGGCAACACTAGTCACCTGTTGTGCTGCGATTTAAGCTCTTATAAGCTTTTCATAAATTGGCCAAATGCAGGCTCAGAGGATAATGTGGCTTGGCTGCCTTTGAGGCTAAAGTTATAACCACACAGTTTGAAGCTACCACGCATGGCAACATTGTTGATGAGCTTGGTATTATCCAGCGGTGAAAAGCGCGCTTCGGTGCCGCTATCTGCCATTAAATCAACGCTAATGGGCCTAAATTTACTGCCATCATTAAAGACTAATTCGGCGCAGCGTTTATCGCCTTGGGCTGTATCTAAACGCCAAATAGACTGGGCATCACCTTCATCACCTAACCAGCGTAACACTAAAACATCTTCTTGTAAGATAAGCCAAAAACCATCAGGCAGTTTTACTCGCGCAGTTTCATTGCTTGCTAATGGTTGCTCAATGGCTGCGGTTTCAACAGGTACAATTTCGGTTTTTTCTGTGCCAGTAAATAATAAGCTAATTAGATAGATAACTAGGCCAATTGCACACATAACCCCTATAGCTTTTGCCGCCATTATAAGTATTTTTTTATTATCTTGCGCCCACACTAACCAAGATTTAAGTAATTCTGTCATCGAACCTGACTCTAATGCGCCTCGGTCAACTCGGTAGCAGGGCTTTTCATCAGCTTGATACCTAGCCTCGTCTGTTTCGCTATTGTATCCAGCTGCATTATTTGCAGAATGGTTAAACGGATTAAGCTCAGACTCTTTATAAACGGTTTCGTGCTGATAACCAGGCTCATGGCCCAGTTCGTCATCAAAACTGTTGTTATCAAAGCTTTCAATATCAGAGTTTGCGCTATCAACGTTGGCAGCGTCAGGGCTTTCAGCCCTAAGACTGGTGTTATTGCCATGTCCAATGGTCGGTTCTTGACGCTGCCTTACTCTCTGAGCGCCTGCAACAGGTTTAGCATGTGGGCCTTGATAGCCCATAACATAAAAATTATTTCTGCGGTTTTGATTACGGCTATTGCTCTTGGGTGCTGAAAACCACGCAAAACCAGCGCTCACTATGGCCGCTAAAATAAAAATGGTCACTGACACAGCAACAGGAAAACTAAATGCAATAGAAAGGCTAAAAAATAACAATAACAAGGTTGGGATTGCCACCAAAGAGCTTGGCTTAGCTGCGTCTCGTAAACGGCGTAAGCTGCTTAAAGCACTAATGGGCAGCGCCACTACCCCTGCAATAATAGTGGTAACAGAATGAGCAAATAACAGCGCGATGATTAATACAAAAATCAAACAAGATAATTGCACAGCCAACACTCTTTGACCGTTATCTCGGCCTTGGCGACAAAATAAGGATGAAAATGACACAAGAAATCCCAATAATAAATAAACAGAAACTATATAAGCAGACTAAACAATTTCATCACTAAAGTCAGCGAAACCACTGCATTTGCCGCAAAATTAATTGTAAAAACATCAATCACAAACCATTTAGCGCCATTAACATTGCCAGTTCATTTTTTATTAACGAATATGACAAAATGAAATAGCCTTAGGTCTTTAAGCCTATGCATTAAACTAATCAATGTATTACTAAGGTTAGAAAAAAATCGCCGCTAATAACCACAGATTTATGCAGTTTTTTCCATCACAAATCTCGCAAATTGCCATGCTTTGAGTATAATACTCGCCCTGTAAAATAATCTGGTTGGAATTTGCACTATGAGCGCGAGAGGAAATCTATTTATTGTGTCTGCCCCAAGTGGCGCCGGTAAATCTTCGCTTATCTCTGCTTTATTAAAAGATAAGCCAAGCGACATGCAAGTGTCTGTATCACACACTACCCGTCAACCACGTCCTGGTGAAGTTAATGGTCAACATTATCACTTTGCCAGCGTTGAAGAATTTAAAGCGCTCATCGCTGATGAAGCTTTTTTTGAATGGGCAGAAGTGTTTGGTAACTATTACGGCACATCCCGCAAGGTCATTGAGCAAACATTAGCCAACGGTATTGATGTCTTTTTAGATATTGATTGGCAAGGCGCAGAGCAAGTTAAAAAGCTAATGCCTGAGGCCGTTGGGGTATTTATATTACCCCCTTCAAAAGCTGAGCTTGAACGCCGCCTAACTGGCCGAGGACAAGACAGCCAAGACGTGATTGACGGACGTATGGCTGAGGCTGTATCTGAGATGTCACACTATAAAGACGCTGATTATATTATTGTAAACGATGACTTTGATACCGCACTAGACGATCTGCGCGCGATCATTCGCAGCCAAAGATCAACCTGTGCTAGTCAGATCCATACTCATAATGGTATGATTAACGATCTGTTGGCAGACTAATTGTCATTAAGTACAATTTGTGTCACTTTTTCCCATAGATAACACTGGAGTTTCACCACATGGCTCGCGTAACTGTAGAAGACGCCGTACAACAAATCGGCAACCGTTTTGACATGATCCTGGTTGCAGCGCGTCGTGCACGCCAAATCGCTGTGCAAGGTAAAGACCCAATGGTTGAAGAGATGAATGATAAACCAACGGTTATCGCCCTGCGCGAAATCGAATTAGGTTTAGTCACATCTAACACATTAGACGCTGATGAGCGTCAAACTGTACGTGAACGCGAAGCAGCTGAAATTGCCGCTGTTGCAGCAATTGCTGAAGGCCGTTCACTTTAAGGAGTAGCGCCACTTGTATCTGTTTGAAGGTCTAAAGGAGTCTGCCTCTGGTTATTTAGAACCAGCGCAAGTAGAGTTACTCAAGCAGGCGTACATTGTTGCGCGTGATGCCCATGAAGGGCAAATGCGCACAAGTGGCGAGCCCTATATTACCCACCCCGTTGCGGTAGCCCGCATCGTTGCAGATATGCGTCTTGATCACGAGACGTTAATGGCTGCACTGCTTCACGACACCATCGAAGATACCCCAGTTACCAAAGAAGAACTCACTGAGCTATTTGGCGTAACCGTGGCTGAACTGGTCGAAGGCGTGTCTAAACTTGAAAAAATCAAGTTCCGCGATAAAAAAGAAGCCCAAGCTGAAAACTTCCGCAAGATGATGATGGCAATGACGCAAGATATTCGCGTTATTTTGATCAAACTTGCAGACAGAACGCATAACATGCGAACTTTGGGTGCATTACGTCCTGACAAACGTCGTCGTATTGCCCGTGAAACCTTAGAGATTTACGCACCGATTGCTAATCGTCTTGGTATTCACAATATCAAAAGCGAATTAGAAGATTTAGGTTTTCAAGCCTATTATCCGATGCGATATCGCGTTTTAAAAGAAGTCGTAAAAGCAGCCCGTGGTAATAGAAAAGAACTGATTAACAGTATTGAAACTGCCATAACCTCTCGCCTTGAAGATGCTGGAATTAACTGCAAGGTCAAAGGTCGTGAGAAAAACCTTTACTCAATTTACCTTAAAATGAGTAAAAAAGAACGGCAGTTTCAAGAAGTCATGGACATTTATGCCTTCAGAGTCATGGTCGATTCCATTGACACCTGTTACCGTGTATTAGGTGCCATGCATGGTCTTTATAAGCCTCATCCCGGTCGCTTTAAAGATTATATTGCCATTCCTAAAGCCAATGGTTATCAATCATTGCACACCTCATTATTTGGCCCCCATGCGGTTCCTGTTGAAGTACAAATACGTACTGAAGAAATGGACCTGATGGCGGACAAAGGGGTTGCTGCTCATTGGATGTATAAGAGCGGCACCAGTAGTTCACAACAAAGTACCACCCAAGTTCGCGCCCATAAGTGGATGCAAAGCTTGCTGGAGCTACAACAAAGCGCCAGTAGCTCATTTGAGTTTGTGGAAAATGTTAAAACTGAGCTATTCCCTGAAGAAATATACGTATTCACCCCAGAAGGCCGTATTTTAGAGCTGCCGGTGAATGCAACAGCGGTCGACTTTGCTTACGAAGTCCATACCGATGTGGGTAACACCTGTGTTGGCGCCCGTGTTAACCGTCAAGCTTATCCATTAAGTCAGCCGTTAATATCAGGCCAAACCGTTGAAATTATTACAGCTAAAGGCGCAAGACCTAATGCTGCATGGCTTAACTTTGTCGTAACAGGTAAAGCCCGCGGTAAAATTCGTCAAGTCTTGAAAAGTTTAACCAGTGACGATGCTGTGGCGCTCGGCAAACGGCTACTGAACCACGCATTAGGTGAAAACAAGCTTGATGACATCACCTTAGAGCAGCTTAAAAAAGTTATTGCTGAAACTAAGCATGACAATCTTGAATCGTTATTGGCTGATATCGGCCTAGGTAATGCCATGAGCATTGTGGTTGCCCAGCGCTTAATGGGTCACAAGCTCACCACTAAGAATGAAGATAGCGAAACCGAAGAGCACTTGATGCCAATTCGCGGCGCTGAAGGCATGTTGGTGACCTTCGCAAATTGCTGTCGTCCAATTCCAGGTGATGCTGTCATCGCCCATGTAAGCCCAGGCAAAGGCCTTGTGGTACACATGGAAAATTGCTCAAATATCCGTGGTTATCAAAGCGAGCCAGACAAATATATCCCAGTACATTGGGATAACGTTGAAGGTGAAAGCTATCAAGCCAATTTGCGAGTTGAAATTGTCAATCATCAAGGCGCACTGGCAAAAATCACCAGTATTATTGCTGCCGCCGGCTCAAATATTCATAACTTGAGCACTGAAGAGCGTGATGGCAGAGTCTATCTCATTAACCTGCGGATCTCAGTCGACGACCGTGTTCATTTGGCCAATGTTATGCGCCGCATTAGGGTATTACCTGAAGTCCTGCGCACCTCACGTAACCGCTAATAAATCAATCACGACTTCTGCACTGCAGAAGTCTTGCGCACCTGCCACAAACGTTAGTAATATTGATCCCCTAAATCCCTAAGTTAGATAACAGCTTAGGGATGACATCATTCATTTACTTGATCGCAGAGGGCGTCATGGCAGAAAAAATCATCATCGCAACCGATAAAGCTCCAACAGCAATTGGCACCTATTCTCAAGCTGTAAAAGTAGGTAGCACTGTTTACCTTTCAGGCCAAATCCCACTCGTACCAAGCACCATGGAAATGGTTAGCGATGATTTCTCTGAGCAGGTTGTACAGGTTTTCGAAAACTTAACCGCAGTATGTGATGCCGCTGGCGGCACTATGGCTGATATCGTTAAACTGAATATCTTTTTAACCGACTTATCTCACTTCGCTACCGTTAATGAAATCATGGCGCGCTACTTTACTCAACCTTATCCAGCACGTGCTGCAATCGGGGTAAAACAGCTGCCAAAAGGCTCATTAGTGGAAATGGATGGAATAATGGAGATCTAGCTCACAAACCGAGTTTTATCCTGAAGGGTGCCATTGGCACCCTTTTTTATTAGAGCTATTACTCAAGAGGTATTTAACTTTCAGTGAAACATGCTAGTTTATAAGTAGAAATTATCTCGTTAAGTTGTTCTCGCGTTTGCGAATAGGCTGATAAATAGCCATACTGAGATGATTGCATTAGCAAACTACAAATAAATGCATCCTACATTAAAAACAAAAAGAACATGGAATTGTCGATGGAAAATCTAATAAAAACGCCAGTAGAAATGTTATCTCATTGGGCTGAAACCCAAGGGGATGCCGTATATTTACGACAACCAATTAACGGCCAGTTTGTTGACTTCACATGGGGAGAAGTTCAGCAAAAGGTACAACAAATTGCAGGCGCATTACGCCACTTAGGTCTAGTACCGGGTGACAAAGTTGCTCTGCTTTCTAAAAACTGTGCCGAGTGGTTTATTACCGATCTTGCCCTTATGCACGGCGGCTACATCAGTGTGCCAATCTATCCCACTGCTAACGCTGAAATGATCCGCTATGTATTAGAACACAGTGGCGCTAAAGCTATCTTCACCGGAAAACTTGATTTTTGGGCCGACCAAGAAGCCGGTGTCGGCGGTGAAATCCTCCGTTTAGCTTTACCTTATGACACCATGCCAGCGCAATATCATTGGGAAAAACTGCTTGAGTTAGGGCAACCATTAGTGGATGCGCCTACGCCTAGTAGCGATCAAATGATGACGCTCATTTACACCTCGGGCTCTACTGGTAAACCAAAAGGCGCAATGCAAACCTTCGGCAGTTACGGCTGGACTTGTGAAGCGGTTGTGCGCGATTTAAAAACCAATACCACAGACAGATTATTATCCTACTTGCCTTTAGCGCACATTACTGAGCGGGTAGCGATTCAAGGATCGTCTTTTTACTCCGGCTCGTCGGTGGCGTTTGTAGAAAGTTTAGATTCTTTTGTGGCTGATGTGCAGCGATGCCGCCCGACGGTCTTTTTCTCGGTGCCGCGTTTATGGACCCTGTTTCAGCTCAATATTGTCAATAAAATTGGCCAAAGCAAGCTGGATTTATTGCTTAAAATCCCACTGGTTAGCGGCTTAGTTAAACGTAAAATCCAAAAAGGTTTAGGCTTAGAGCATTGCCGTTTATTAGGTTCAGGATCAGCCCCCATCCCACCATCTCAATTAGAGTGGTACAACAAAATCGGCATGAATATTTCAGAAGCCTGGGGCATGACCGAAAACTGTGCTTACTCAATTATTAACTTCCCATTTAATGCCTCAAAAATTGGTAGCGTGGGTCGCCCTGTTGAAGGCTGCCAAGTTCGCCGCACCGATGAAGGTGAGTTAATGGTTAAGAGCCCAGGTTTGATGACAGGTTATTACAAGCAAGAAGAAGCCACAGCAGCATGCTTTGATGCTGATGGATTTTTCCATACGGGTGACTTATGTGAAATCGATGAAGATGGCTACATTTCTATCACTGGCCGCGTTAAAGATAACTTTAAAACCTCTAAAGGTAAGTATGTGGCGCCGGTGCCTATTGAGCGTAAAATAGCCCAAGATCCGCACATTGAGCTACTTTGTGTCATTGGCTCAGGCTTACCGCACCCGATCACCTTAGTGCAATTATCTGAAGGCTCAGCCTTGCAAGCCCGCGAAGAAGTGCGCGCGTCACTGAAAGCGACCCTAGATGGAGTTAACCCGCACCTTGAGTCCCATGAAGTTGTGGATGCCATTGTCGTAGTGACAGAGCCTTGGACCATTGAAAATGATGCCCTAACCCCTACACTTAAAATTAAGCGTCATGTGTTAGAAAAGCAGTTCAGTGCCAAAGTTGACGGTATTCGCGGCGCTAAAGTGTGCTGGGAAGACGAGATTTAGCACCACAGTAATTCGCTTCAATATATTGGCCGCCTAAGCTTTAACAAGCCGGCGGCTTTTTTATCAATGACATTTGTCACCTCAAACTGGTGACGTTTGTGTCTGCCCTGTGCAAGCCCTTTGTTAGATACTAACTCCGTAGCAACACACCTTAAATGCAATAAACGGAGTTAATCATGACATCACTAATCTTAAAATCTCTTATCTCAAAATCAACCGTCATGGCGGTAACACTGACGTTAGTCAGTAGTGCTAGCAATGCCGATATCGGCGCTATCGATATGGCAGCCAACACAATGGATCTACAACAGCTAAAGGTTCTCAGCGAACAATCTGTGGATTATGAACACGCCTATGCACAATATCGCACCGCCATTACAGCCAATATTAGCGGTCTGCGCGGAGTGGCTAAAAAAGCCCTGAATGAGGCACAGTCGACACTTGAAACTGTATTGAGCCGTGAAGACGATGCTGAGTCAATGGCGCTACTGGCGTCTGTTTACGGTATGCAAATCGCCAATGACTCAAGCAAAGGACAATCTCTGGGAATGAAGGTAAGTGCTTTACTGGCTCAAGCAGAACAACTCAGCCCTGAAAATCCCCGTATTGCGTTAGTCAGAGCAATGAGCGCCTTTTATACTCCCGCTCAATATGGCGGCGGTATGGATAAGGCTGAGCAATATGCCACTGATGCGATTCGTTTTTATGAACAGCCATGTGTTGATATCTGCTGGGGGCATACTGAAGCGTACACCTGGCGCGGAATCGCTAAGCAAGAATTAGGTCGTCAAAAAGAAGCAATTAATGATTGGCAACACGCTGTAGAAATTGATCCTAATTACGCTTGGGCAAATTTTTTACTTAAACAACAAGCGCGTTAATCCGATGCTGCTGAAGCTAGCTACTGCAGACATACACATTATGACTCGGTTGCAGTATGCTAACTTCGCAAGGAGGCTTCATGTCTAATATCAATACAAAACACTCGGTCAATAGTAGCAACACTCGCGTTCACCCAGAAAAAGCCTATCGACAAAAAACAGCTTGGGTATATCTGCTCAATCTGATTTTTTACTTTATTCCACTTTGGTTTATGCGGGATGATTGGGCTCGGGTCGGTGTCAGCTTGTTACTCATATTTCCCTTCTTATATGGGTACTTTTGGGCTTACAAAAGCTCAGCCGCTCAAGGGAAATATCCTATTGCTTTAATGCTCATCACTGCGAGCATTGCCACCATATTTACCAGCGGCTCCATTTCATTTTTCAGTTTTGCCGGTTTTTTTATTGGTTTTTTCTATTCACTGCGCACCGCCATTATTAGCTTTATTCTTATCAGTACTTGGCTGTGGCTACTTAATTACATCGTGGGCTATGAAGCTTACTATTTTCCGCTATACGGTATGTTAATCACCTTTGTGGTGGGGCTATTTGGCGTGGTTGAGCATAACAATGAACGCATCAGGCGCCAACAAAGACAATCAAATGATGAAATCGCTAACTTAGCAACGGCACTGGAGCGTGAACGTATTGCGCGCGATTTACATGACATCATGGGGCACAATTTATCTTCCATTGCACTGAAAGCACAACTCGCCGAAAAACTGGTTGAAGCAGGAAAGCTTGCTGTTGCAAAACAGCATTTACAGGAACTTGCTGATATCGCCAGAAACAGCTTAACTGAAATTCGCCAAACGGTTTCTAATTACAAACATAAAGGCTTACAAGATACGGTCAATCAACTATGCAGTTTATTAAGACAAAAAGAAATTGAAGTACATCTCGAGGGTAAATTACCACCATTAACACCTTTGCAAGAAACTCAACTAGGGCTAATGTTGACAGAATTAGTTAATAATATGCTCAAACATAGCCAAGCCAGTCAATGTGTATGGTGCTTTAACACCTTAGATAAGCAGCTTATTGTTAGCCTAAGTGACAATGCTAACACCAAAGTTATTAAAGAAGGTAATGGCTTAAAAGGCATTAGAGAGCGAGTGAACTTATTGGGCGGCAAGTTTAGTTATCATATTAACGATGGCTACCGTTTTAGCATCAGTTTGCCCCTTGAAGTAGAGCAAGTCAGTGAACCTAAAGTTGACAACGACACGGAACAGCCTTAATGAAGATTTTATTAGCAGAAGATCAAGCCATGGTGCGCGGGGCATTATCAGCCCTACTTACCCTTGCCAAAGATGAACTCGGTGAAGTCGATATCACAGAAGCAGAAGATGGTAACCAAGCCATGGCAATGCTTAAAGAGCAGCATTTTGATTTGCTGCTCAGTGATATTGAAATGCCCGGTCACAGCGGCGTTGAGCTGGCTCAGTGGCTCGCAGCATATCAAGCCGAGGCTGCAACAATGCAACCTAAAACTAAAATCATCATCTTAACCACTTTTGGCCGCGTAGGTTACATCAAAAGAGCACTCAGTTGTGGCGTCGAGGGATTTTTGCTAAAAGATGCGCCATCAGAAAGTCTAGTCAACGCTATTAAACAGGTGATGGCAGGTAAAAAAATTATCGATCCAGAGCTGGCGATCAGCGCCATTGGTGATATTGACCCACTCAATGATAAAGAAAGAAAAGCGCTACGATTAGCCAGTGATGGCTTATCAACCAGTGATATCGCCGCCCAGTTATTTATCGCCGAAGGTACTGTGCGGAATTACCTTTCTGAAGCGATCTCCAAGCTCAATGCCACCAATCGCATAGATGCGGCGCGAATAGCTAAACAAAAAGGCTGGTTATAGAGGCAGTTAAGCCTGATATCTGGATTAATATTGCCTTGTATTAAAACTCTGCTAAGATAAGCCATAACATCTGTATATATTTACAGTACTATCATTGCTAACAAGCATCAGGGCGATAAAGTTGACTGTATAACTCTTTGGATAACTGTCAAAGTTAACCCCAAAGTGAATGACTCACTTTAATCAGCGAGCTTTACAATATCAACAAAGTCTAAGTGATGAAGTCTGTGGTCAACTCAATAGATAAAGGCATGCTAGATTTGCAACCATTGGATCAGGTACCGATTACCGACTTAAAAGGCGTCGCTAAAAAAGCCGCTGAAAAGCTGGCAAAGCTTGGCATTAAGACAGTGCAAGATGTACTGTTTCATTTGCCGCTGCGCTATGAAGACCGCACCCAAATCTATCCCATCAATGCTCTTTATCCCGCGATGTACGCCACAGTTGAAGCTGAAATCATCTCAACCCAAATTGTGCCGGGTCGCAGACGTATGCTGACCTGCAATATTGCCGACGAAAGTGGTTACCTCACATTGCGGTTTTTTAACTTCTCGGTTGCCCAGCGAAATGGCATGCAAAACGGCGCGATAATTCGGGCCTATGGTGAAATCAAGCGCGGCAACCGCCATTTTGAGATAATCCACCCAGAATACAAAATCATTAAAGCTGGCGAAAACCCAGCCCTGAGTGATTCACTGACCCCTATTTATCCTTCGACTGAAGGATTAAAACAAGCCAGTTGGATTAAGCTCACCGAGCAGGCACTAACTATGCTCAATCAAGGTGGCTTAACAGAGTTACTACCACCAGCCCTGCAACCCAACAATATGAGCATTGGTCAGGCATTATCCTTAATCCATCGACCGCCCAATAACATCGCCCAAGCCGATTTAGAGCAAGGCATGCACCCCGCTCAGCAGCGCTTAGTCCAAGAAGAGTTACTGGCCCATAACTTAAGTATGCTGCAATTACGTCAGCGCAATAACCTTGATAAAGCGGTGACTTTACCCGCCACCGGCCAGCTATTAAATCCATTTTTAAAAGCCTTACCTTTTAAGCCAACAGGGGCCCAGCAACGAGTCGTAGCTGATATCGGTATTGATATTGAAAAGCCCACACCTATGATGCGCTTAGTGCAAGGGGATGTGGGCTCGGGTAAAACCTTAGTGGCCGCCTTAGCAGCCCTGCAAGCCATTGAAAATGGTTATCAGGTGGCGATGATGGCACCGACGGAATTATTAGCAGAGCAACACGCAGTCAACTTTGCCGCCTGGTTTGAACCATTAGGGCTAAAAGTGGGCTGGTTAGCAGGCAAGTTAAAAGGCAAAGCCAGAACACAATCATTGGCTGATATCGCCGATGGCAGCGCCAACATGGTAATTGGCACCCATGCTATTTTCCAAGAGCAGGTCAGTTTTAATAAGCTCGCGTTAATCATTATTGATGAACAACACCGTTTTGGGGTCCATCAACGCTTAGGATTACGCGAAAAAGGCGTCAGCCAAGGCTTTCATCCGCATCAATTAATAATGACAGCTACGCCAATTCCGCGCACGTTAGCGATGACGGCTTATGCTGATTTAGAAACCTCTATCATTGATGAGTTACCGCCAGGAAGAACCCCTGTTACCACGGTTGCCATTAGCGATAATCGCCGCGAACAAATCATCGAGCGGGTAAAACAAGCCGCGCTAAATGATAATCGGCAGATTTATTGGGTTTGTACTCTCATTGAAGAATCTGAAGTTCTTGAGTGCCAAGCCGCTGAAGATACCGCTGCAGAATTAAGCCAATTACTACCCGAATTAAAGGTTGGCTTAGTGCACGGACGTATGAAAAGTGCAGAAAAACAGCAAATAATGGCCCAATTTAAGGCGGGTGAACTACATTTATTAGTGGCAACAACGGTTATTGAAGTGGGAGTCGATGTGCCTAATGCCAGTTTAATGATTATTGAAAACCCTGAGCGGTTAGGCTTGGCGCAATTGCATCAGTTACGTGGCCGAGTAGGCCGAGGCTCTATTGCCAGCCACTGCGTGTTATTGTACAAAGCACCGTTATCACAAACTGCCACCAAACGTTTAGGAGTACTAAGGGCCAGTAACGATGGCTTTGTTATTGCCCAAAAAGACTTAGAAATAAGAGGCCCAGGTGAAGTACTCGGTACCCGCCAAACCGGCTTGGCAGAAATGAAAATCGCTGATTTAGTCAGGGATCAATATCTGATTGAAAACACACAAAAATTAGCGGCCCATGTTATGCAACAAGTGCCACAAAATGTAGACAGCATTGTTCAACGTTGGTTAGGGGATCGCCAGCAATACGTACAAGCATAAATTATTGTTAACCTTGGCTATTATTACTAGACAAGTGTTGAGATTATTGCAGAATGAAAATAAGGTTTAAGCCTTATATGCCACCAAATGAAAATGTAACAAATTCAATGATATTGGTTCCCTTTCGACGTTTAAAGCTAAGGAATAGACATGCAAGTCAATCAAAATGATAGAGCCACACCGCACTCAAGTCGCGCCAGTGGTAGTAACGCGGGTGTGATTGGTATCACCATTGCGGTTTTACTGGCTGGTGCAGGCTATTTCTACTTCTCGGCCGATAAAGCGCCTGAAGTCGAAGCGCCAATACCTGTGCAACTACCAGAGCCTGTGCCTGAACAACCTATTGAGCAAGAGCCTATTGAAGAAGTGATAGTGGAAGTTATTGAACCCACTATTATTGAAGCTCCAGAGCCTGAAGTAGTAGAGCCCTTACCTACACTGATTGAAAGTGATGACTTTGTCGCCCAGAAAACGGTTGAGATGGCTGATGGGATGAAAATCGAGCCACTACTTGTTAAAAAAGACATTGCCCGCCAGTTTGTGGTATTTGTCGATAATATGGCCCAAGGTGAAGTGATCCGTAAAGCCAGCCCACTGAAAGGCCCTAAAGATAAATTCACCGTCAGTGAAATCACTAACAAAACCTATTTAAACCCTGACAGTTACCATCGTTATGACCTGTACGCCAACATGGTGTCAGATATGAATGACGAGCAGTTAATCAACACTTATAAAGAACTCATGCCAATATTTGACGAAGCTTTTGCAGAGCTAGGTTATAGCGATATGTCATTTGACGAGCGCATGCAGCAAGCCTTTGAGATGATCTTATCAGCGCCGATTATTGAAGACCCGATTGAATTAAGTTCTATCAGTGTCAATTATCAGTTTGTCGACCCTAAACTAGAAGCACTGCCAAATGTGCAAAAATTTATGGTACGTATGGGACCTGAAAATAGCCGTAAAATTAAAACGGCAATTAGAAAACTTCAGCAGCAAATGGCCAACTAATTTAAGGCTGAGTAATAACCAGAGCCAACTTCTGATAGCTGATTATTGAACAAGCCATTTTTATGGTTTGTTGATACTTGCGTTACCGGAAGAGCTTTGAGCATTTTAATAGCGACATTTATGTCGCTATTTTTATTTTTGCGGACTTAAACGCTTTATTATTTTCATATAATCACGGTACAATCAGGCCGAATTTAATAACAATAATCTAATAAAATTTATTCACTCAGCTAGGGATAGCCGCAGCATATCAGAGGCAATGCAGTGCAATTAGTATTTGATATTCTTTCATGGGGCGCTTGGTCGCAAGACTTTCAAGATAAAGAAAGTTGGAGCGACGAGGATAAGTGCGCCGCTGAATCGCCCCCCCTCCCAGAGCTGGCAATCAATACTGCCAATCTAAAAACCAGCACCATTTCACCAGCTTTACCGCAGGTGCCTGCAATGCAGCGCCGCCGTTTTAGCCGCTTAACTAAAATGATGTTAACTGCAGCTTATCAATGCGCGCCTGCTGACAACTGTCGCAGTGTTTTTGCCTCTCGTCACGGCGAACTGACTCGCACCCTTGGCTTATTGCAAGATATCGTCATTAAAGAGCCACTCTCACCCTTAGCTTTTAGCCAGTCTGTGCACAATACTGCCAGTGGCATTTATGGCATTGTCACCGGCAACACCGCCGCCTCGACCTCGATTGCCGCAGGGGAAGAAACCTTAGCTCAAGCCATGGTTGAAGTTTTTGCTCAGCTAGCAGAAAACCCAGAACCAATTTTAATGGTATTTGCTGATGACCCTGTGCCGCCGATATACAATCAATACACCCATGAAGCTGAACTACCGCTTGCTATGGGACTTTATTTAGCACCTGCGCAGAGCAGCGCTAATAAGGTTGCTCAGCTAACACTCACAAGCAATCAAAGGCTTGATCCCAGTGCAGACACCATTAGCTCCATCCAGCTAATCAAGGCCATCGCTTCTGGACAAGGTTTATCGGGTCAGCAGTGCCAATATCATTGGCACCTAACGAGCCAAAGTAGCCAATAACATGGATGATGGTCAGCAAACACACCCCATCGTGCCTGCAAAACGGCTCAGCGGCTTGGGTTATGTGCCTCGCTGGATAGCTGGCGTGCTATGTTATATCGCCTTTGGTTTAGGTGGATTACTTAGCTCTATCACTATTTTACCGTTACTGCGTTTTTGGCCGGGCACCAAGCAACAACGTATCGCCCGAGTACAACAAGCCGTACATACCATGTTTAATGGCTTTGTGTGGATGCTTACCCAAGCAGGGGTGATTAAACTAACAACCAAAAATATTCAAGCACTCACTGATGCTAAAGGGGTATTGGTCATCGCCAACCATCCAACCTTGGTTGATGTAGTGGTGCTGATTAGTTTAATGCCCAATGCGGGTTGTATTGTGAAAAACACCTTATGGCGCAACCCATTTATCCGCGGGGTGCTGGCTTCTGCAGGTTATATTCCCAATCGCGGTGCAGAATTGTTACTGCAAGATTGTCAGCAAGTATTAGATAGTGAGACGAATTTAATTATTTTTCCTGAAGGCACGCGCACTGTGGTTGGCCAAAAAATTAATCCCTTTGCTCGCGGCGCAGCCAACATTGCCATTCGTACCAAAACCGATATTATTCCCGTTTCGTTGCACATTGATGTAGCGGGGCTAACAAAGCAACAAGCTTGGTACCAGATCCCAAGACAAACCATAAATATGTCAGTAGAAATTGGCGCAGTATTTGACCCGCTGATGTATGATAATCATCAAAGTAGTGAAGCCAAATTGGCAAGAGTGCTAACCCGCGATTTAGAGCAGTATTATCAGCAGCACTTAATCGCATTAGCAGCCAATGATGGCTTGATTAAAGTTCAATAAAACCAATCTAGATTAGAATAACTATGACTTTACACAACGAAATTAAACAACTCATCATCGACTGTCTCGACTTAGAGGATGTCAGTATTGATGATATTGAAACCGATGCCGCACTATTTGGTGAAGGCTTAGGTTTAGATTCTATTGATGCCCTTGAATTGGGTTTAGCAATTAAAAAGCAATTTGATATTAAAATCGAAGCGAACTCTGAAGCCACTAAAGCACACTTTTTCAGTGTGGCAAGTTTAGCGAGCTTTATTGAATCACAACGTTCTTAAGGAGTTATCATGGAAAATCGTGATCAAATTCTTGAGATGTTAACCCAAATTCTTGTGGATGAATTTGAAATTGATGCCGACGATATTACGCTTGATGCATCACTGTATGAAGCACTTGATTTAGACAGTATCGATGCGGTTGATTTAGTGATAAAACTGCAGCAAATGACGGGTAAAAAGATCCAGCCAGAGCAATTTAAAACCGTGCGCACCGTTGCTGATGTAGTCAACGCTATTGAAGGGTTGATGAAAGACTAATGCTATTACTGCAAATCATCACCGCTATTGCGTTAGTTTGCTACCCCTTAGCGGTCTATTTTGGTTTGCAATTTTTGCCTCCAGGTTCAATAGCATTACTGCTGTGCATCATACTGATTGCTCGATTAGTGCTAAATAAACAACAGCTCGCCTCTATGGCGTTGCCGTTAATTGTCGGTATTGGGTTAACCGCAGCCAGCTTTATTGCCAAGCGCAATGATTGGCTGCTGTATTATCCTGTGGTGATTAATTTAACCATGCTAGGACTGTTTAGCTACTCGCTAAAAAAAGGCCCTAGTATGATTGAACGACTCGCAAGGTTAAAAGAGCCGGACTTGCCCGATGCTGCCATTGGTTATTTGAACAAAGTCACCCTACTTTGGTGTGGTTTGTTTGTGTTAAATGGCTCAGTGGCATTGTATACGGCACGGTTTTCCACGTTAGAATTGTGGACCCTTTACAATGGTTTAATTGCTTATCTTCTTATGGGTATATTGCTTGGTGGAGAGTGGCTCTATCGCACATTTTGGTTGAAAAAACATGAATAACTTGCTGATTAACTGGTTACACACTGGCCCAAAAACGCAACAAGTAATAAGTTTCAATCACCATGACATAGTAACAGGTCAGCTGTTTATATCTCATGTGGCGCATTTACATGCACAGCTAACAGCCAGCCCGTTAAAACGCTGGCTGCTGACGGCTGAAACCAGTGATTTATTTGCTGCTGGAATGTGCGCAGCATTGCTAGCGAATAAGCAAGTGGTGTTGCCAGCAAATATTCAAGAAGGCACCCTAACTGAGCTCAACCATACCTTTGATGGCATAATTGCTGATCAGCCATTATCTGAAGCTAAGCAATTTATCTTACTGAAAAAAGAGCTCGGTTTAGCGCCTCAGTCTTGGCCGCAAGCTGATAAATTAGGTGAGCTAGTGTTATTCACCTCTGGCAGTAGTGGTCTGCCAAAAGCCATTAAAAAATCTATTGAACAACTTGATACGGAAGTAAGCATATTAGAACAAACATTCGCAGCAAGATTACCCCAATGTAGCGTTATTTCCACCGTATCTCATCAGCATATCTACGGTTTATTGTTCAAGATCCTCTGGCCGTTAGCGGCAAGCAGACCCTTTTTAAGTGACTTGGTGGAATACCCTGAAACCTTAAGTTACTACATTGCACTCATGCCCAACCTCTGTTTAGTTAGCAGCCCAGCGCAGTTATCACGATTACCTGAAGCATTAGAGTTTGAACAACAACAAATGGCGCCGAGCTTAATTTTTAGCTCAGGTGGCCCTCTCAGTTATGACGCCGCTCAGCATATTCATACCTGTTACGGCCAATTGCCTATTGAAGTATTTGGTAGCACAGAAACCGGCGGCATTGCTTATCGCCGACAACTCGAAGTTGACCGTACCTGGCTACCTTTTAGTCCGTTAACCATTGCCGCAGATGCTGAAGATGGCGCATTGCTGCTCAAATCGCCCTACTTACCTTGCGCTACTGAATGGCTCAAGTGCGATGATAAAATTGAACTGCAAACCGATGGCCGCTTTCGTTTATTACAACGCCTCGATCGCATCGTTAAAGTGGAAGAAAAACGCTTATCGTTAGCCCACATGGAGAGCTTATTGTGTGCCCATCCTTTTGTGGAAGAAGCTGCGGTTATTCAGCTTACTGAGCCCAGAGTCATGCTTGGCGCGGCAATGACCTTATCCACTGCAGGCTTAGAACAATTAAGCCAACACGGTAAGTTAAGCCTCAACAACCAATTAAAAAAACACTTACTCAGCCAATTTGAACGGGTCACATTGCCAAGACGTTGGCGCTACCCAAATGCCTTACCTACCAATAGCCAAGGCAAGCGAATACATACGGATTTATTAGCAGTTTTCAATGAAGATTAAATCAACGTTACCTCAAATTATTAGTCAAACAAGCACAGATGACGGCATCAGCTGGCAGCTTTTTGTTGCAGCCGAACTCGATTTTTTTAAAGGCCACTTTGACGAGCAACCGGTATTACCCGGTGTCACCCAACTGGATTGGGCTATTCAACTTGGCAGTAACGCATTCGGCTATGAGCCTACTGTGGCGACCCTAGAAGTACTAAAATTTCAGCAATTATTATTGCCAAACAGTCATGTAGAACTGTTTATTAGCCATAACGCTGCCAAAGCCAAACTGACGTTTGTTTATCGCGATGCTGATAAGCGTTTTGCCTCTGGCAGAATTGCTTTTGATACGTCGAAAATCAAGCCGCGGCTTCATTCAGAAAAGGATAGTTAACTATGAAACTAGCTATCATTATCCCCAATTACAATCATCAACAAGCCATTGCTGACACCCTAGTTTCACTAGAATCATCCGGGCTACACTGTTATTTAATCAATGATGGCAGTAACGATGAAACACGATACTTATTACAAGAATTGGCGGATAAATATGATTGGGTCAGTTTGATCCATCATCCATTTAACCGTGGCAAAGGCGCCGCTGTGACCACGGGTTTACGAGTCGCTTTTAAAGAGGGTTACAGCCACGCATTGCAAGTCGATGCAGATGGTCAGCACTGCCTTGATGATATTCCCGCAATGATCGATGCTGCCACACAGCAGCCTTTGGCACTCATATCCGGTAAGCCTCAGTACGATGAATCAGTCCCTAAGGGGCGGTTATATGGCCGCTATATCACCCACTTTTGGGTGTGGATTGAAACCTTAAGCTTTGATATTCAAGATTCCATGTGTGGTTTTCGGGTCTACCCACTTGCAGCAACCGAGCAATTGTTTCGTGAGCAGGCCTTAGGTGAGCGCATGGACTTTGATATTGAAATTATGGTCAAAATGCACTGGCAAGGCGTACCTGTGGTCCATATTCCTACTAACGTTATTTACCCTGAAGACGGCATTAGTCACTTCCAAGGCTTTAAAGATAATGTGCGTATTTCAGCCATGCACACAGGATTATTTTTCGGCATGCTCAAACGTTTGCCAACCATATTGGCAAAAAAAAACACCCATAAACACTGGTCAGCAATGAGTGAGCGAGGCAGTTATTGGGGCATTAAATTACTGGCTGATAGCTATCGTTTAGGTGGCCATTGGCTATGCCGCGCCATCATGTATCCGGTTATTTGCTACTTCTTTTTAACTGGGGTAACCGCACGTAATGCGTCTTTAGACTTTTTACGTCGCGTTAAACAGCAACACCCTGAGCAAGCTTTATTGTCAGAGCCTGTGACTTGGCGAGATAGCCTAAAACACTTTTTTGCCTTTGGTAATGCTGCACTAGATAGAATAGATGCCTGGTGCGATCGCATTAAATTATCCCATGTCGACTTTGCTGACAGACATGTTTTAGCAGACCAATTAGCCACTGGCCAAGGGGCTGTGCTACTGGTATCTCATTTGGGTAATTTAGAGTTGTGCCGTGCGATTTCAATCCACCAGCAACAAGTGAAAGTGAATGTCATGGTACTAACTAGCCATGCAGAAAATTTCAATAAGGTGCTCAAACAGCTTAACCCCAGCAGCAGCTTAAACTTAATCCAAGTGGACGAGCTAGGCCCTAGCACAGCAGTGTTATTACAAGAAAAGATTGCCGCTGGAGAGTTAGTGGTTATCGCCGCCGATCGCACCTCATCTGATACTGCAGGGAGAGTCATTTACAGTGATTTTATTGGTCAGCAGGCCGCCTTTCCCCAAGGGCCTTTTATTCTGGCCGGCTTATTAGATTGCCCAGTTTATACCATGTTCTGCTTACAAGAAGATGGTCGCTATCATGTCCATGTAGAACATTTATCAAATAGCTTAAAAGGCCCACGAGCAGGGCGCACCGAACGATTAACCGATGCCGTTGTTGAATACAGTCGCCGTTTAGCACATTTTGCGAGCCAACAACCATTACAGTGGTTTAATTTTTATGATTTTTGGCGCAACGATGAGCAATCACAACGTAGCCAGTCACATTCCAAGCAGGGGCAGTAATTCCATGAGCCAAGCGTCTTCAACATCAACTTTGCCAACCGTACATTTTGGCCAACAGCAGCTGAGTTTAGAACAGGTGGTTGCCGTCGCTAAAGGTGCCCCTGTTAAGCTTAATGAGCGCCCTGAATATCAAGAATACATTCAAAAAGGGGCAAGATTTATTGATAGCCTTTTGAGTGAAGAAGGTGTGGTTTACGGAGTAACAACCGGTTATGGCGACTCTTGTACTGTTAACGTAAGCTTGGACTTAGTCCATGAATTACCGCTGCATTTATCACGCTTTCATGGCTGTGGTTTAGGCGACATTTTTTCGCCAATGCAAGCCCGCGCGATTATGGCCTGTCGTTTAAGCTCATTAGCCGTAGGCAAGTCTGGGGTGACTTACCAGCTACTACAACGGATTGAGTTATTGCTTAATCTAGATATCACGCCAGTGATCCCTGAAGAAGGCTCTGTTGGCGCCAGTGGTGACTTAACCCCGCTATCTTACTTAGCTGCGGTACTTGTTGGCGAGCGCGATGTTATTTATAAAGGTAAACGCCGCGCCACCAAAGATGTGTATCTTGAGCTAGGTATTGTGGCACTAATCCTGCGCCCTAAAGAAGGCCTAGCCTTAATGAACGGCACAGCGGTAATGACAGCCCTTGCCTGTTTAGCCTATGACCGCGCTCAGTATCTCACCCGCTTATCTAGCCGCATCACTGCCATGGCATCATTGACATTAAAGGGCAATTCAAATCATTTTGATGACATCTTATTTGCCGCTAAACCGCATCCAGGGCAAAACCAAATCGCCACTTGGATACGAGAAGATTTAAATCATCATACTCATCCTCGCAACTCAGATCGTTTGCAAGACCGTTACTCCATTCGTTGTGCGCCGCATATTATTGGGGTACTGCAAGATGCATTGCCGTTCATGCGCCAGTTTATTGAAACAGAGTTAAACAGTGCCAATGACAACCCCATTGTTGACGGTGAAGGCGAGCATATTCTTCATGGTGGCCATTTTTATGGTGGCCATATTGCCTTTGCTATGGATGCAATGAAAAATGCCGTGGCTAACCTTGCTGATTTAATCGACCGTCAAATGGCATTGGTCATGGACCCGAAGTTTAATAATGGTTTACCGGCTAATTTATCTGCTGCTGTTGGCGCGAGAAAATCCATCAATCATGGTTTTAAAGCGGTGCAAATTGGCGTGTCCGCGTGGACAGCAGAAGCATTGAAAAACACTATGCCTGCCAGTGTTTTTTCACGCTCGACCGAGTGCCACAACCAAGATAAAGTCAGTATGGGCACTATTGCTGCCCGTGACTGTATGCGGGTACTGCAGCTTACTGAGCAAGTTGCTGCGGCGGCATTATTAGCCATGACGCAAGGAATACATTTACGTATAAGCCAAAATGAGTTGGCCCATGCCTCGCTCACGTCGTCGTTAGCGAAAACGGTAGCTCAAGTGAGTGAAGATTTTGAACTGCTCACTGAAGACCGTCCATTAGAAGCCGTACTACGCCAGACCGTTGATAAGATTCAATTAGGTCAGTGGGAGGTGTGTTAAATGAAAGCCCTGTTCTCATCTGAATTAACCATGGTGGTGCCATTTCATGATGTGGACTCCATGGGGATCACTTGGCATGGCAACTATTTACGCTATTTTGAAGTCGCCCGCTGTAAGCTATTGGATGAGTTAGGTTATAACTATCGTCAAATGATGAACTCTGGCTACGCTTGGCCAATTGTTGACACTCGACTGCAATATGTCAAAAGCAGTACTTTTGACCAAACAATCATTGTTTATTCCAGCATTGTCGAGTGGGAAAACCGCCTCAAGATTACTTATCAAATTCGTGATGCGAACACCAATGAGCGCATCACCAAGGGTTATACCATTCAGGCAGCCGTTGATATGGAAACTGAAGAACTATGCTTTGTCACCCCTGATGTGTTTCGAAAAACAATCGTCGCGTATCTGCCTGAGGATGAATTGACTGATGAATTAACCGCCTTGGTGACAAGGTCATGAAAACACTTATCTATGGCCTGTTAATCTGGTCTTTAGTGCTGCTGCCCAGTGCCATTAAAGCCACTGAAATCACTTCAGCGATTGTCACTTCTATGACGGACACTTCTAAGACTGACACTTCAGCTGATAAGCCTGAACTAACCTCAACACCCGAGCTAAGTACGCAGCAGCTAGCGGCCATATTTAACCAGCAAGCAACGCCAGCACAGCTAACCCAGCTGGCGGAGCAGTTACAGCTAAGACCACAAGCCAAAGGTCTGTTTAGTCAAACTCGCTATTTAGCGGTATTAAAAAAACCATTAGAAAGCGCAGGTAGCTTTATGTTTAGCCAGCAGGTCGGGCTATTTTGGCAGCAAACTACGCCCTTCCCGACGACACTAGTATTAAAAGATCGCTTGCTGATCCAGCAAGATAGTATGGGCAACATTCAGCAAAGTCAGGCTAATCAAGCTAGTTCAGCCATGGCGGAGCAATTGCCTCTGTTAATGCAAGCATTGCTAATGGGCGATGTGAAAGCATTAGAAAAAGATTTTCAGCTATATATGTCAGCGCCATCAGTGGCTGATGAATGGCAATTGGGCTTGGTGGCTAAAGACCCGCTGATCCAAAAAGCCATTGGTGGGTTAATCCTTGAAGGTGGAAAAACCTCGACAACTGCAGCATCGCAAATTAAGCGCCTCACCATGGTGACTTCAATAGCAGATGCTGTGGCTCATCAAAACACAGATAAAACCATCATTAGCTTTACCGCCATTGAAAACCAACTGTCTGATGACGATATTCAGCGCTTTAATTTAGCCCCTGCTGGCAGTGATGCTTACTAATGGCTAAATCCGATGTCCCTATGGATAAATCACAACCTAACAGCAAGCTCAGTCGCTATCAGACTCAGCCGCGACTGTTACTAGCTTTGTGGTTAATTATCATGGTTGCAATTGCAGCTTATGGGGCAGCGCTATGGCAATCAGGGGCAAAAATCCAAACTAACATTTTGGCGATGCTGCCCAAATTAACTGAATCACCACTAACTCAAACAGCGCTTGATCGGGTCGAGCAACGCTTAGCCGACCAAGTGTATATCGGCCTCATTGCTGATGATAAACAGCAAGCCATTAATGCCGCCCAAGCGCTCATGGCGCAGTTACAGCAACAGGCTGAGGTATTTACTGATGTTCGCAGCGGCGATGCCAGTCAGATGCAGGACTTAAGCGGCTTTTACTTCTCCCACCGATTTCAGTTACTGACAGATAAACAGCGACAACTATTAGTAGCGCCAAACCAGTGGCAACAACTGCTCATGGCTGCGCAGCAGCAACTATACAGCAGCTTTGGTTACGCCAGCAGCCAGCTATTGGCCCAAGATCCATTACTACTCTTTCCAGACAATGTCATGGCCTTAGCGCCAAGCAATAACATCAGCAGCGAACAAGGGATATTACTCACGCCTTATCAGCAAGGTGAGCTAAATAAAGTCGCCGCCATTGTTATCGCTAAAGGGGTGAACAGCGCCTTCAACCCCCAAGCTCAGCAGCTGCAAAGCCAAGAGCTATCTCAAGCCTTTACATCATTAACCGATACCACTGCCAACCTTGAAATACTCAAGGCTGGCGCGTTATTTCACGCTAAGGCTGCCACTGACACAGCCAAGTCGGAAATATCGACCATTGGCTCAATCTCACTGGTTGGGGTCATGATCCTAGTTTGGCTAGGCTTTCGCAGCATTATGCCCATATCATTGGCATTGCTGACTTTATCCAGTGGTTTTTTATTAGCCGCTGTGGCGACTTTAGCCTTATTTGGTGAGCTGCATTTACTGACTTTGGTGTTCGGTACCAGCTTAATTGGAGTGGCGATTGATTACAGTTTTCATTTTTACTGTGAAAAAATTAATCAGCAGCAACGCAGTGCCAGTGACATCATCGGCAGTATTTTACCCACCTTGAGTCTGGCATTATTAACCAGTGGCATTGCCTTTATTGCGATTGGATTTACTCCTTTTCCTGGCATGCAGCAGGTAGCGATATTTTGCGCTGCTGGCTTATTTGGCGCTTACCTGACACTGGTATTAGCTTACCCTGCGCTTGCGAATCATACATTAGCTTCAAGCTCGATATTACAACCGTTGGCGCAGCGCTACCTTAGCTGGTTAAGCCACTTTAGTTGCCAAACTGATGCTGCTAAGCCTCAAAAATCCAATAAGGCGACTATCATTTCCATTGCAGCGTTAGTCATTATTGCCATAGCAGGGTTAAGTCAATTAACCACCAATGATGACATCCGTAATTTACAGCAAAGCCCTGAGGCCATAACCGCTGAGGAAAACCAGCTTAGACAATTACTCAGTGGCGGCACCGATAACCAATTTGTGTTAGTTAGCGCCGCCAGTGAACAAGGGTTATTAACTGAGCTTGAGCAAGCTGATGACGTGTTAGCCGCCGCAGTGAATGCTAACGAATTAAGTCACTTTGTCAGTCTAAGTAAATACTTGCCTAGCCTGCAGCGCCAGCAACAAAACTACCTTCTATATGAACAGTTATACGCAGATCATTTAAATGACATCATCGACACATTAGGCCTTGATGATTCAATAAAAGCCACCTTAATTACTGAATTAACAAACAGCCAAAATATGGCTATCAGCTCGGAAGATGTGCTCGCCCTAGCAGGTGACGATTTAGCTGGCTTGTGGCTGCCCGCCCATAGCCAGGATGTTAATCACAGCTCAAGCAGCGTCAGTTCTAGTAACTTAAGTTCAAGCCAGAGCCAATGGGGTAGTATCATATTGCTGGGCGGCATTAACGATTTAACCGCCCTTAAAAGCCGAGTCGACAGCAGTCACCTATCCATCACTGTGGTGGATAAAGTTGGTGATATCTCGCAGTTAATGGCCCAATTTCGCCTCATTACCTTGCAGTTATTAGCATTGGTTTGTGTGGTAGCCATTGGGATATTTAGTTTACGTTTTGGAATAAAGTTGGCGTTATTGATTGTGTCAGTGCCCGTGAGCGCCATGATATTAACCTTGGCTTGCTTGGGGCTTATGGGCTCACCGTTAAGTTTATTCCACGCTTTAGCGCTTATTTTAGTGCTGGGTATTGGTATTGATTACAGCTTGTTTTTTGCCTCGGTTAAACCACAAGCCTCTGCCGACGGAGTGATGATGGCTGTCTTTATGTCAGCTTGTTCCACCCTATTAGCCTTTGGGTTATTGGCCTTAAGCCATACCAATGCGATTCACTTTTTTGGCTTAACCTTATTGTTTGGCATCGGCTTTAGTTTTTTACTGGCCCCATTTATCAGCATAATGACAAGAGAAGTAGCACATTATGGAAAGTAGCTCATTAGAACACGCGCTTACACGAAAGCATCTAACTGACGATATCAATGTTGATGTGGTAATCATTGGCGCTGGACCTTCTGGGGCGATTGCCGCAAGTTTATTGCACCAACAGGGCAAACAAGTGTTGGTATTAGAAAAGCAGCATTTTCCGCGTTTTTCTATTGGCGAAAGTTTACTGCCTTGCTGCATGCAATTTATTGAGCAAGCAGGCATGTTAGCCGCAGTTGAACAAGCGGGATTTCAATTTAAAAATGGGGCGGCATTTAGGCATAAAGATCGCTATACCACCTTTAATTTTACCGATAAGTATACCCAAGGCCCGGGCACGACCTTTCAAGTGCAGCGTGGCCAATTCGATAAAATTCTTGCCGATACCGCAGTCTCTCAAGGGGTAGAAATTCGCTATGGCCACAGCGTTAACGATATCAACTTAACTCCTGGGCTAACTAACGAGAATAGTTCTATTTTATCGGTCACTGACGCGTCAGATAATTACTATCAAGTTACCGCTAAATATGTGCTCGATGCCAGTGGCTTTGGCCGAGTATTACCGCGACTGCTGAATATAGAAAAGCCATCAAACTTACCTTCAAGAAGCGCTATTTTTACCCATATTGAAGACAATATTACCGATGCTGATTTTGATCGCAGTAAAATTCTCATTAGCGTCCATCCAACCGAAAAAGATATTTGGTATTGGTTAATTCCGTTTAGCAATGGCCGCTGCTCCATTGGCGTGGTGGCTGAGCCGCATTTGATTGAACATTACCAAGGGGATTTAGAAAGCCAATTATGGCAACTTATCAAGGAAGAACCGGGGTTAAATCGCTTATTAGCAAATGCCAAAGTGGTACAAGAATGCGCCACTTTAAAAGGCTACTCGGCCAATGTATCCACTTTAGCGACCAATCAATTTGCACTGCTGGGTAACGCAGGCGAGTTTCTCGATCCGGTATTTTCATCAGGGGTGACCATTGCGATGCAGTCGGCCTCAATGGCGGTCAATACCCTTATCAAGCAACTAGATGGCGAAACCGTCGACTGGCAAGCTGACTATGCTGAGCCATTAATGCTCGGGGTTAATACCTTTAGAACCTATGTACAAGCATGGTACGACGGTCGTTTTCAGGATGTGATTTTTTATGATGACCCCAATCCGACCATAAAACAGATGATCTGTTCTATTCTGGCAGGCTACGCTTGGGATAGTAGCAACCCGTTCGTGAAAGATTCAGAGCGAAGACTCAATATGATTGTCGGCTTATGCCAACAACAACCTCAAGCGAGTTAACTATGTGGCGTACTTTATTCACTAACATATCGATAATTGCTGTACTGCTGGTATCAGGTTGTAGCCAGCAACTGCAGCGACAAACCTGCGTGCTATTAACCCCGCAAGTGAACTACTGTTTAGCGCCATTAATGACGCTGTCAGACCAAGAGCTTGCACCGCAAAATAGTCAGCAGCAATTGACGCAAAAAATTAGCTTTACCCATGGTGACAAGCATCACGAGCTGTTAACTCAACTGGAACTTAGCCCTGAGATGATGACCATGGTAGGTTTAGCCCCATTAGGTCAGGCATTATTTACGGTCACTTATGATGGCGAAACCGTTGTGAGTCAGCAAAATGTGCTCATGGGGGATGACTTTAAAGCAGAGTACTTGATGGCTATTATGCAACTCATCTATCGACCGCACCAGCAAGTGAATCCCTATTTTAGCCAAGGTCAAATGCAGGATGTGGCTTGCGAGGCTGATAACTATAGTGATAAAAATCGTGATGACAATCGTGATGACAATCGTGATGACAATCGTGATAACGGAAAATGCAGTGCCTTGATAGTCGACAATGAAGCAGCAATTCAAATTAGCTACTCGGATCTCAATCCATGGATTGCTGAGGTAATATTGCGTTTTCCGGCAGCGAATATCACCCTGTCGATCTCGCCTTTGTAGCGGCCCATTTTTCTAGATGTAACAATGGAATAAAAGTGTAATTAATGACTAATTCTATCGCCATAACCCAGATTGGATTGTGTACCCCATTAGGCCATACGCCGCAGCAAGTGCTTGGTAAGCTTTTAGCTGGCGATACCAGTGCCATGGTGTTGCGAGATGATCTAATGTTTAATGCCAATACCCGAGTGGGTGCCATTGATGAGGCGCAGCTAAAAGCTATTCCTGAGAGTCTGCAGCAATTTGATTGTCGTAATAATCAATTACTCTATACCGCAGCGCTGCAATTAGATAAGACTATCGCCCAAGCCAAATTACAATTTGGCCCATCGAGAATAGGCGTGGTGATTGGTACCAGTACTTCTGGTATTTCAAAAGGCGAAGCCGCCTTGGCGTATCACGCCGTTCACGGGGAGTTTCCACCCACGTATCATTACGCTCAGCAAGAATTAGGCAGTACTAGCGACTTCCTGCGTCAATACTTTAAGCTATCAGGCCCATGTTATACGGTTTCAACAGCGTGCTCTTCCAGCACCAAGGTATTTGCCAGCGCGAAACGATTATTAAATGCAGGCTTATGTGATCTGGTGATTGTCGGTGGGGTTGATAGTTTGTGTCAGCTCACCCTCAATGGCTTTAACGCACTAGAATCGGTCGCGGCTGATTTATGTAACCCCTTTAGCAAACATCGCGATGGCATAAATATTGGTGAAGCAGCAGCGCTATTTACCTTACAAAAATCAACCCCACATACTGAGCAGATAATCCTTGCAGGCATTGGAGAGTCATCCGATGCCCACCATATTTCTGCGCCGCATCCACAAGGTACTGGCGCTATAGCCGCTATGAATAATGCCTTAAGTGATGCCAACATTACGCCAAAACAAATCAGTTACGTGAACTTGCATGGCACTGCCACCCCCAAAAACGATGCCATGGAATCATTAGCGATGCAGCAAGTGTTTGGCAACACCGATAACATACCCTTATGCAGCTCCACAAAACCGTTAGTGGGTCATTGCTTAGGCGCAGCAGGGGCAATTGAAGCGGCGTTTTGCTACTTACTATTAAGTCAGTATAACGACAAGCAAGCCTTACCGCCGCAAGTGTGGGATCAACAACAAGATCCCGATAACCCCCTATTGCCATTAGTAACCCAAAATCAATCCACAGCCGTCAATTACATTATGAGTAATTCGTTTGCTTTTGGTGGCAGTAACGCCAGTATCATTTTAGGTCGGAGTCGAGCTCAACATGACTAACCTTATCGCACAAGCAGCGCTATTATCACAAGATGTCAGTCATTTTGTGCCCCATAGAGCGCCAATGATTTTAATCGACCGCTTATTAAGCCATCAAGTAGATACCCTGATCACCGAGGTTAGTATTAGCGACACGAGCGCTTACTTTAATATGGCATTAAATGGGGTGCCAAATTATGTGGGCATCGAGTATATGGCTCAAAGTATTGCCGCACTAGCTGGTGTTGAAGCCCATTTAAAAAATGATAAAATTCGAGTGGGCTTTTTACTTGGAACGCGCAAGTTAGTGATGCATCAAGGGCACTATGAACGGGGTAAATGCTATCAAATTAAAGTCACTCGGCTATACCAAGAAGAAACTGGACTAGCAGTATTTGATTGCCAAATTCTTGCTGCCGATGCCGTCATTGCCACAGCAAATGTCAACGTGTTTCAGCCTCAAGATACCACGGCTTACATACAAGAAAATCTAACTTAGCAGTCTGTTACTAACAGGCAATAGAGATAAGGAAAGTGACCAGCAGGTGCTGAATGTCATGGAGATAAAATGACCACAAATAAAAGAGTCTTAGTAACGGGTTCAAGCCGCGGTATAGGTAAAGCTATCGCGCTGAAATTGGCTCAACAAGGCTATGATATTGCCGTGCATTACCACAGTAATATCGTAGCGGCCGAGCAAACCCAAGCTGAAATTATGGCCTTAGGTGTCAATGCCAGCCTGATCGCTTTTGATGTTGCTGACCGCCAACTAGCAAAAACTAAAATCACTACCGATATTGAGCAAAACGGCGCTTATTACGGGGTAATTCTTAATGCAGGAATTACCCGCGACACCGCATTCCCTGCAATGACTGACGAAGAATGGGATAGTGTGATCCACACTAATCTAGATGGTTTTTACAATGTGATTCAGCCAACGATTATGCCGATGATCCAAGCTAGATTTGGTGGCCGCATCATTACTATGGCATCGGTATCAGGCATTGCAGGCAACCGTGGCCAAGTGAATTATAGCGCTTCAAAAGCTGGGTTAATCGGTGCCACTAAAGCCTTGTCCTTAGAGTTAGCAAAGCGAAAAATCACCGTTAATTGTATCGCCCCAGGACTGATTGAAACTGACATGGTCAGTGACTTCCCCAAAGAGATGATTAATCAAATAGTGCCAATGCGCCGCATGGGCAAAACCAACGAAATTGCCGGCCTAGCCAACTTTTTGATGTCTGATGATGCCGCTTATATCACTCGCCAAGTGATCTCAGTTAACGGAGGCATGATATGAGCCGCAGAGTCGTCATTACCGGAATCGGCGGTATTTCAGCACTGGGCCACGACTGGCCAAGCATTGCTAAGCGCTTACAAGAAAAATATAACTGCGTCGTCACCATGGATGAATGGAATAAATTCCCAGGGCTTAACACCCGCTTAGCCGCGCCAATCATAGACTTTGAGCAGCCCAAACATTACTCACGCAAAAAAATCCGCTCCATGGGCCGAGTATCTATTATGGCGACCCGCGCCAGTGAAATCGCCCTAGAAGATGCAGGATTGCTTGATGACCCTATTATCAAATCAGGTGAAATGGGCGTGGCTTATGGCTCCTCTACAGGCAGCACCGAACCCCTTATAGGCTTTGGTGATATGCTTAAAAATGGCGATATGTCAGGCATTAATGCTACCAGCTATATCCGCATGATGGCGCACACCACAGCGGTAAATGTTGGAGTGTTTTTTGGCCTTAAAGGCCGAGTCCATACTACTAGTAGCGCCTGCACCTCTGGCAGTCAGGCCATTGGCTACGCCTTTGAAGCGATAAAATTTGGCCAGCAAACCCTAATGCTCGCTGGCGGCGGTGAAGAGCTGTGCCCCACCGAAGCTGTGGTGTTTGACACCCTGTTTGCCACCAGTACTAAGAACGATCAACCACAATCCACCCCTAGACCATTTGATAGCCAGCGAGACGGCTTAGTTATTGGTGAAGGAGCCTGTACGTTAGTGCTTGAAGAGTTACAACACGCTCAGGCGCGCGGCGCAAAAATTTACGCAGAACTAGTGGGCTTTGGTACTAATTCCGATGGCCTGCATATCACTCAGCCAAACGCTGACACCATGGAGGTGGCTATTCGCTTAGCGTTAAAAGATGCCGCAATTGATGCCGATAAGATTGGTTATATCAATGCCCATGGCACCGCCACTGAACGCGGTGATATTGCCGAGTCACACGCCACCTATTCAGTTTTTGGTGAACAAGTGCCTATCTCATCACTGAAAAGCTATACCGGCCACACCCTCGGCGCTTGCGGCGCATTAGAGGCTTGGGTCAGTATAGAAATGATGAACGCTGGCTGGTTCGCCCCCAGTTTGAACCTTGAGCAAGTTGACCCAGAATGCGCGCCATTAGATTATATCAAAGGTGATATTCGCCATATCGACACCCATTACGTTATGACTAATAACTTTGCCTTTGGCGGTATCAACACCTCATTAATTTTTAAGCGCTGGGATAATTAAACTACTTTATAAAAGACTTATAGCGTTCAACACGTTTTTATAAGTTGTCGGCTTTTCTCTAATCCACTTTGAGAAAAGCCACTTCTCTCCCTCTATCACTGGCATTCCTTGGTGTAAAGATAAGGGTAAAGGGGCAAAATTATTATCTGTGTTATTAAAAATAAGCAGCTGCTTACATTTGGGCTTGATTGATTTAGATAGTCTAGGGAAACAGGTCTCCCCTCCACTTTTGACGTCATTTAAATATATCAATACCGTCTTGAACCTCTGGCCACCATCTCTTAAAGCAACAGCAGAACCTGAATCTTTAGGGTGAAAAAAGTCATAGTGCGCTTTATATTCTTCTGTTGGTGAATAGTGCAAAACATTGCTTAATTCGCCATTTTCAATAGCGAGATTAAAATAAGCTGCTATTTTCATTTCAATGTTCAACAATATCCAATCATTTATTGAAGGCGTCAATTGTGCAACTGATCCAGTACGAGCCTTACTAATCTCATTTTTACCCGTTACACCATCGACCACCGTAGAGCGCTTGATATTTTTCTCTGCATGCCATCTAAGCCAATGACACTCAAAGTCATTGATGAAATCATCCACAGTATACAAGTTAATTTCTTGGGCAATTAATTGATAAGATAAGCTAGATAAGTCAGGCATTTTTATATCATCAAAGTCTTTCGTTGTTATCGCTTTATCCACTGTCCCAAAATCTAACATATTAGAAATAGCTGATACTGACTCGAGATGCTGAAAATGATAAAGAATGCTTTGAGCTTTAGCTAAATTACCCTGCTGATAATATAAATTTACCGCGGCTACAACGGCATTTTCATCACCCTTCAGATATGCCGCATATAAATAAGGCTGGAAAGCCACACCAACTTGAGGGTGAAAATAAAGTAAAAATGCCGCTTTATAATGTGCCCCTGGGATATCTTTTTCGGCAAGTTCAAATACATAATCTAACCCAACAGAAGGTTTTCTACCTATCATTACATCAACGTTCAGGAGTAAAGCTTCCGGGATTTGTTGCTGCAACAAAGGTTTTAAAACCTTTGCAGCTTCAAGATATTGTTGTCGATGTATAAGTGCGCGAGCTTGTTCTAATTGAAAAGAATATTTTGCAGTTAAGGGCATATTATAATAATTGATTTTGTATATGTATTTTTAATCATACTATACAAGTTTAACTATATGCACTTGGATATATTGATTAAAATTTCTCAGCCGAAGGTGAGCTTATGGGATTCTGGCTCAATATGATTTAAAGAAACCGTAACTCTTAGCACAAATAGTTATGGATTATTTAAAGGTGTACTGAATAGTCAGACTTATGATTGTCGCTAATAGCGATACCAAGGCTAAGTATCAACAAACTTTTAGCGCTAACGCTCCCTGCCTTAGTGTGACTTAAACAGCTCTTGAATCAAGTTCACTTAGCTTTGCTAAAATACAGCCCAGTAAAGCTGGCACAAAGCTTATCTTTACAATGCAGCTGTACCTCAAGTTTCACTTTTACCTTACCGCCATCAGCAAGGCTTGCTAATGAAACATCTGGCCAAATAACACTAGCAGTGGGGGCTTCAGTAATGGGCGCGCTATAGCGGATGTGTGCATCTGCTAATACGATATCACCACTAAAACCTTGCAACTTTTGCTGTAACCACATCATCCCCCAGCCCGTTAGGGTAGCCAGGGTATAAATACTGCCAGCAAACATGGTTTGATGCAGGTTAATATTGGGCTCGAGCGGCGCGGTAACTGTGAGTGTTTGCTGCTGAAAACTCAGCGGCTGCACTTGCATAAACTCACTCAAAGGAATGGTTTGATACCAAGTGTTTTGCAGTTCAATAAGTTGCTCTTTAGCCGCCATAATGTGCTCCTTTAAACCTGTAAATTAAAGGTCACAGGACCATCATTAACTAACTCTACCTTCATGTTTGCGCCGAAAGAGCCTGTAGCAGTTGTCACCCCTTGTTCACGACAAAAAGCCACGAAAGCTTCATATAGCTCATTGGCTTGATCTGGAGTCGCAGCGCTGGAGAAGCTTGGACGCAGCCCTCGGCCAGTATCAGCGGCTAAGGTAAACTGTGACACTACCAGTAACTCACCACCAGCTTGTTGCAGATTTAAATTCATCTTGCCGTTTTCATCACTAAACACACGATAGCCGATGACTTTTTTGGCCAGCTTTTGCATTTTCTCAATGTCATCGTCACGTTCCACCCCAAGCAGCACTAATAAACCTTTATTGATACTACCGGTGACTTCTTGCCCTAGCTCAGAGTCGATGGTGACACTGGCACGTGTCACCCTTTGGATTAAGCCAATCAATGTTACTTCCTAATACTTACGTGAAGAATTGTGCGATTACTTGCGGATTTACCTACACCAACAATAACCTTAGCCAGCGATATCTTGTTTCATCACTGGGATCGGTTTAATTAAATGCTCAGATCCTTTGGGTAATGATTTACCCACTTGATTAAGGCCTTCATCAGTCCACAACATAAAGCGGCGTAATTCTTCCAGTTCAATGGAATCAACAAATGTCGCAGCGCCTTGTACTTGGATCACCGCCCCATTGTCGCGAATGACGAACTTAGCAAAATTAAGCTTTTGGTTTAGTGAGCCAATTAACAACAATAGCTCTTTACTGCCATGTAATTGCGGATGCACCGCAAACAATCGATTGGTAAGAATACGATCGACCCCTTGCTCACTCATGCTAGGCTGCAGCACAAACTGAGTTTCCCCAAATTGCACCGCCACACTATTAGGGCTGAGTTTAGTGGCTAAGTAACTGGCGTTTAGCAACGTTTTATATAATTCTTCAGCGGCTTGCTCATCGCTCATATTAGCCATGTTGATCATCTTAGGAGCAGCAGAAACTACAGTATCTTCTGTGGTATTTTCGGTGGCGGCGCAAGCAGATAACCCTATTACGCATGCTGCAAGTATCAATTTTTTCATTTTCGTTCCTTGTTAAGTTATCTTTGCTAGCGATAAAGTATCGCAAGTTAACACTCATGTCAGGCTCAAGTGCTAAGCCCAGTCGGTGTATTTATAATACTTGTGTTACTTCTCATTATCTTCTGAAGTAGAAAAAATCCCGGTATCGAGGTACTCAGGCATCGCGGCCGTTATTTCTGCGCCTAATAAAACAATTATCCACGACACATAAATCCACACAAACAAAATCGGGATGGTGGCTAGCGCGCCATAAATGGCTTCATAACTGGGAAACTGCGTCACATAAAAGGCAAAACCTTTTTTACCCGCTTCAAATAGCATCGCCGCTACCACAGCACCTAATAAGGCATGTAAAAAATGCACTTTTTTATTGGGCACCACCATATACAACAGTAAAATCGAGGCCACAGAAAACAACATCGGCAAACGCTCAACCAGCCAAGTCATTAAGCCTGATATTTCGCTATTATCAAATACCGTTAATGACACCACATAAGAGGTTGCCACTAAGCTGGCACCAATCAATACTGGCCCTAATGTCAGTACCATCCAATACATAGAAAAAGACACCATATAAGAGCGGCTTTCAGTGGTACGCCAAATATTATTCAGCGCTTTATCGATAGCAGAAATCAGCAACAAGGCCACCACCACTAACGCAATCACCCCGACAAAGGTGCCCTTTGAGGCATTTTCAACAAATTCATTGATATAAACCTGTACGGTATCGCCAGCGGCAGGCAAAAAGTTGTCGTAAATAAAGCTCTCAATTTTACCGCGAATACCTTTAAATACTGGAAACGCCGACAACATCGACATGGTCACCGCCACCATTGGCACTAGTGATAATAGTGTCACATAGGCTAAGTGACCGGCTTTGACATTGATTTGATCTTCTACCAAGCGCTGCTTAAGGTGAAGTATAAATTGCCAAATGCTAATAAAAACTCGTTGGATATAGGCTACATCTATCTTATTTGTCACAATATTCTCTTGATTATTTTATTTTCAATTCTGCGTTTTAATTCGTACAATGTTATAACACGATAGTTACACTCCAAGGGAGCGATTTAATGTCTCAACAAGGTTCTGCTGGTAATGTGATTGCCGCCATCGCCAGTTTCTTTTTCCCAGGTTTAGGTCAACTGGTTCAAGGTCGTATTATAGCTGCAATTCTATTTTTCTGTCTTACAGCAGTATGTTACTTCTTCTGGGTATTAATCATCCCAGCCATTATTGGTGCCATACTTCACCTTTGGAGCATTATTGATGCTGCCACATTTACCGCCGACTAATTCGATAATACGATAAGAGAGTAAACAATGAAGAAATGGATATCCTTGGCATTACTGAGTAGCAGCTTACTACTTAGCGGTTGTCAAAGCGCTTATTATGGCGCCATGGAAAAGGTCGGCTACCACAAGCGTGACATCATGGTTGATCGCGTCCAGGAAGCAAAAGAGTCCCAAGAAGAAGCCCAAGAGCAATTTAGTTCTGCGTTAGAAGAAATGCAGGCGTTACTTGCCTTTGATGGTGGCGATCTTGAAGATGCTTATAACAAAGCTAAAGATGAATATGATTCAGCGCAGTCAGCCGCTGATGAAGTGGGCGATCGCATCGATAAAGTTGAAGATGTAGCTGAAGCTCTATTTGAAGAGTGGCAAGCTGAAATTCAAGAAATCAGCAAAGCGAGCCTACGCCGTAATAGCACCTCTAAATTGAATGAAACCCAGCGCTCTTACGATTCATTGGTCAAAGGCATGCGCCGCGCCGAAGCAAAAATGCCTCCGATCCTGACGGCTATGAAAGACAATATGTTGTATTTAAAGCATAACCTTAATGCGCAGGCCATTGGCGCCATTAAAGGTGAGTTTGAAAGCCTGCAATCAGATATTACTAGCTTGATCAGCGAAATGAACAAATCGATTGCTGAATCGAATAAGTTTATTGAAGCCATGGAAAAGGGTTAACATCTTAAAAATAAAGTGAGCAGCTTTTAAGTCCTGACTTAAAAGCTGCTTTTCTCTTTAGTTGCCAATTTATCCAGTTCAGAACAAGTCTTAACGCCATCTCGGCAAGCAATCAATGTCACCTCAATATGTGTAAGCATCTGCTTTTGATCAAGTATAAAACCCTGCGAGGCAGCCAAGTGTGATAATACTTGATAAGCCTCAGTCTCTACTGAGCCAAACTGGAATGTATCGCCATTACTGAGTGATGCAATTGCAGTCATTGATAACTGATTATTGTTACTATCTTTTAGCTTTCGAGCTGAAAAATGTAACCTTTGCTCATCATCAAAGCCGCTAACGAGTGACGTTAACGTCGATTTATCGGCAAATTCAAATGTTATTTCAGGGGATAAATTAGCAATGGGGGTATTATATTCAACCCCTTGGATATAGGCTTCAAACCACATCTTTTTGAACTGGTAATAAGTTATCTTACGCTTCCAATCTGCATTAATTTGCACTATTCGGTCTTTATCATTAACTAATGACCATGCTGTTGCGGCAATGTCTGGAGCAACCTTTATTTGTAGCGGCTCAAAAAAGTCCTGCTGATATAAATACTCTGCATAAGTAATAAACTGTTCACGCTCGAGATTTTGTGGCGCTAAGGGAATAATGGTAGAGCGGTCTTCAAACTGGCAAATGCCTTGGGTGGCAGAGCGATTATAGTCACTACACACTTCAACCATTAATTTAATTACTTCAAATTTACGTAGATCAAATTGGCTAAAGTTAACCACATTCATAAACGCGTGCTGGCGATTGGCTAACGCTGATAATGCTGCAGCTTGATATTTTTTATCTGAATTACAGTCATTACATTGAAGGTTTATGCTGCCAACTTTATTATTCGCAAAGACATTAGCAGTGACCAACATCAGCATTATTAACAGTACTAATTGGCTTAAAAATCCATTTCTCAAACTATTCCATCCCTATATAAAATTATACGTAACAAGCTAATAATAATCTAAAAGTAGCAATCGCGCCTGATGGCGCTGCAGTGAAATCAATACCCTAGCGATTAATACAGGTCAATGTAGTCATTTTTAGGCACAGCGAAAATCAGCGTATGATTATAATAAGCAATCAGATTGCCGCATGGGTTCTAATTTTGTTCAACGTTAAGGGGGAGTATCCCCAATTAAAGCTCCGACTTACATCCCCCTTAAACTCAGTTCAGTTAATTCAATTTATATAATGCCTACCATTAATCCGTTGAATAATTTGAGTGGCCGTTAAATCATGTACCACATTGATGACAGTCGATGCTGCATCGGTAATGGCGCCTAATACCACCAAAATAGGGATCACTTCGACGGGTAAGCCTAAGGTTGTCACAATAAAGATTTCCCCTAAAAATGCCCCGCCAGGCACGCCGCCAATGACAAATGCTGACAGCACCGAAATCAAAATGGTTAACATAAACACATCCGCGCTAAAGTCGAGCCCAAGTAATGAATAGATAAATACGATTTTAAGCGCGGTTATCATCGCTGCGCCGCCTTTATTTAAATTCACCAATAGCGGCAAGCTGATTTCAGCTATTTGCTCATTTAAACCCATTTTACTTGCTGTGCGAATATTAACTGGCAAGGTGGCCAAAGAGGAACTAGTACCTAGGGCGGTTACTGCAGGAGCTAACATATGCTGCCAAAAATTATTTACTCCTTTCCCTCCACCTCCAATCCATGCATATAGCGTTGAGCCTAAAGTTAAATACAAAAAGGTTGCCACTAAAAATAGCGCAATAGCTCGGGCAAATGTGCCCATTAACTCAGCATCTTGACTGGCCATAGTTGCGGCAAAATAAGCCCCTAAGCCAATTGGTGCTAAGTACATTAAGATGGCTATGATTTTCATGATCACGGTATTAAAGCTATCCAATAATGCCGAAACTTTGAGGCCGTCTTCACCTGATTGACCAATCGCTATTCCGGTGATCAGCGACATAATGATCAGCGCTAAAATATTCGATTTAGACATTAAGCCCACAAAATCATTGGTGGTTAATAAGCTCACAAAATCCATACTGCCAGTGGTTTCAACGGTATCGGCTAAATCAAGTGTCACTCCTTGGGCAGGGTCAAATGCTAGCGCCAACAAGGTAATGCCTACAGCGGGGATCATCGCCATGACAATGGACACGCCCATGATGGTGGCAAGTATGGAGCCAAGCTTTTTTAAATCGGTCATTTTGGCAATGGATGACATCACGCTAACGGCCACCAAAGGCACAATAATCATAAACAACAAGTTGAGAAATATTTGCCCTATGGGTTTAAGTTTAATGGCAAACTCAGGGGCAACTAAGCCCAACATGCCGCCCAGCATCAGGGCTGTGAGTAAAATAATCGATGAGCGATACGCGCGAAGGGCATTCCACATGGTGAGGTTCCAATAATTAAGATCTAGTGAGCATATGCTGATTTTTAATCATAGCCGAAAAGCCGTTACTATGAAGGCTGGGCTTACTGCAGCGCATTGATGACGAGTAACTTATCTGCTGTAAACTTGACTCTGAACTAATGCGCCCAAGCAAAGCCCGCGACTGCGGGCTTTGGCTAAATTGCGATAAACAGCTATTTTCCTCTGCTTCGCCCTTCTCTGGTCATTCCTGACTGACGCGCTTGTCGAGAACGATTCAGACTTTGATGATCTATGCTACTCGAGCGAGTTCGATTAATTGAGTGACTCATATTACTCGACTGATTACGGCTCGGTTGGCTGTGGCTAGTTTGATTTCGACTCGGTTGAATCGAGGTTGATGGCCGCGTACTTGTAACAGGACGAGTATTATTGGCGGGACGGGTATTACTCGCCGGACGAGTAGTGCTAGATGGCCGTGTCGAAGGAAAACTACTACTATTGCCCTTTGACGGTTTATTTACATTGCTAGGTTTAGACCCTTGAGCTTTTGATGGCACATTATTCCACTTACCATCGCTACGATTTTCCCACTTGCCTTTATTATCACGGGCAACATTACCGTGCTTATCGGCAAACACATCATTAGTGCGCTTTTTATTTACCTTCGCTTTATTAAAATGCTTATTGGCTACACTTGGGCTGGCTAAGCGTTTACGATTCGCCTCGCGATGGTAAAGGTTATTGGGTCTAGCGCGATTATTAGCTAATTTGTTCGAACGCATATGATTATGCATTTTAGTGCGATTACCGACACTGATACTGTTACCAATATTGATACGACCGGTATTGATCACCACTGGTCGTCTATAGCCACCGCCATAATAGCCACCACAGCATGGGCGACGATAACCATAACCGCCTCCCCATACCACACCAGCATTGAAAAAGCCGTTGCTCCAGCTCACGCCAACATTCCAACCTGTCCACGGATTATAACCAACATGTAATCCCCAGGTCGGTGGGCGAGGATAATAATTACGGCCTCGATACGGTGGGTAATACCAGCCGGTACCGTAAATTGGCACCCCATAATAAGGGTATGACCACATATAACCCGGCGTATAACCTACGTAAACCACTTCAGGGGTTGAATCATAAACCTGCACGTAAGTGGTGTTATAAACCGGCGAACTTGCGGGTATCTTGGCAATTTCTTCATCAGGAATATTATCAGCAACAATCCACGGGCCTTTGGCAGTTTTTGAGGTAAACCACACCCCATTATCGACTGCGTAATATGCTTTATTAATGAATAGTACTTGCGTGGCGGTATTGACGGCATAGGAAACCGCGGTGCCAGTAACAACTTCAAATTTAGGCTCGCCATCGTATTCAACCTCCAGTGTGGCTTCATCACGCTTAATCGCTGCAGTTTGCGGGATTTGCGCATCTAGCACTGCTTGATTGGCTTCATCAGTGCCTGCAACTGAGACCCTTAAGCCACCAATATCAGATTCGGGAGGGATATCGTTAAAGCTTTCAGGCAGTTTGTCAGCCCTAACAAACTGCCAAGGTCCGGCCTGCTTTTTAGATTTAAACCAACGCCCAGATAAAAGCACATACATATCGCCAGAGGAGGTCTCTCTTACCCATGGGGTTTCGGTATTGGTGACATAAAGTAACTTACCATCAATCAGACTTTGCCAATTGGGTGAGCCATCAGTGGCCACTAACTCAGTCGGTTCATTAGTGGTAATAATCTGCGGCGCATTGACGGTGCTTTTAGCGGCTTCATCCTCGGTATTCACCATGCTGACCAAATCTTCAGGAGGATACAATGTGACTTGCCATGGCCCCATAGGATCATCTGCCACATACCAAAAGGTACCACTGCTTAAATACAGCTTGTTCGTTTGCGTATTACGGGCAACGGCAAAAGGGGTATTTAACACTCGCTCATAGGGACTATTTTCAATTTCACTAAATTGTGGCTCACCATCATAGGACAGCAACACGCTCAAGTTATTACTGAAGACGATTTCTGGCGCATCGTTGTTAATATTATCTAAGCTGCGTTTTACCTGCTCAGCATTTTCAAGGCTGGCTGATAAGCGCTCCATGGAAATTTCGAAGCTAGTTGTCGCTAGCGCTTCTGAGACTGTATCGGTGAACGTTTGCTGGTCTTCGGCAGTGGATGATGGCCAGCGCACTTCGGTCACTTCAATATTACGCACCAAAGCAACATCGTCATCAGTATCGATTCTAGCGCTAAACCAAAAAGCGCCAAATACAGGGTCGTCTTGACCTTCCACTTCAAATGACATCGCAGCGCGGCTCATCAAGATATTGCCATCTAACGATTCTGGCTGCGGCTGATAAACCACTAAGGTGCCGAGTTTCGTTTCAACATCTTGCGGCCATTCAATTGCTACTGCCGAAAAGGGTAATAGCAACAATGCTATCCATACAGTTAGCACTTGCAGCCAGAGACGTTTGATATTGGTTATCATCATGAGTCCTTATTTTGCAATCATTTGCTATTAATCATGCGCGACTAATAATTAAAAGCGTGTATTTAAGTATATGTAGTAAAATCCATTTATTGCCAATTTGGTCATGATTAACAAGTTAGCATCTATTTGTTCATTTAATATACCGACAAACACATTGAATTTGTAAAATAGATTGTAGAAAAATCAAACAGCCACTTTGCTAAATATCCATCCACCCTGCCGTTTTATGAATATGCAAAGATCAAAAAAGCCCTTACTGGAAACCAGTAAGGGCTTTTTACTAACTGTTATTTACTACTATAAAAGCGGTCTATAAAGACGTCTTATAGTGAGTAGTAAAGTTCAAATTCAACTGGGTGAGTAGTACGTGCAACACGCTCTGCTTCACCTTGCTTGATAGCAATATATGAATCGATAAAGTCATTAGTGAATACTTCACCTTTAACTAAGAACTCACGGTCCGCATCTAAGCTTGCAAGTGCATCTTCTAGTGAAGTCGCAACTTGTGGGATCTCAGCCGCTTCTTCTGCTGGTAAGTCGTATAAATCTTTATCCATAGCTTCACCTGGGTGAATCTTGTTTTGGATACCGTCTAGACCTGCCATTAATAGCGCAGCAAAACCTAAATATGGGTTTGCATGTGGATCAGGGAAACGTGTTTCAATACGACGACCTTTAGGGCTTGGTACCACTGGGATACGGATAGAAGCACTACGGTTACGTGCAGAGTATGCAAGCATGACAGGCGCTTCGAAATGTGGCACAAGACGCTTGTAAGAGTTTGTGCTTGGGTTAGTAAATGCATTCAACGCTTTAGCATGCTTGATGATACCACCAATGTAGTAAAGAGCAGTTTCACTTAAACCAGCGTACTTGTCGCCTGCGAATAAGTTAACGCCATCTTTAGCTAAAGATTGGTGAACGTGCATACCACTACCGTTATCGCCCATTACTGGTTTAGGCATAAATGTCGCTGTTTTACCGTATGCGTGTGCCATGTTATGCACAACATACTTAAGGATCTGAACTTCATCAGCTTTAGCAGTTAGCGTGTTAAAGCGTGTCGCGATTTCGTTTTGACCGGCTGTAGCAACTTCATGGTGATGCGCTTCAACAACTTGACCCATTTCTTCAAGTACTAAACACATAGCACTACGTAAGTCTTGTGATGAATCAACTGGTGCTACTGGGAAGTAACCACCTTTAACGAATGGACGGTGACCAGTGTTACCATCTTCATAGCCAGTACCTGAGTTCCATGCCGCTTCTTTTGCATCAACTTTAGCAAAACAACCTGACATGTCAGCACCAAACTTAACATCGTCAAATAAGAAGAACTCTGGCTCTGGACCAATTAATACTGTGTCAGCAATACCAGTAGACGTTAAGTATTCTTCAGCTTTTTTAGCAATAGAACGTGGGTCACGGTTGTAACCTGTCATTGTGCCTGGCTCTAAGATGTCACAACGGATTAGTGCAGTTGTTTCTTCTGTGAAAGGGTCAAGAACAAACGTGCTCGCATCTGGCATAAGTACCATGTCAGATTCGTTAATGCCTTTCCAACCCGTAATAGACGAACCATCGAACATTTTGCCGTCTTCAAAAAAATCTTCATCAACCTGATGAGATGGGATAGAAACGTGTTGTTCTTTACCTCTGGTATCGGTAAAGCGTAAATCAACAAACTTAACTTCCAATTCTTTAAGTTGCGTTAAAACAGATTCAGCTGACATTCTTAAGCCTCCGGTAGAGTAAGGGTATTCCCTTTTATAATTCAAGTTCACCACTATACTACGACATTAAAGACGCGTATGTGTCGAAATATCACATAATTGACAATCTTAAAGCTATTACCATGCCAACTGAATAAGTATATGATTTTTATATATTTGACTTAATAGACAATTATCGAAAACACAATTTTGCATCATTTTAGTGCAAGCGCACGCACTATTATGGTTCAAATTCTATTTTGGTGCGCGGCTAAAAACACTGCGCTGATTGTTTGTCACATTTCTGAATCGTTACTATTATATGATGCTATAAATGCCAAAATTGATGGTTATTTTTTAGCTAATCACAAAGTGTACAAAAATAATCCTATCCGCAAAGCGTCTCGTGGAGTAGAATGGCACGCTTTTTTATGGTGGCTAAACTTAATGCCGCTATAAACTCCTATTTATTTGTTTGATGGTATAGAGGTTTTATCCGTGTTAGAGAATTTACGTAACATCGCCATTATTGCTCACGTCGACCATGGCAAAACGACCTTGGTAGACAAGCTTTTGGCACAGTCAGGCACCCTTGAAAGTCGAGGCGAAGCCGCAGAACGTGTAATGGATTCTAACGATCTTGAAAAAGAACGTGGTATCACCATTTTGGCTAAAAATACCGCCATCAAATGGAACGACTACCGTATTAATATCGTAGACACTCCTGGTCACGCCGATTTCGGTGGTGAAGTTGAACGTGTTCTATCTATGGTAGATTCAGTATTACTTTTAGTTGATGCAGTTGATGGCCCAATGCCACAAACTCGCTTCGTAACTAAAAAAGCGTTTGCTCAAGGCCTTAAGCCAATTGTTGTAATCAACAAGATTGACCGTCCAGGCGCTCGTCCTGATTGGGTTATTGACCAAGTATTCGATTTATTCGACAACTTAGGTGCAACTGACGAACAGTTAGATTTCCCTATCGTTTATGCTTCTGCATTAAATGGTTTCGCGACCCTTGATCCAGACGAAACTAGCGAAGACATGACACCTTTATTCCAAGCAATTGTTGAAAAGGTTTCTTTCCCTGATGCTGATGCTGAAGGTGAATGTCAAATGCAAATTTCTCAAATCGATTACAACTCATACGTAGGTGTTATCGGTATTGGTCGTGTTAAACGTGGTAGCGTTAAGCCTAACCAACAAGTAACTATTGTTGGTGCAGACGGTAAGACACGTAACGGTAAAGTTGGCCAAGTATTAGGTTACATGGGTCTTGACCGTCACGAAGTTGCTGAAGCTAACGCTGGCGACATCGTTGCAATTACCGGTCTTGGTGAGCTAAAAATTTCTGACACTATTTGTGCTCCAGGCGCTGTTGAAGCCTTGCCTGCTCTTTCTGTTGACGAACCAACGCTAACCATGACTTTCCAAGTAAACACTTCTCCGTTTGCTGGTAAAGAAGGTAAGTATGTTACTTCACGTAATATCCTTGAGCGTTTAGAGCAAGAGCTAATTCATAACGTTGCATTACGTGTTGAAGAAACTGAATCTCCAGATCGTTTCCGTGTTTCAGGCCGTGGTGAATTACACTTAGGTATCCTAATTGAAAACATGCGTCGTGAAGGTTACGAGCTAGCGGTATCACGTCCAGAAGTAATCGTTAAAGAAATTGACGGTGAAATGTGCGAGCCATTTGAAACCTTAACCGTTGATGTTGAAGAAGAACATCAAGGTGCTGTAATTGAAAAATTAGGTACACGTAAAGGTGACATGAAAGACATGCAGCTAGACGGTAAAGGTCGTGTACGTATCGACTTTATCATTCCTAGCCGTGGCTTAATCGGTTTCCAAACTGAATTCATGACAGCGACTTCTGGTACTGGTCTTATCTACCATTCATTCGACCATTACGGTCCAGTGAAAGGCGGTGACATTGGTCAACGTGCTCGTGGTGTATTGATTTCAAACGCTACTGGTAAAGCACTGACTTTCGCATTGTTCGGTTTACAAGAACGTGGTCGTCTATTCATCGGCCATGCTGCTGAAGTATATGAAGGTCAAGTTGTTGGTTTACACGCTCGTGCAAACGATTTAACAGTTAACTGTTTGAAAGGTAAGCAACTTACAAACATGCGTGCATCAGGTACTGATGAAGCACAAGTGTTAACTCCGCATATCGAAATGACCCTTGAGCAAGCGCTTGAGTTCATCGATGATGACGAATTAGTAGAAGTAACTCCTGAGAACATCCGTGTTCGTAAGCGTTACTTAACTGAAAACGAGCGTAAGCGTCATAACCGTAGCGCTAAGTAATCGTTTTGATTAGTTAACGATTTCAAATTTTGAGAACCAAAAAACCCGCTTATGGCGGGTTTTTTATTGGCTAAATATACTTAGCCGCAAAACAGCACATGACTTAATTTCACTTTTAACTCACTTAAATCGACTATATATTTTCTCTCAATAATTAATCAACAGAGAATAATATGACCGTCATTAATCACGTTAACGTAGCCAAGCAAGCCAATGTTTATTTTGAAGGTAAAGTCATCAGTCGTACCATTCATTTTAATGACGGAAGCCAGCAGACTCTCGGAGTAGTGTTGCCGGGCGAATACAGCTTTGACACTGCTGTCGCTGAAATCATGAATGTGACTTCAGGTTCATTTGAGGTGCTATTACCCAACAAGAGTGAATGGCAAACCGTTCCAGCAGGTCAACTGTTTACACTTGATGCGAAAGTCACCTTTAAAATTCGTACCCATGAAATTAGCGAATATTGCTGCGAGTACAAGTAATTAGCCTATGTTAATCAGCAGTTAATACTGATCTTTAATTCAAAAGAGGCTAATATTATAAAGTTTAAAGCTGAAGGTGAAGGAACCCCAAATGCGTTTAACCTTATTAATAACTCTTATTTTATGCAGTGTTATCTTTTCTATCAGTCATGCCACCGTGTATCGCTGGGTTGATGAACAAGGAAATGTACATTACAGCGACCAACCACGAGAAAATGCTGAACAAGTAGAATTGAGTGAAAATACCCAAAACAGTGTTGCTGCGCCCACCGTCATAGAAACAGACAGCAGCCCAAAAGAAGCTAAACCAGTAGAGTATCGGGTACGTATTGTTAATCCGACCCAAGAAGAAACCATTCGCAATAACAATGGCAACTTTACTGTGGTTGCCAGTGCTGCACCAGAATTACCCAGTGGCTTTTTAATGGCGCTGTATATCGACGACTTACTTTATGGTCAGCCGCAATCAAGCAGTATTTTTAATGTTACCGAAGTGAATCGCGGTGAACATAATCTCGTGGTTAAAGTTTTGACCCAAAACGGCAAAGTCCTTGCATCAAGTTCTCCAAGAAAGATATTTCTACACCAAGCATCTGTTTTCTCAATCGCAAAGCCTCGACCTTTGCCAAGTAAAAAGTGATATATATCAAAAAGATAAATATTATGAATTTGAGATTGTTTTAACAAGTTGCCAGTGTAGAACAAGTTGCGCATCGCACCATATTGGTGCAACATAGTAGTGCAACTCTACTTTGCAGGACACTTGATGGACATGAACAATCTGCTGAATCATTTGGTTACCGCTGTATTCGTTATCGATAACGAATTACGGCCGCGTTATGCCAATGCTGCAGCTGAACAACTTCTTGGTATTGGCAGCAATAAATTACTAGAGCAGCGTTTACCTGAGCTATATCAGTTCATGGGCGTTGAAGCCGAGCTCCTCCAAGACTCGGTTAACGCAAATCAAGGGATCACCGTCAACACTGCGGCGTTAATTACTCTTGATGGCGTGCACCACATCATCGATATCACCCTGATACCGATGGAAAGTGAAGACAACATCAGCCTGCTAGAACTACGTCAAGTTGATCAACAACATCGTATTCATCAACAACTTAATTTAGATGCTCAGCAACAGGCGGCACAATTTTTAGTGCGTAACCTCGCCCATGAAATTAAAAACCCATTAGGTGGCTTAAGAGGCGCGGCGCAACTATTATCTCGGGAACTAGAAGACCCAAGCCTTAAAGAATTTACCGATCTGATTATTGAGCAAGCCGATAGACTACGAAATTTAGTTGATAAACTATTGGGCCCTCAGCGCCCGACTCAACATGAAACCCACAATATTCATCAAATAGTTCAAAAAGTGCTGCGCTTAGTCGAGCTAACCCTACCAAGCAATATCCGCTTGGAGCGAGATTATGACCCTTCAATCCCCGATATGGACATGGATGCTGATCAATTACAGCAAGCGGTGCTCAATGTGGTGCAAAATGCCGCGCAAGCATTAGATCCTAATGGCGGAGAAATACTCATCCGCACTCGCACCCAGCATCAAGTCACCATAGGCACTAAGCGTTTTAAGCTGGTACTGGCATTGTCGATTATCGATAACGGCCCAGGGATCCCTGCAGACCTATTAGATACCTTGTTTTATCCCATGGTCACCGGCCGTGAGGAGGGCTCAGGATTAGGATTATCCATCGCCCATAATATTGCACGATTACATGGAGGTCGGATTGATTGTATATCGGCACCAGGACAAACAGAATTTACGATTATTTTGCCATTACAATAATTTGCCAATGATGGCTCAAGAGGAAGTGATATGAACATAAGCGAACAAGTTTGGATCCTTGATGACGACAGCTCGATTCGCTGGGTTTTAGAAAGAGCCTTAGCGGGAGCTAAACTGACAACGGCAAGTTTTGCCGCTGCAGAGTCGTTATGGCAAGCCTTAGAAATATCTCAGCCTATTGTCATCGTATCTGATATCCGTATGCCGGGTACCGATGGCTTAACCTTGCTTGATCGCTTGCAAATGCACTATCCGCATATTCCGGTGATCATCATGACGGCTCATTCGGATCTGGATAGTGCCGTCAGTGCCTATCAAGCAGGGGCATTTGAATATTTGCCAAAGCCTTTTGATATTGATGAAGCCATTGCGCTGGTAGAGCGCGCACTGACCCATGCAACAGAGCAAGTACCGCCGCCTGTAGCTGAGCCAGAAAAGCTTAAAACACCAGAAATTATTGGTGAAGCGCCTTCAATGCAGGAGGTGTTTCGCGCTATTGGCCGTTTATCTCGCTCATCAATTAGTGTGCTTATTAACGGTCAGTCTGGTACCGGTAAAGAGTTAGTTGCTGGGGCGCTGCATAAACATAGCCCCCGTAAAGAAAACCCTTTTATTGCCCTTAACATGGCAGCAATCCCCAAAGATTTGATTGAATCTGAATTATTTGGTCATGAAAAAGGTGCCTTCACCGGTGCCGCTAATGTGCGCCAAGGGCGCTTTGAGCAAGCCAATGGCGGCACACTATTCTTAGATGAAATTGGTGATATGCCATTAGATGTGCAAACCCGTCTATTGCGGGTATTGGCTGATGGGCAATTTTATCGGGTTGGTGGTCACATTGCCGTGCAAGTTGATGTACGTATTATTGCCGCAACCCACCAAGACTTAGAATTATTGGTGCAAAAAGGCGATTTCCGTGAAGATTTATTTCATCGTCTCAATGTTATAAGAGTACATTTACCACCGCTTTCTCAGCGCCGTGAGGATATTACTCAGTTAGCAAGCCATTTCCTTGCCACTGCCGCCAAAGAAATCGGCGTTGAGCCTAAAATCCTCACTAAAGAAACCGCTAAAAAACTTGAGCAACTGCCGTGGCCGGGTAATGTGCGTCAGCTTGAAAATACCTGCCGCTGGTTAACAGTGATGGCATCGGGGCAAGAAATCCTGCCTCAGGATTTACCGCCTGAGCTGCTAAAAGATCCCATCAGTGCCAGCGAGCGTGTTAATGGTGTTTCTGATTGGCAAATGGCGCTGACCCAATGGATTGATGAAAAGCTCTCTGCCGGTGAAAGTGATTTATTAACTGAAGTGCAACCTGCCTTTGAGCGAATTTTACTTGAAACCGCACTAAAGCATACTCAAGGCCATAAACAAGAAGCCGCTAAACGTTTAGGCTGGGGGCGTAATACACTCACCCGCAAGCTAAAAGAGCTTGAAATGGATTAAAGTCCTGCTTATTTCAGCCTAAAAGGAGTCCTATTTCGATAATGAAATGACTCCTTTTTTATGACTATATTGATTTAGTTTTGTAGTTTAAGCACTATTAACTCAGAGTATAAGCATTATTCAGAGCTTCGAATATGGAGCGAGTAACAACCCTCAATTACCACAAACACATGAGCTGTAAAGCCGCGAAGTATATCGCTCAACATAACTGCAAGGACTGAAAATGGCCGCAAAAAGCATTATTGTCATGGGCGTATGTGCCAGCGGAAAAAGTAGCATTGCTGCGCGCTTAGCTGCTGTTATCAAGGCTAAGTTTATTGACGGTGACGATCTACATCCTAAAGCCAATATCATCAAAATGACCAAGGACGAAGCGCTCAATGATACCGACCGCGCCCCTTGGCTTGAGCGCATAAGGGATGCTGCATTTAGCATTGAACAAAAAAACGAAACTGCAGTGATTGTCTGTTCAGCATTAAAACAAAGCTATCGCGAGCAAATACGCGAGGGCAATAATCATGTGGTATTTCTGTATCTTGAAGGCAGTTACCAACTAATTTTAAAAAGAATTCAAGCCCGTCATGGCCATTTTATGAAAGCTGACATGCTTGATAGTCAATTTGCCACCTTAGAAGATCCAAGCAATGAGCCTGACGTGATCACTGTCAATATTGATAATTCTATTGAAGCCATTGTCCAGCAAGCTTTAAAAGCTTTAACCGAGTTAGAATCAAGTTAATTTCGACCGCAACATTATCAAAACCGCACTCATCACTTGGCTGCAGATGTAAAAAAGCCTTAACTGCATATAACAGTTAAGGCTTTTTATTTGGCTAATATTGCCCTTGATAGCAACAGTATTATTAACTGCGGTATCAACTGCAATTGATGTCATCAGCCATTAAATCGGGTCTTGGTGAATAATCACTTCGGCATCTTCAAACTCTGCCCGTAAGCGATCTTCAGTGCCATCAGTAATTTCGTGGGCTTCAAGTAATAACAGTTGCCCATTTAATTCAATATGAAATTGAATGAAGGTGGTTTTACCGGCCTGACGCGTCCGTAAATCATGAATACCATTCACCCGCGGATCCGCGGTGGCAATGGCAACAATCTGCGCCCGAGTCTCTTCATCCAGCTCCCTGTCTAATAACGACTGAACCGAGCGATACGCTAAATCAAATGCTTGATGACCAATGTATAAGGCAATCAATACTGCAAACAAGCCATCAGCCCACCACCAGCCATATTGTGCTAATACCAATGCCAGCAATACTGCACCGTTTAAAAATAAATCTGATTTATAATGCAATGAATCCGCTTCGACTATGGTGCTGTTGGTCTTGGCTAAGGCTTTTTTCTGCAGTATCACCAAGGCAAAAGTCATGACTAAGGCAATAATGGAGACAATGACCCCAAGGCCTGCATGGGCCACTTCTACCGGATTAATTAACCGTTCGCCACCATAAAACATCAACAAAAATGCTGAGCCTAAGATGAAAGCAGATTGGGCAAGTGATGCAAGAGGTTCGGCTTTACCATGACCATATCGATGGTCGTCATCAGCGGGTAAAATGGCATAGCGAATAGCGATGAAATTCACTATGGATGCTAAGGCATCAGCAAAGGAGTCAGTAAGGGAAGCTAACATACTCGCCGACCCTGAATAGAGCCAAGCGAGTAGTTTTATCACGATCAGGATTAATGCTGTTGCCACCGCGGCTCGGCTGGCAAGTTTTACCCAAAAATCGTATTCAGATTCTGCAGTCATAATAGAGAAAACACTAGTAATTAAGCCATTTAGTTAATCTCTATTATAGCGGAGTCTTGGTTTATTTAACGAGAACCTTTACCTTTTACCTTGATAAAGCGTGATTCAAATTTCTGTTGCTGCTCTTCTGTCAAAATTTGATAGATTTCATTTTGCATTTTGAAGAAATTCATCATTTGTTGTGTTTGCTTCGCCTGCTTAGCAGCAATGATTTGCTCAGCTTGAGACTCATTAAAGTTGGCATCAGTAATTAACGCTAACATGTCTGCTTTATGTGCACTGCGCTCTTCTGCTGAAGGACGCTCGCCTTTTTCAGCTTTGTACTTAGCCATAATCGCTTTAACGTCAGTCTTTTGCGCTTCGGTAAGATCTAAAGAACGTAGCATTTTACGTACGCCTTTATGCATGCTTTTACCGTGATGTTTGCCGCCGTGAGCGCGTTCACCTTTTTGGGTTTGCTCAGTTTTAACTGAGGTATCTGCAGGCTCTGCGGCATAAAGTTGACCAGCTAATAATGCTGATGATGCTACTAGAGCTAAAACGCTGCTTTTCATCTTTAATCGTGTTTTCATAATCTCACCTTTTATCTCAAGTTATTGAACCCGCTAAGACCGACGGTTAACCATTTAATCCATCAAATGTAACCAATCAAAAACTCACCTTAGGCTCAAAATCGTTTGTGTTGTCAGTATGAAAATGAACATCGCACTGATAACGGGATCTGGGGTCACCTACATACTGTTTCGTAGGAATGAAACAAGTTTAGCGAATGCAATGTCAATGAGGGTGTTGGCTCAGTAAAAAAATGTAAAGACCATTTTTTAATCAACACATATCTTGTTCTTCAATAAAATTGCCCATAATCACGACCTCGATGCAGAGAATGGGAGCAAGCTCACGTATTAAAGGTTTGATCATTTTCATAATGAACAAAGTTACACTTGTAACATCAAAGTTAGCGCTAAGTAGTTAACATTATGAGACATTAGCTTTATAGCGAGTGCGACTTATCAGAGATAATTTAAGCGCATGTGACAAAAGACTGCAGCTAAGAGTGAATGACTGATGTTATGAGTGACTAAATGCGGTAAATGATTGAATTGAGGTTATGGATGAACAAAGTTGTCAGCAATATCATTTTTATTAGTAGTTTATTATTTTCTGTCTGTGGTTTTGCACAAAGTAACGTGACACCCAGTCCTCACGAACCCAATGCCAGTATTTGGGTTAATCAAACCCAAGCCGGCCCCGAGATTAACTTACACTTTTTTTGGTCTGCGACCTGCCCACATTGTAAGGAGGCTCACCCTTTTATAGATGCCTTAGCAGAGCGCTATAGCTGGATTCATTTACAAGATTACCTTATTAGCGAGCCTGGCAGTGTCGACAAACTCATGGCCGTGGGCGAATTAACCGGGGTTGAACCCAAGTCAGTGCCTTATGTCGCCGTCTGTGGCGAAGCCATTACTGGCTACAACAGCCATGATGTCACCGGACGCTATATTCTGCAGCGCCTAGAGGCTTGTTATCAACGAAATGCAGGCAGCTTGCCAAGCAAAGACTTAATGGCTGATTTCTATACCGAAAAAACCACTGCTAGTAGCCCGCTTTTTGAAACCTGTGCTGATGATTCAGATCCAAATAACCCCAGCACTTGTGGGATGAACTTTAGTACGACTACTAGCGAACAAGCAAAGCTCGATTCAACGCCACATATCCAGCCCGTTGATATTCCGTTAATTGGTGCAGTTCAACCAGAGCAAATGTCACTTCCTGTGTTGACCTTAGTCCTCGCCGGCGTCGATGCCTTTAACCCTTGTGCCTTCTTCGTATTGCTATTTTTGCTTAGCATTATGGTGAATGCCGGTAGTCGTGGCCGCATGTTATTAGTGGGCGGTATCTTTGTGTTTTTCTCGGGCTTTATTTACTTTATCTTTATGAGCGCGTGGCTAAACTTATTCCAGTTACTTGGCGGTGGTGATGGCGGCTGGATAATTACTAGCGCAGGAGTTATCGCACTGGTGGCGGCAGTAGTGAATATTAAAGATTTCTTTTTTGGTAAAGGCGATGTCAGTTTGTCTATGTCAGTTGAAAACCGCGGCAGCTTAATCAAACGCATGGGCAAATTATCTAAAGCTAGCTCTTTACCGGCACTTATTTTCGGTTCCGCGGTACTGGCGATACTGGCTAATGCCTACGAGCTATTATGTACCGCTGGCTTCCCAATGATTTATACCTCAGTGCTGTCAATTTCAGGCTTAGATACCATGGAACGCTATTTGTATCTCATTGCCTACAACGTTATTTATATCATCCCGTTAGCCACTATTGTCATCGTCTTCGCTGCCACATTAGGTAAACGTAAGCTCACAGAAAAAGAGGGCGAAGTACTAAAACTCATGTCAGGGATTATGATGTTAGGTTTAGGCGGAATGCTGGTGATAAATCCAACCGCATTACAAGATGTGGTGTTCTCAGTAGGATTAATTGCAGGGTCTATTTTACTGACCTATATCGTGGTTAAGATAAAACGTTATTTGAAAAAGTAACGTTTAATTTCTAAATGGTGCAGTTGTCGCATTGAACCGCTAAATGTGCCTCTAATTGAGCCGATAATGGAGCCTATGAGCCCATTTAGCGGCAAAGTGCAGCCGAAGCTCAAACCAAAGGGCAAAGGCATACACTCCCTTTTGCTGGTAGCTGCACTTTGTTAAATGACTAAGATGTTAATGGGTAATTCTTTCAATCAGCGATACTTTTAATAAGTTGAGCTTATCTATTAGCGCCTGTTATAAATTGATCTATAACACGCGCCGCTCAAGGTTATAGTTCAATATCTTCTTTGAGCGACTCCATAATGAGCGCGTAATGGCGCATGTCTATTTTACTTTTTTTATATACAAGCGGTGATATGGTTTTTAGCATATTTTCATAACAAACCGATGGACATTGGTGTTGCCACTTTAAGCTATACATAACGCTGCACAGTGAATCAAAAGTCGGCCTGAAGTCGCAATCATAACCAAACTGCCTGACAAATCTATTTTGCCCCATAACAACAGCCCCCCTCTCCACTTGATTAAGCAAAACAATACAGTTTAATACTTCTTCTTTGCTAGATAACAACTCGCCTTCTGCAATAACAGTCTGCCACATAGTTTCAGCTTGCTCTTTTATTTCCATAAAATTAATTTTCAGATTACCGACAAACTCCGAGCTAGCAAGCTCATAGATATGGGGGTTAACACCTAAAAAATTAATACATAGATCATTTTTTTTTGCAGCCAGACATTTCATGGGGTCGTATGACATTGAATAGATGATTTTCTCTTGGTTTGAGAGCGTATCTGAAGAAAGTATCTCATTCACATGGGTAGCCACATCATTGATATGTTGAACATACAGCGACACCACAATGTCTTCTTTGCATTTAAAGTATTGGTACAAGGTTTTTTTTGAACACTCGGCGCGACTGGCTATTGTTGCCATTTTCAAGGAACAAATACCTTGCTCTTTTATGACCTCAGAAGAAGCCTTTAAAATGTTGGTTATAATTTGAGGCGGATCTAGTAAGTAATTGTTCATACTATATTTCTTTCAAAATTGAACTCGAAATTATTATCTCACTTCCTGGGTAATATCTCGCCCTATTCCTCCCTATAAAAGCCTATAATGTGATGGAGATTAAAATATTTTAATGTGTGCGACTACCAGCTTTCTTTGTTGCAAAACTGGGAAGTACAGCACTAAAAATGTAAACCTCTGGTTTCCAATAACGTTTCATTGGCTCACGGAACCCGCCGCTGAACCCCGCTAATATAATCATCAGAAACCAACCTGAGTATTAGCGAGAACATATGAAAAAGTCACTTACTACATTAGCAGCAGCATTATTCATGACATTCACAGCATCAGCAGCTGAAATGATTACAATTGACACGCCAGCACTGGATAACACCGTACAAAAAGTGTACTCAGTTTATTGCCCATTTTGCTACAAATACGAACAAGCAGTTACCCCAAACCTCATCAAAAACCTGCCAGCAGGTACCCAATTTCAGGCGATTTGCTTAGAAAACAAAGGGGAGCTTGGCGTTGAGTCGTGCGAAGTGTTAGCCGCCGCTAATACCATTAGCCACAAAAAATACCAACAAGCCAAACTCGCCATGTACGCAGCAATTCATGACAAAAAACTTAAAATCCTTAAAGGCTCTAACGCGGTAGAAGGCGAATTAGCCGCTATTGGCCTTAAAGCCGCAGGTATCTCACTAGCTGATTTTAAGGCTGCGCTGGACACACCACAGGCACAAGAAAAATTGGCCTATGACCGCACTATTGCCCTAACCATCGCCAAAGTTAAAGGTATTCCCGCAATCGTAGTCAATGGCAACAAAATGATAGATACCGGCACTATCACCTCATTAGGCAACCTTGACGAAACCATTAAGAACAACCTTTAGGACTTACCATGATTAATCAATTTAAGCAGTGGGTAGCAGATCTTAAAGCTCACCCGCTACCAACATTAGAAGCCACACAGGAAGGGCGTGCAGTCTGGATTGTAATGACCTCTGTTTGTGTATTTTTGCTGGGTTCAGCTATGGGTTATTTCCAATGGTTCCTTGAAGGTGACCCTTGTGAGAACTGTGTCTACATCCGTTTTAGCCAGTTCTGTATTTTAATCGCTGGCGTGATCATGATTGTCAATCCAAAGCATAACATCCTTAAAGTGCTTGGCTTAGCGCTAGCATGGTACGGCATCATTTACGGTATGGATAAGGCCATTATTTTATCCGGTCAACATGTCGCATCACACGCTGCAGACACAGGGCTAGATCTATTTCAATCCGGTCAAGGCGCAAATGCTTGTTCACTAGAGCCTAGATTCCCACTAAATCTTCCATTACATGAATGGTTCCCATATGAATTTGCCCCTAGCGGTATTTGTGGTGAAGACGATTGGTCACTGTTTGGTTTGAATATGGCTCAATACTGCATCATGAGCTATTGCGTATTTATCATCTGCGCACTGCCATTAACCATTGCATTTTTAACTAAAACTTTTAAGGCAAGAAAATAATAGCCTCGGTACAAGATGCTGCTGTAGCAATGACTTTAGGCTGCCAGTAATTCGAAAATACTGGCAGCTCATCGACTTAATAGATTGATAACCGTTAACTGTCAGCTTGCTGGGTAACCCATAGAAAATAGCAGCATTGATATTTAAGCAACATATAAAAACAATCAGTCAGGATGAAAATGATGAATAAAACAGCGTTAATGATCGGTTTGATGGGGGCGCTTACGATACCTGCGGCCAGTGCCGGGATGCTTGCCGTCGAAGTTGGCATCATGGATTGGAGCGATAGAACCGAAGCTTATTTCGGTGAAGGGAAAAGTGAGAACGAATACATTGCCATCAAGGGTGCCACAGGCAACGCCTTCGGTGACGTTTTTGCCATCGTCAAATTAGAAGATTTTACCGACTCCGATTTAATGGGTTCTGAAATAAACATCGTCGGCCAAATCAACATGGGAGACAGTGACTTTAACTGGTATGGGCAGGTCTTTAATAAGCAAAAGCCCGTCTGGTCAGAAACCAACACCTTACTTGGCTTTAGCCATGACAAAACCTGGGATAACGGCTGGTACACCCAGGTTGCGCTAGCAGGCCACGTTGTCACCTCTGACTACGCCCACTTTAAAAAGGCTAATGGCGAAAGTTTTGATGCTAATGGGTTCAATGGCGGTTACGCATATATAGGTGTCAGCAAAGATTTCAGCGCCTATAACCAAGATTTCAGCTTCAATTGGTGGCAAGAGCATTACTTTGGCCGCGGCGATGATTACCTCATCGTATCTGGCGATATTGAAGACCATGGCTTTAATGGTAGTGCCAACCTCAGATGGCATATCAGTGGCGGCGTTTCGGCAGCAATATCTTACCGATATGCACAGAACAACCTAGGTAAAGAGGGCTGGCAAAATGCCATGTTCTATTCAATGCAATACAACTTCTAAATTAATTTAATACACCAATAATATTATGGAATTCAAGATGAAAAAAACAATATTAAGTTTGACTCTGGCGATTGCGTTTGCAAGTTCTGGTGCAATGGTATCTCACAACGTATACGCAGGCGGAGATTTACCCGGTACTGCTTCGACTGCTGTAGCCCAAGGTCAGTTAGGATTTGTATATGTTGATCCTTACAAGTTTAGCCCTCTGGTAGCAGTGATTGACCTAGGTGGGAAAACTATCTCTGATGTTAATGTAACCGTTATAGGTAAAGGCCGTGATGGCGTTGATATTGATTACCCCGTCAGTAGTAGCCAAGTATTGACGCATAACGGTATTCCTGTTTTTGGTATGTACCCAGATTTCCTTAATACTGTAAAAGTGTCTTACAAGCTTGAAGGTAAAAAGGTAACTGAAGAGTACAAAATTCGCACTTCGGCACTTCCTCAAATCCATATTGATGGACAAGATCGCACGCAATATGAATATGAGCCATTAACAGTAGCAAAAGGATTCGAAGAGCGCCTATACCTCGTTGATGGTCAGGTTATTTTCCCTAATATGCGTGACCATTGGGATTGGCATCCGACACAAAATATCATTGATACACAAGGTGATGTTCGCTGGCATATGCGTGCTGATGTCATCTACGACCGTCCAGGCGGATCAATGTCTTTCAAACAAACTAGCGATGGTAAATTGATTTTTGGTCAAGGCTTGATGTTCCAGCCGAATCAAGGCTTTGATACGCCATACTATGCAAAATATGACTTTTTAGGTAAACCAATTTTCAAGCATGATCTACCTCGAGGCTACAATGGTTTTTCCCATGAAATAACTGAAATGCCAAATGGACATTACTTGTTGCGCGTTGGTAAACGTGACTTTATATCTGCCGATGGTATGAAAGTTGATACCGTTCGTGACGTTGTTATTGAAGTTGATCAAAACGGTGATGTTGTTCATGAGTGGAATTTCAATAACATTCTCGACAATATGCGTGATGATGTATTGTTATCACTGGATATGGGCGCTGTTTGTTTAAATGTAGATGTGGATAAAGCTGGGGCACAAATGGATGCTGAGCAGCTAAGAAATGAACCTTACGGCGACGTTGCCGGAGTCGGTGCGGGTCGTAACTGGTTGCACATTAACTCAATTGGTTATGATGCTGAAGATGATTCAATTATTATCTCAGCTCGTCACCAATCAGCAGTGATCAAAGTCGGTCGCGATAATGAAGTCAAATGGATTCTAGGTACTCCTGCTGGCTGGAAAGGCGAACTTGCCAAGAAAGTGCTGACCCCAGTAAACAAAAAAGGCAAAAAATTAGACTGTAACGACAAAGGTTGTCAAGGTGACTTTGACTGGACCTGGACTCAGCATACCGCTTGGGCAGTACCAGAAAGAGGCACGGTAACCGTATTTGATAATGGCGATGGCCGAGGTCTTGAGCAACCAGCACTGCCTAGCATGAAATACAGCCGCGGCGTTGAATATAAAGTTAATGATAAAAAAATGACCGTGAAGCAAACATGGGAATACGGCAAAGAGCGTGGCTTTGAGTGGTATTCTCCAATCACATCAATTACCGAATGGCAGCAAGATCTTAAAACGATGTTCATGGCTTCTGCATCAGCAGGACTATTGGACCCTAAACAGGCTCCAGAGCATTGGATCACTGAAGTTGACCCAGAAACAAATGAAATTAAAGTCGAAATTAAAGTGAAGACATTAACGAAACATGAGCCTGGCTATCGTTCTACCGTTGTTCGTGCAAACGAAATGTTTAAGTAACATAGTTAGTCTTACTCATATTAAGATTAAACGTTATTTGTAAAAAGTGACAAATCTTCAATAAGTTAATCTAATAAAAGCGAGTGCTATTAAATGGCACTCGCTTTTTGTTTGTGCGCTTTCCAAACCTCGTTTGGATTAAAGTCGTGGCGCTTCGCCCACACCAGACCAAGATGGGTGAAACAGCTCACCCCTCTTGGATCGCCCCAGCAGCCCCTGCGACATTTGCTGAAAAGCGAAAGATTTCCAACGGGGATTGAGTATTCAACTTTCTTTTTAATTTACGGACTAAATGAAATCGAAAGGTTACAGCTGCGAGCTTTGACTGCCGAGAATGGTGTGAATGGTGTGAATGGTGTGAATGGTGTGAATGGTGTGAATGGTGTGAATGGCATTGTCACGAACAACAAAAACATCCAGACCTTTGCTGTCACAAAACTCACTTTCCCTTGGGATGCCTCAGCTTTATTACTCAAAGAAATCCCTATCCCTATCCCTAGACTGCCTTCCTTCTTACCAATGAAGTATGAATCTTGACTCATTGGTACGACACTTCATTCATTTACAATGATGACGGCATTCAAATTCGTGGCTAATCTCTGCCCTAAACGGCCAATATGTAAAAGTATGCAATGTTACTAAACTTGGCTATTCATTCGTTATATAGTGAATGCTTATTATTGAGCGAGGATCCCATGAGTCGAATTTTATTAGTCGATGATGACGCAGGTTTATCAGAGTTATTAGCCCAGCTTTTAGAGCTAGAAGGCTTTGAATTAACTCAAGCATTTGATGGTCAGCAAGGGCTAGACTTTGCGCAGAATCAAGATTTTGATTTAATCTTATTAGACGTTATGCTGCCAAAACTCAATGGTTTTGAAGTGCTGCGCGCCCTGCGCACCCAAAAGCAAACTCCAGTGCTGATGCTTACCGCCAGAGGCGATGAAATTGACCGAGTAGTAGGGTTAGAAATTGGCGCTGATGACTACCTGCCAAAACCGTTTAACGATCGTGAATTAGTGGCCCGTATACGCGCTATTTTACGCCGTTCTAGCCTCACTCAAGCAGATGCAGGCGCCCAAGATACCATTAGCTTTGGTGATTTAAGCTTAGATCAAGCCAGACAAGAGCTGTACTGTAATGATCAGCTTATTATTCTTACCGGCACTGAATTCTCATTGCTTCATAGCTTGATCACTCAAGCAGGCGATTTGGTCACTAAAGAGCAGCTCAGTGAAACCGTTTTGGGTAAAAAACTGATGCCATTTGACCGCAGTTTAGACATGCATTTATCCAATCTGCGCAAAAAATTACCTGAACGTCACGATGGTCGCCCTCGAGTAAAAACCATCCGTGGTAAAGGCTATATCTGGATCCCATAATGAGTAAGCTATCTTCGTTAAATCGTTTATTTGTCAAATTACTGCTGGGCTTTTGGCTTGGCAGCTCTTTAATTATTGGCTTTGTGGCTGTACTGCCTTTATTGCAGCAAAACCACGACAAACAGCCAATGACAGCCAAGCAGCAACAGCTACTTAAACGCACAGCTAAACCATTTATTGAAGATCCTAAATTACTCGAAGATCACAAAGCTTTAAAACGCTTGCATCGCCATCGCAGTCCAAATGGCAAAATGATTAAGTTCTATATCACCAATGACCAAGACCTTGTGATTAATAGCAGGCAAGTCCCTAGAACCTTTAGAGAGTTCTTGCTGATTAGTGAAGAGTTTAACGCGCCAATGAGCCATCAGTTCCGTGATGAATTGATTTTTGGACCTTACACTTTTACTGCAGGGGAACAAGAATATCGCATCTACAGTCGCGTACCAGATAACCACCCTAGACCTTGGTTCTTTTTCTTTAATGACCATAAATTATTAACCACTATTATCGCCATGATCTTATCTGGCATATTATGTGGCTTTTTAGCATGGTATTTAGGCAAACCACTTCGCTCACTCAAGCATAGCTCTAACGCTCTTGCTAGCGGCGATTTAAGCGCTCGAGTCGATGACAGTATTGCCGCCAGAGGCGATGAAATGGGCGAGTTAGCACAAGCATTCAATACCATGGCGCAATCCATTGAAACCATGATGCATAACCAGCAGCGCCTAATGGGTGATATCTCCCATGAACTGCGTACCCCCTTAACGCGCTTACAACTCTCTTTAGCGCTGGCTCGCAAAAAACAACAAAGCAGCGTCGAGATTGAGCGCATTGGCTATGAAGCTGAGCAGCTAGAAGCTTTGATTGCAGAATTGCTGACCTTATCGCGAGTGACCATCAGTAATACTGAAAATAAAGTCCACTTAGAACTTGCCGAGTCTCTCAGTCAAATTCTTGATGATGCTGAATTTGAAGCCGAGCAACAACAGAAAAGATTACTCATTGATATACCAGAAAACATTAGCCTAGATCACTACCCCAAAGCGCTTTCTCGGGCGATTGAAAATGTACTGCGTAATGGCATTCGCTATGCCAATAGTGACATTTCAATCACTGCAATAAAGCAACACCAACAGGTCGTCATTACCATTAAAGACGATGGTCCTGGTATTGAAGACGTTGAGTTAGAGAAAATATTTAAGCCTTTTTATCGCCCTGATAGTTCAAGAGACAGAGAATCAGGTGGTTGGGGCTTAGGTCTGGCGATTACCCAAGCCGCCATCAAGCTCAATAAAGGCGAGATACATGCCAGCAATATTGCCCCCCATGGGCTCAAGGTGGTGATTAGCCTGCCTGAGCGGATCTGCCGTTCGAATTGAACATTGTGAATTGATTACCACCAGCAGCTGGTTTTGCGTATAATTCCCAGCTCAATCAATGAAGGTAGCTATCCATGTTCCATATTGCGCTTTATGAACCAGAAATTGCCCCTAATACCGGTAACATTATCCGTCTTTGTGCCAATAATGGCGCTAAGCTACATTTAATAGAGCCATTAGGTTTTGATTTAGAAGAGAAAAAACTTCGACGCGCCGGCTTAGATTACTCAGACTTAACCAATATCACCCGTCATAAAGATTTTGCAGCCTTCCTTGACGTCATGGCAGGTAAACGTATTATGGCCTGCACCACCAAAGGTAGTCGTCCTCATACTGAGCTGTCGTTCGCTGCTGATGATGTATTGTTATTTGGGCCCGAAACCCGTGGCTTACCTATGGATGTCATTGAGTCGATTCCCACTGAGCAGCGCTTACGTATTCCGATGACGGCTAACAGTCGCAGCTTAAACCTGTCTAACTCAGTGGCGATTATTAGCTATGAAGCTTGGCGTCAATTGGACTTTGCTGGCGCCAGCTAGGTTTTAGGTTTTAACCACGGTAAGTTTCAAACATCAATCTGGCTTAAGTGGTTCAGACTAAGTGGTTCATCCCAATCACATAATGCAGCCAACAAAAAGCCTCGCAATAATGCGAGGCTTGTTTATTTAACCTGTTCCGCGCTGAGATAGCTTATTGGCCAAAGCCCACATCGGTAATATTAACCTTAGTAACCTCACCATACTCTTTGGCAATATCGGCAATCTGAGCCGCGTTACCAACAAGCACATACTGCAAATTGTCTTTTGGAAAGTAACGGTTAATGAGACGCTGGGTTTCGGCTAATGTCAGCCCATCGACCTTGGCTTGAAACTCATTAATAAATGCATCATCAAAGTTATAGATATACATATCAGCCAGTAACTCGCCCAGTTGGCCACCGGTTTCAAACTTAGGAGGGTACTGACCTTTGACATAAGCTTTGGCTGAATCTAGGGTTTGTTGATCAATGCCTTGCTCCCATAAACGGCCATAGGTTTTTAAAGCTAAATCCATGGCTTCTTTGGTGGTGCTGGTTTTAGTAAAGGTGCTGATAGAGAACACCCCTGCAGCAGAATAGGCACTAAAGCCAGAACGCGCCCCATAAGTGAGCCCGGCGTTAACCCGTAACTCATCATTAAGCCATGAGGTAAAACGGCCCCCTAAAATGGTATTTACTACCGTTAGCCCCACATAATCAGGGTTATCGCGCTTAATCCCCAAACCGCCAATAACAAAAGTGGTTTCAATGGCATCGGGTTTATCAACTAATAACACCTTACTGGCAGTTAATGGCGCTAGCCCTTGTGTTAAATCAGGCTGCACCGCAGTGTCAGTGTTTTTCCAGCCGCCAAATGCCGTTGACAGCTTGGCTTTCATGGTTGCGATATCAAAGTCACCCACCACATTAATGGCGGTATTTTTTGGCTGAAAATAACTTTGATGAAAGGCCCGTAACTGAGTGACATTAATATCAGCTAATGACTTACTGTTGCCTGATATCGGATTGGCGTAAGGATGCTCACCAAATACCAACTTATTGTAGTAACGACCGATTACCGCCCGTGGGCTTTCTTTCGCTTGTGACAAGCCAACAATTTCGCGCTGTCTGAGTTTTTCAAATTCACTATGGTCAAAGTCAGGGCTTATGAGCACTGGCTGGATAATATCGAGCATGGTATCAAGATCTTTACTCATAAAATCCGCTTCCAGCATCATGCTTTCACGCCCTGACGCTGTAGATAAGCTTGCACCGAGAAAGTCCACCATCTGCTCAATTTCAGCTTTGCTTTTACCGCCGGCGCCCAGTAATAAACTTTTCATTGTCATATACGACACCCCAGATGTGGTGTCGTTTACCGCCCCTGCGCGCACAACGGCATTAAAGTTAATTATCGGTACTTCTTGTTGCACCATCAAATTAACCAATAAGCCATTTTTAAGGGTAATGGATTGATATTGCGGCATACTGAAACTGCCAGTATCGAGGGGCTTGCTTGACTCAGTCGTGGCTTTGCAGCCCGCCAACCCCACACCACAAGCAAGCGCTATGGCTGATACCGTTAAGGCGCTGGTCTTTTTAAGCTTTATCAATGACATCATTAGTCAGCTCCCTCTGTGGCGGCTAACACACCCACGGTGCGATTGGCCTTACGTAAATAGGTTTGCGCAACACGCTGAATATCAGCAACGGTTACCTTATTGTAGGCTGCAGGCGCACTAAATAGTTTGTCATAACTGCCAAAATACAGCTCATAACGACCTAAAGTATTAGCGCGGCCATTGATGGTTTGCATGGTGCGATAAAAATCCATTAGCTTGATGTTTTTCACTTTTTCAAGCTCTTGCTCGCTAACGCCTTCAAGGGCAATACGGTTTATCTCGGCAATCATTGAGGCTTCTAATTGCAATGCATCAATCCCTGCATTGGCGACCCCAAGAAAGTAAAACAGATTAGGGTCAAATGACATCGGCAAATATGACATCACATCGGAGGCCAGTTGCTTATCCACCAAGCCTTGATAAAGCCGTGAGCTATTACCTTCACTGAAAATAGTGCTGAGTATATCTAGCGCATAATAATCGGCATGTTTCGTGGATGGCACATGATACGCCAGCAGCACATTAGGGGTAGTGACAGAGGCTTTTTCAACAAAGACTCGGCGCTCACCTTTTTGCAGCGGCTCTACAGTGCGAACGGCTAATGGCGCGGGCTGGGCGGCAATGACGCCAAAATATTGCTTCGCTAGACGCTTCACCTCCGCGGTTTTAACATCACCTGCGATCACCACCACAGCATTGTTGGGCGCATAGTAAGTCTTATGGTATTGCTGTAAATCCGCTAGCGACCAGGCGGCAATATCTGACTCATGGCCAATCACAGGCCAGCTATAAGGGTGAGCTCTAAACGCTGCACCTTTTACTTCTTGTTGCAAGGTGCGCCAGTTGGAGTTTTCAAGCCCTGTGGTGCGCTCTGATTGCACCACACCACGCTCGCTTTCTACCATCTGCGAATTAATATCTAAGTTAGCGATGCGATCAGCTTCGAGATCAAAAATGGTTTCTAACGCATTGGCAGGAAACCAATTGGTGTATACCGTGGTGTCTTCAGTGGTATAAGCATTATTAGCGCCACCCGCGGCTTCCATGGTGCGGTCAAACATTTTAGGGCCATACTTTTTTGAGCCGTTAAACATCATGTGCTCGAAAAAATGCGAGATCCCAGTAATGCCCGGTGCCTCATTACGAGAACCCACTTTCCAAAACAAATACATGTTGGCATTGGGTATGCTGCTATCTTCTAGCACCATAATTTTCATGCCATTATCCAGAGTAAAGCTATTGATATCCTCGACTGTGGTGGCCATCGCCGCGGTACTCACCCAGCAACTGAGTAATACCCATAACGCGCTGATGTTGCGTTTCATAATGGTTTCCTTGTAAGTCATTGCAATGAACAACAGGCCTGCTACAACCCGTTGTTAGTATTTTTATCGCTTAATTCACCGCGCCTAGCGCAGTTAATGCCAGCTGAGTCATGGTTTCAACGCCCACTTTTAAGGCTTTTTCATCAACAAAAAATGCTGGCGAATGATTACTGGCGACAGTGGCAGGATCTGTGCCTGCTGGCGTCACCCCTAAAAAGTAAAACAGCCCCGGCGTTTCAAGCGCATAGTAGGAGAAGTCCTCAGCGCCGGTGATAAGCCCTGGCTCAATGAGATTATCATCGCCCACAACCTCACGAATAACCGGACGCATTTTTGCGACTAATTCAGGGTTATTAACCGTAACTGGATAACCTGCATCAATCTCTGTGGTGGCTGTGGCGCCGAGGGTTTGAGCAGAAAGCGTCGCGATTTCAGCTAGTTTTACTTTAATGTCGGCGCGCATATCTTGATCAAAGGTTCGGATAGTACCAATCAACTCAACTTCATCAGGAATGATGTTCGAGCGTATACCGCCATTAATGGCGCCAAAACTCACCACTGCCGGCGCTTTAGTCACATCAACGCGGCGACTAATAATGGTTTGTACGCTATTAATTATTTGCGCTGAAGCCACAATCGGGTCCACCCCGCCCCAAGGACGAGAACCATGGGTTTGGCGACCCTTTACCGTAATCGTAAATGAATCTTCTGAAGCCATCGCAGGGCCTGCTCGCAAACCAATCATCCCTGTGGGCATACTTGAGGTTACGTGCATACCAAACACTTGATCAGGTTTGCGGCTAGCAAATAAGCCTTCTTTAAGCATTAACTCTGCGCCGCCTTCTTCACCCGCTGGCGCGCCTTCTTCTGCGGGCTGAAAGATAAACATCACATCGCCAGCGAGGCTGTCTTTAGACTTGACCAGATTCTCTGCCACGCCCATTAACATCGCCACATGAGTGTCATGACCACAGGCATGCATCACGCCGACTTTTTGGCCACGATAAGTATCAGTGGCTTTGGAGGCAAAAGGTAAATCAACCTCTTCTGTGACTGGCAACGCATCCATATCTGCGCGAATGCCGATTAGCGGCCCAGACTTTGCGCCTTTTAATATCGCCACTACACCAGTGTGCGCAATGCCGCTTTGTACTTCTAAGCCTAAAGACTCAAGGTGTTTGGCAATCACTTTACTGGTTCTAAACTCGCGGTTAGACAGTTCAGGGTGCTGATGTAAGTCACGGCGCCACTCCAACACCTTAGCTTCAACATCGCTTGCAAGTTGTGCTGCGTTAGGGGTTTGAGCCATTATCGAACCAGAAAAAGTGCCAGAGGCAACCGCAAGGCAAGCAGCAAGTATCGTTAAGCGCATAAATCATCCATGTTTTTATCATTTTTGTAGTATTTCAATCTACCGCGTATCCCTTGAATTGTTAAATATTTTGTTATCCAAAGCACATTTGAAATTGTGTCGATTTATGTAGAGTGGCTCAATAAACACTATGGTTGATGACATTGTGTTGATAATCTATGGCCACTATTAAATTGAAATCGAGAGTCCAAGCCCATGAAAATCACCTTTGAGCAATTAACCGCAACCGGTGCTAGTAACTCATTGGAGATTGAACAGTGGTTAATTGAAGATCGCCAATCCTGGGGAGTATTCAGTGCCCACAGTGATATTGGCGCCATGCTCGGTGACTTATTAGCAGATGTGCCTGTGGGCGTTGGCTCTGACACATCAAATACATCAAGCATTGAGGTCACCGCAGGTTCGATACATAAAACCTCAGGCCGAGTTGCTCAGGTCTCACTCGCTGAGCAACAAAGGTTATTAGCACTTGAACTCGCCAATGATGACAGTGACTTTTTAGATTATGCCGATAAAGGCACTACGGTCGCGGGATTAATTTTTGCCCATTGCCATAAGCAAACATTAACCGACAAACTGCTTGAGGAGCTTGATTTAGTTCAGCTGCAACAGCGCGGGTTTCGTGAACTTTCAACGGGCGAAACCCGTCGCGTGATGCTAGCCATTGTCCTTGCTAGCGAGCCGGATTTTTTAGTGTTAGATAATCCCTATTCAGGGCTCGACATTAGCCATCGTAAAAGCTTAACGGCTTATCTAAGTCAGCTTGATATTCAAATGATGGTGATATTTTCTCGCGAGGAAGATATGCCCACATGGATAGATCAGATTGCTATATTCAGCCACAGCAAACTTGATAGCATCATGGATAAAGCCAGCTGGGAGCAACACCCTGTTATAAGCCAAATTACCGCCCAATCTAAAGTCCAAAGCGAGCAGATGCTGGCTATCATGCAGCGCCACCGCCATCAAAGCCCATTTGATAACCCCATCTTTGAACTTAAAAATGGCAAGGTGGCTTACAGTGATAAAACCATTTTTACTGAGGTTAATTGGCGCATTGATAAAGGCCAACACTGGCAGGTAAAAGGGCCCAATGGCTGTGGTAAAAGTACCTTGTTAGGGCTTATTTTTGGCGACCACCCACAATGCTACAGCAATGATATTCATATCTTTGGTAAGCAACGTGGCACTGGAGAAAGTATTTGGGAAATAAAGCAGCATATCGGCATGGTGTCATCGGCATTACACTTGCAGTATCGCGTCGGTTGCAGCGCTAAAGATGTGATTTTATCCGGCTTTTATGACTCTATCGGCCTGTACCAAAAAGCCACCCAAGCCCAGCAAGATATCGCCCAAGATTGGCTCAGCATTTTGCATATGTCCCACTATGCCAAAGTCTCGTTTAAGCAACTGGATTACAGCCAACAGCGACTATTGTTAATTGCCAGAGCATTAGTGAAACAGCCGACATTATTGATTTTAGATGAACCCTATCAAGGGTTAGATTATCTGGGTATTCGCTTAGTCAAAAATACCCTAGAACTGATCGCCAGAGAAAACCTCAGTCAGCTGCTATATGTGTCCCATTACCATGAGGACAGTTTAGACAGTATTAATAACTATCTGGAATTTGTTGCCGATGCAAAAACCGGTGGCTATAAAGCGCTAATCAGCTAGTTAATAGTGCTGCATTGCCAAAGCGCTTACTTTTCTTCGATTTTACGCTCTTTAGCTGCAGCTTCTTTAGCCTCACGCAAATATTTATCCGCCCGAGATTCTCGCTGTTGAAACTGCGCTTGAGATTTCTCTAACTGCTGTTGTTGCCACTCACCAGGCTCTTGGCGTTCAATAATTTCTTGCTCACGACTGCTGGTGTCGCTGGCTGCTTGGCGGGCTTTTTCAAGCTGACTTTGCTCCGTCTTTTTCGAGTCGATTCGACCTTGCTCAGCTTGTTGCGACAAGGTCAGTCGCGGCTTATCAGATGCCTGAGCAGCCACGGCAATAACGCCTAGCAAACTTGAAAGCAGTAATAGCTTGCTCATTAGCCTTAATAGACTGTTTGAATATAAGTTTAGCGACATACAATTAACCTTCCTGGTTGTTTTTAGACTCAATATAACGGGCTCGCACCTCAGCAGGCATGGCATTGAGCTTATGTTGCACCATGGCATCAAAGGCGCTAAATAGCGGGCTGATATCAAGTTCGCTATCGATTGCTTGCAATGTATAAGCGGTGGCTTCCAGTGTTGATAAACTGTCGCTACGTTTGGCCTTGCGAATAAGATATTGTGAAACCCCTTCAAATTCAATATGCAATGCCGGAAGCTCCAATAACCACGGATTAAGCTGCAACATTTTGAATGCTTTACGCCAGGTGCCATCAATTAATAAAATGCAGCAATCTGCTGGTACTGACGAGTCCGCTGCATTTTGACTATTTTCACAGGGATACACCAGATACACAGGTTTATTGGCCCTTGCCAGCTGTTGTCGCAATGGCGCAAAGTCATCAGCGCTCTCACCCACCACCACTTGAGTTTGCGGCAGGGTTAAACTCAGCAATTTAACAGTATTTTTTGCATGCTCAACTTCAGAGGGGTGCTGCAGCACAATCACCTCAGTTTTAGCCTCCATCTTAGTCACGCTATCACAGATACAAGCCGACTGTGGGTAGCCACAACTTTTACAGATAATTCTAATAACCCACTCCTTGAACATATCAATACAATTAAAGGCCATTTTATACCAATTACAATAAATAAGAATGCTGTGTAATTAAGAGCCTGTAACTGAATTTTATAATCTAAATAAATTAAAACGCCGCAAACTAATTTGCGGCGTTGACTGATTTATTGACTTAGCACCCTTTAAATCATAACACCATGATTTAAACAAGACTTACCTATAATTTAAGGATGAACTTGCTCAACATGTAAATGATTCAAGCGTTTTGATGACATAATAATGAGTAGCACCAGTGACAAGCCGCCCATTAATATCGCTACCGCATAAGGTGCGGTGATATCGGTCATTTGAATTAACGCCGCCAATACTGATGCGCCGCTCATTTGAATACAACCTAACATAGCTGCTGCCGTACCGGCGCGCTCACCAAAGGCTGATAATGCCATTGAAGTTGCTGGGCCGAGTAATATCGCAAAACCAATACATAGCAGCATCATAGGTAGCATAAAGCTAAAGCCTGCAGCTAAACCGGTTTCAGGTCCTACAAGTTGCATCACCACCTCAAGGACTGCCGCGATGAGCATCAAGGTTAATGCCACCACCACACCTGGGCGATTACCAATGCGCTTAACTAACACTGGCGCAGCAAAACAAGCCGCAATATTGACTGCCGCATTGAGGCCAAATAAGCCACTAAATGCCAACTCACTGACCCCTAGATGGCCAATTAACCACATAGGCGAATATGATACGTAGGTGATGATAGATGCCATTGCTGCCATACAGGTTGCAGCATAAAACATGAAGTGTGGGTCGCTTAATACTGGCTTGTAACGTCCCCAGCGATAAAGCTTACCGCTAGTGTCTGTGCTTGCTGGGCGAGTTTCAGGGAATTTAAAAATAACGATAGCCAATACGATGATGGCGTACAGCGCCATAAAGATAAAGGTTGAACGCCAGCCAAACTGCAGGGCTAATAAGCCGCCCAATGTTGGTGCCAGTGCCGGAATAACGCAAATAGCGCCATTTAAATAACTGTACATTTTGACGCTTTCTTGACTGGTATAACAGTCTCGAACCGCACTGAATACCACAATCGAAGTAGAACAAGCTGCCAAGCCTTGCAGAACACGTGCAAGTTGCAATACTTCAAACTCCACCGCCATCGCGCCAACTAGGCTGCTCACGCCATATAACACAATACCGAATAAGGCGATTGGCTTACGGCCAAAGCGATCGGCTAATGGGCCAATTAGGATTTGTCCCAGCCCCATGGCAAACAAAAACAACACTAATGTTGACTGAATTTGGCTACCACTTACCCCATACTCTAGCGCCATGGTTGGCATGGATGGTAAATATATATCGATGGCTAATGGGCTCAGTAGCACCATAAACATCAGTATTGGTAGCAGGTTACGTCTCATTGAATTGGTCTCTTACATTTCATGGTAATGATTAATTGGGCGGCATTTTAGACTACTCATGGTATGAATAGAAATGGTATTATTTCCTAAGTAAATTTCCCTTGAGGAATATCACATGAATATTGATAATCTCGCTAAAATAGACTTAAACCTGCTGGTCATTCTACAAGTCTTACTTGAAGAACAATCGGTCACTCGCGCCGCAAACCGCCTGCATTTAAGTCAGTCAGCGTTAAGCAAAAGCCTTAACCGACTACGGGCAACCTTAGACGACCCGCTATTTCAGCGTACAGCTCATGGGTTAAAGCCCACTGCCCATGCGGTAAATCTTGCCCAACAATTACCTCAACTTCTGCAAAGTTTGCATCAAATAGTGCAGCCACCAAGCTTTATTGCTGCCAGTAGCCACCAGCATTTTTCATTTGCCATGGTCGAAAGCGCCTACGAAACCTTGCTACCGTATTTTATCGGCACCATTTTAAGAGAAGCACCCAATGTAAAGTTAGACTCTTATGTGTGGACTGAAAAGTCGATGCAAGACTTACAGTTGGGGCAAATCGATTTTGGCATTGCAGGTCGTGATACTCATCCTCAAGCTGATTTGAAAATAGAGCAACTGCCTGATGGGATTAAATATCAGACCTTATTTAAAGATAGGCAAGTGTGCTTAATCCGCCAAGATCATCCGCTAATGGCACAAATTAAAGCCGGTCACTGGAATAGAGAGCTGTACCTGCAAATGGCTCATGTGCAGGTGCGCTGTGAAGGCAATGATTGGTGGGCGCTGGATTACCATCTTGCAGAGAAAAACTTACATCGGCGTATTAGCTCTACCGTGCCAGATTTTTATGGCGCTGCCAGTATTTGCGCCCACAGTGACTTAATTTTTACTTTGCCATCGAGCTTTGCAAGGCATGCTGCACTACTTTATCCACTGGTTGAAATTCCGCTACCATTTGAGTTTATGCCCATGGCCTATGTACTACTGTGGCATGAACGCAACAGCCAAGCGCCGGGTCACCTTTGGTTAAGAAATATCATTTGTGGCAGTGTAGAAGAAGCGATAAAACAAACGGCTGTCACGCAGGTTTAATCGCCCAATACTGCAATATAAGCCAGCCCATTTTTCATAACACAATCACTGACGATAAAATTTGGCTCAAATTGCTGCCCAGATTGCCGCAAAAATGCACAAACATTAACCATGATTAACGTGACCTAGGCGCTGGGATCATCGATAGTCATGCTTCAAGTATTAAATTCATCGTCATCCAGTGCTATTTTGATGACGATGTTCAAAGGTTATTTTAGGAGTAACAATGAACTTTAACCAAATGTTTAATCAAACAAATTTAAAACAGCGCCTAGGGAATTTTCACCCACTATTATCATTGCTATTAGTGATCGGGATTTCGTTGACCTCGTTAGTGTTATTACCGTTTTTACTGATGTTTGCTCTAGTCAGCTTCATCGGATTGAACTTATTAGGGCGTAAATACCTAGCCCCTAGAATGCAGCCTATTTTCAGCCAGCAGTCTCAAGCAAATGAGTTTTATCGTAGCAATCCCAACATGCAGCGAGAATCATCTATCTACAAATCAGAGATGTTCCGAAAAGCCAAACCCAGCAACACGGGTCGCACTTTCGAGCACAATCCTGATTAACAAGCTGCTTACCGTTTAGCTATACCAATGAAAACACCGCCAGCTGGCGGTGTTTTGGTATCTGGGATGTATGAAACGATTAAGCCAAAATATGCTGCGCATATTGCAATGACTTTAACTCTTGTTCACTGGGCTTAAGCCCAATCACATTATCAATTTGAATTTGCAGCGACAACCAAATGGGGTCAATAATTTCAGCTTGTTGTTCATTCGCATGCTGTTTTGCCAGCTTTAACAAGGATGCCGATTCCACCACATCAATGCGGCCTAACATGCCATCGGCCAAAGCGACACTCAGTTCAATCATAGCAGGGACACTGCGGCCATAATTGATCACATCACGTAAGTAGCGCTCGGCTAAACAGCCATCGCTACCCAAACCAGCATCGTCATTTAACATGTGCTGCGCGCGGGCAAACATGGCATCAAGCTGACCTTGCTCAGCCGCTTCTGCCAACCAATGCTCACTGGTATTAGCATCAGCCTCACAGCCTTCACCATTATGGAGCATTAAGGCTAAATGGTATTGCGCATGGGGATAACCTGTCTGGGCGGCTTTACTAATCCACTCAAATGCATCGGTTAACTGTTGCTGCTGATAATACAGTACCCCCAAATTCGACATCGCTTCTGCATTTTCTGCCACGGCGGCCTGTTCAAGCCAATTCGCGGCTAATGCCATATCCTGCGGAAACTGCTTAGAGCCCACTAAATAGAAATAACCCAATAAGGCTTTAGCTTCAATCACACCTGCTTGTGCTGCTTGCTCAATGGCTTGCTCGCCTTTTAGCGCGTCTTTATGACCACTGTAACCATGCAGTAGCGCCACACCGTGTTCAAATAAACCTTGATGATGCGCCGTTGCCGCAAGCTCAAACCAGTAAGCCGCCTGTTTAAAGGTGCTGATTGACTCGGCCTGTTCAAGTTCAGGTTGCTGCAGTGATTGCTCCTGCTCTTGTTGCATTAATGCTTTTGACTTGAGCGACATCCCCACCAGATATTGCGCTTGGGGATCATTATGCATGACAGCTTGATAACACAACTCTCGCCCAGCAAAAGAATCAAAAGCTTCAAATTTATATGCTGGCGCAGCTTTTTGGTGGACTTTCGGATATAGCAGCTCAATTAACCCTAAGCTATTTTTAATGGTTTTTTCAGCGAGCGTAACCAATTGCTCTTGGGTTAGATGGTATTTCTCAGGATGAGCGCCACGATTACCGTCACTACGAAGTTTATGTAGCGCGCGCGTCGTAGGCACATCAATCAAGCGCATGCGATTTAACTGCTCGATGCGATCATATAAATTGGGGCTAGTGAATTTTAGCGACTGCTTAGCCGCGATTAACGCAGTAACTTGATGGGTAAAACTTCTGACAAACACCAAAGCCTGGGTGGGAATATCTCGCACATAGCTCTTGGCTTTAGTGTAATCTTCAACAATGTCAGGAGAGAAGCTGCCTATCAGCTCAATATCATTTAACACTTCGGGCAACTCCTCAAGGCTATCAACTCACTTAATTAGATTTCGGTATGATCGCTGTTGGTATCATCTTCGCTAACATCAGTGCTGCGATTAACCATATACAATCTGAATAAAGCCACGTTTACAAACAGGCCTAAGAATGCGAATACAGTGTCGATGATCACCTGTAGTGGAAAACCGCCAAATTCAGCGAGAGATAATACCGTACCGCCCACTAATGACAATGGAATATACATCATCAAAATAGCCATTGTTTTCAGCACAATAGGAGATGAAAACTTAAAGCTGTTCTTAATGGCTTCTAGTGGCGTTAGGCGCTCTACAATCACCATAAAGTTTACGTAAGCTAAACGGGCAAATAAATAGAAGCTTATCGCCAAACCGACAACCCAAAACGGCCCAAACACAGCAAACAGCATTACCGGCGCTAAAATAGCTAAACCAGAAAACACCCCAGCTAATAATAGCGGCGGCACGAAAGTGAAGCTGTTTTTCAATATCATCCCAGGGGTCACTTCATGACCACGAGATCGCACCTCTAGGTACAAGGTTAGCGCCGAAATCAACAGTGAAAAAATCAGCAATAACGCCATCATCGCAGCGCCATGCATTGCACCAAATTGTGGTACTTCTACTTCTGCTTGGGCTGCCAGTTCACTGCCTAACCATAATTGGATCACGACTTGGAGTAGCAGCAACGGTACTGTTAATGATGCTAATTGTACAATGTGGTTACGAAAGAAATTATATGCTTCAGTCAAAATTGCAGACAATGACATGGGGGTTCCAATAATCAAAAAAAGATAAATATACTGCTAAGGATACCGAAAAAAGCAGTTTTTTGCACAATTGATATCGTCATTAGACTGAAGTTCCCTAAATCAATTGTCACAACTTTGTTAATAGCGTTACAATGTTAACCAAAGTATCCAATTATTATTACCTACAGGACGGCCACAATGAAAATGACTCCCGCAGTAAGCCTTTTATTAACCGCATTTGCAGTCACCACACCCGCTCAAGCTGGATGGTTAGATAACATTTTTGGTAGTGATGAAGAAAAAGTTGAAACCGTCGCCGCTACTGAAGCGGTTGCTGATGCACAATCAACTGATTTAGTTGGTAATGTCATGTCACAGCTGGGGTTAAACCAGCAGCAAGCTGAAGGTGGTTTAGGGGCATTGCTAAGCTTAGCGCAATCTAACTTGGGCGATTCAGACTTTAGCCAAATTTCAGATAGCATTCCCGGTACTGATGCGCTATTGGCAGCAGTGCCAGCACTATCTTCAGATTCAGGTATGACAGGGTTATTGTCTCAAGCTGGTGATATTGGTAAGTCACTTGAAGGCGCGAGCATGGTATATGACACCTTTGAAGCACTTGGAATTAAAAAAGAATACGTGGCGCCTATGGTCGATATTGCCAAGTCTTATCTAGAAAGCAACGGCTCTGAAGGCACAGTTGATATGTTGATGAAAGGCCTTGGTTCAATCATGTAACATTTGCGGTATCGTTAATGGATTAATTTTAATTAATGCCGAGCCATTCGCTCGGCATTATTGTCTCTGTTAAGCTAAAGTCATCACATAGGCTGACACAGCTGCATACATCGTTTTGTTTATTGGAGGCAATATGATTGCTAAATTAAAACAGTTCTTACAATCCCATACCCAAGCGACCACCCCAGAAGATCAAGCGCGTCAGCTTAATCTCGCTGCTGCCAGTTTATTACTTGAAGTCATGTACGCAGATGAAACCCTTGATGAGCAAGAGGTGGCCATGTTGCCAGCTATGCTCACTAAGAATCTCGGTTTAACTCTGCAAGCCGCTGATGAGCTCATCGCTGAAGCCAAATTGATTCAAGGCAATGCCACCTCATTGTACGAGTTTACCGCTGAAATAAACGCCCAATGCTCCATCGCCCAAAAACAAAAACTGTTACTGGGGATGTGGAAGCTTGCCTACTCCGACGGCAAACTGTGCCGCAATGAAGATCAAATCATTCGCCGCACCGCAGATTTGCTGCATTTAAAGCACAGTGAAGTTATTCAAATGCGTAATATCGCCATGGAGCAACGTTAAGGGCTCTTTGAGGGCCTAACTCGCGTCGAGGTAGCCTCACAAAATTAAGCTCTTATAGCTAATCACTTATTAGCGCCTTACGAGTTAAATGATTTTTCTGCCAATAGATGAAGGGCGCAACGGTCAGCACTAAGATGCACGAATACCACATATTCTCAGCGAGTGCGTAGCCCACTCCAATACAAAATACACAGCCGGCCACCACCAAAGGTAAGTAAGCTTTACTGAGTAACTTTGCCGCTGACAACATGGTTAATAAATAGATAATCACAAACACCCCATTACTCCAGGCAATCAGATCTTCAAGTTTCTGCTCAGTGATAAATGTCAGTACAATAACCATCACCATAGTCACTAAAATGGTCACCAATGCCCGCAAAGGTACGCCGTATAAGTTCAATTTTTCAAAATACTTGGGCAATATTCCTTGCTGGCTAAAACTCCAAAGTAGCCGCGCTGCACTGGCACAATATACATTTACCGTTGCCAAGCCACTTGCTATGCCTAATACACCGATAACTTGCGCCCCAATGGCAGGCACACCCAAACCGCTCAATAGCTGATTAAAAGCATGCACCATTGCAAGGCCCTCAGCTTCAGCTGGCACAATTAATAACAACAAGGTGCACACCAGATAAATAATCCCCACCAACACAGTGCCTAACATCATTGCTGGTAACATATCTTTTTTCGGGTCGCGAAAGTCATTGGCTAAATGGGTCATGGCTTCTATGCCTAAAAAGCTCCAAAAACCGATGCCCATGGCTAACATCACGCTCGCCGCTTCTGGTTTAGCGACTGCAGAGAGCGAGGTTAATTGCCCAAGGTTGGCGCCGCTGCTGCCAAATAGCACAGTCACTACAGCCACAATGGCCAGTGTTAGCCCAAACTGTAATTTGGCAGACACTTGAATGCCGCGATAATTAAGCAGCAATAACACAGCAACAATGGCGATTTCGGCGGCCAATTGCCCCCAACCTGTTATAGCAACCAGCGCATCCATAAATTGAAAGGTCATTAAAATGGCTGCGGGGGCGCCAATGGGGATCACTAATAAAAAAATCAGCCCTATGGTGCGCCCTGCTGTGATACCAAAGGCTTTTTCAATAAAATAAGCTGGCCCTGCGGCATGGGGGAAGCGACTTGCCAGCAAGCCAAATACCACTGCCACCGGCAATATGGCGACTGTGAGTATAATCCACGCCAGTAAAGCGCCACTCCCAGCCACCTCTATGGTCATCTGTGGCAATATAAATACCCCAGTGCCCAGCAAAGTGGTGGCCATCAGTCCTGCGCCTTGCCAGCGCCCTATGCTTGCTGTAATTTGATTCATTGTCTTTATCTATAGTGATATTTAGTAAGAGTATAAGCTGATAGCGCTTGTCAAACTGCAGCATATCACCTGCAAGATCACCGAACAAACCGACAAAATGACGGCATTTAGCTCAATAACCAACATAATGAGGGTTAGCCTTGGACAAGTTCGATCAATTAATCATTAACGCATTACGCCTTAATGCCCGCCAAAGCATTTCAAATATTGCTGAGCAAGTGAGTTTATCTCGCAGCGCAGTCACTGAACGCATCAAAAAGCTAGAACAAACCGGCGTGATCCGTGGTTATCAAGTGCTATTGAGCGAGTCACAAAAAGAAGGCGTTTCAGCGTATTTCGAAATCCAGCATGAACGCGCTAATTGCGCTGATGTAGTCCATGTTTTTCACGCGATTCCTGAAGTGATCACGTGCCAAGGCATTACCGGCGAAATGGATTTATTAGTGTATGTGAATGCCCCATCAATGAAGCGCTTACATCAAATTCGGGAATACATTGATGCCCAAGCCGATATCGTTAAAATCAAAACCCACGTGGTGATGAGTGAATGGATTAATAACCAGCCCAGTAATTAGGCTATTAGGTTAAATCAAAGTCGCTAGCTTGAATTGTAGCAATTTATCTGTTCCCCTTTACTGGCGCTATTTTTAGCTTATCAAGCTAGCTTTTTATAATTTTCCAACCGAAATCTTAGATATAGCAGCTTGATAGCGTTACACTTCTTAGTAACTGGTTTTCTATTAGGTTTATCAACATGCAATCACAGCCGACATCTGACATCAATTTACTTTGGGGCGCACTCATTTTAGAAGAGTTAGCCAGACTGGGTGTTAAACATGTTTGTATGGCGCCAGGCTCTCGCTCAACCCCATTAACCTTAGCCGCAGCGGCGCAGTCAAGCTTGCAATCTCACCTTCATTTTGACGAACGTGGGCTGGGTTTCATGGCGCTGGGCTTAGCTAAAGCCAGTCACAGCCCGGTGGCCATCATCACCACTTCTGGCACTGCGGTGGCGAATCTGTATCCCGCCATTATTGAAGCTTGGCTTACTCAGGTGCCGCTGATTATTTTAACTGGCGACAGGCCGCCTGAACTCATTGGCTGCGGCGCTAACCAAGCCATTAATCAGCCCGCCATTTTTGCTGATTACGCTAAGCAAGTGAATTTACCGACGCCGGATCTTGCCATCAGCCCTAATACCTTGCTCACCACCATTGATGAAGCAGTGGCAAATTTAACCCAGCCAGTACATGTCAATTGCATGTACCGAGAGCCTCTGTATCCCACAGAGCTTCAAAGCCTAGGGCAATTAGCCCAATCAATGAGTGATTATGTAACGCCAATTACGCCATGGTTAAACCACTCTCACCCTTACACGGATTACGGCCAGTTAGCTCAAACCAATCTGCCTAGCCAAGACACTATGATGCGTTTTGCACACGGCAAAGGGATCATTGTGGCGGGAACCTTATCCCCCCAAGAAAACCCAAAGCAAATTATTGAATTATCTCAAAAACTGGGTTGGCCAATAGTCGCCGACGCGCAATCACAACTGAGGCAGCACCCCAGTGTTATTGGCCATATCGATCAACTGCTGCTAAATCCTAAAGCCAGTAAATTTATTGAACAAGCTGACCGCATTTTGGTGTTTGGTGGCCGCTTTATCTCTAAGCGTTTAATCAGCTTTATTGCTAATCATCAATGGCATAGCTATTGGCAGGTATTAGCAAACCAGCAACGACTGGATCCAAACCATCAATCAAAACGAATTTGGCAAGCCAGTATCACTGCCATGTGCAATAACAATTGGCCTCGCTCCTCTGCAGCTAATTGGGCGTTAAGCTTAGTTGAGCACAATCAAAACATTGAAGCATTACTGACGCAGCATATTGATCAAAGTAGTTTTGGTGAGCCGCAAGTGGTTCGGCATATCGCTCAGCAGCATAGCGCATCACATCAATGGTTTATTGGTAATAGCTTGCCAATACGCTTATACGATATGTATGCACCAATCATTTGCGAGCTACCCGATATTTATACTAACCGCGGCGCATCGGGTATTGATGGCTTAATCGCTACCGCAACTGGGGTGGCATTAGCCAATAATCAGCCTACCACCTTGCTTATTGGGGATATTTCCAGTTTGCACGACTTAAACTCACTGGCGATGACCAAACACGTTAACAGCCCGTTTGTGATTGTGATTTTAAACAATGACGGCGGTAATATCTTTAACCTGCTGCCGGTACCCAATGATGCCGTTCGAGAGCAATATTACCGCTTAAGCCATGGCTTAGAATTTGGCTACGCAGCAGCCATGTTTGGTCTGGCCTATAATCAAGTGGATAGTTTAACGAGTTTTAATGAAGCCTACGCCGATGCGATGGGATATGCAGGCACCTCAGTCATTGAAGTGAATGTCAGCCCAACTCAGGCCAGCGATCAGATTAAACTCATCGGACAATGGGTGAGGCAGCACTAATGCCAATAATTAATCGTTTTGGCGACACCAATTTACCAGCACTGGTATTATTGCATGGTTTTTTGGGGTCAAAAGAAGACTGGCAAGCAAGCTTACAGATTTTAAGTCAGCACTTTCACTGTATCTGTATCGACTTACCAGGCCATGGTGACAATCAGCTAGAATTGCCAACCCCAGGCTTTGAAACGGCGGCGCAGTCTATTGTCGATAAAGTCATCCAGCTCGGTTATAGCCAATTTCATTTGTTAGGTTATTCATTAGGTGGCCGTATTGCACTGCACATTGCCAAGCTTTACCCCAAAGCAGTATTAAGTTTATTGCTGGAGTCAGCGCACTTAGGCTTAACCAGCAGCCGCGACAAACAAGCACGCCTCAAGCACGATCAAAAGTGGGCCGATAAGCTCGCCGTCGAACCTATTAGAGACTTTCTCGAGCAATGGTATCAACAGCCAGTATTTGCTAATTTAACCACGGACGCGAGAAAAAACCTGATTGCGATTCGCAGTAAAAACAATCCCCAAGCGCTGCTGCACTGTTTTAAAAGTACCTCGCTAGGGTTACAACAAAATGGCGAAAAAGTGCTGAAGCAATTACACTGCCCCGCCTACCTGTTAGTGGGAGAACAAGACAGTAAGTTCAGTCAACTTGCCCAGCAGTGGCAGCAAAAACTGCAACTTAACACAGTCACCATTTCTCATTGCGGTCACAATATCCATAAAGCGCAACCTAAGATGTTTGCCGCTAGGATCATCCAACTTTTAACCCCTTAAGGACATCATTCATGGCAACCGCTAACAGTAATAATAACCAGGTTTTAATGAATGCCCCACGTATTAGTCAGCTTGAGTTATATCGTTATCAAATTAACTTGGCGCCCCATTTACCCGTAGCTAAACAACGTATTGATATCCGCCACGGCTTAGTCATTGCAGCAAGTCTAACTAGCGGCCAACAAAGCTTTGTTGAAATAGCGCCACTGTCTGGCACTGACATTGAAGGCGTGGCGCTCAGCGGTTTTAGTCATGAATCACTTGACGCAGTTATCGAACAACTCACCACCCTATTACCACGCTTAATAGGCAGTAGCCTTACTCAAATTAATGAGATATTGGCATCTGCTGAGCTTTATCCATCCGCTGCATTTGGCTTAAGTTTATTAGCCCTTAAGCTTGATGGCGGGTTTGATCATCCCCAATATGATTATGCTCAATCAATGCAAAGTAAAATTGGCCTTTTCTATTATCAACCAGACTCAGATCTCAATAAGTTACGAGCAAAACTGGCCCAATTAGATAAACGCAGCTACTCAGTTAAAGTGAAAGTCGCCCAAGCCAGTATCGAGCAGGAAATAAAATATATTCATCAAATACTTGAGCTTAATCCAAAGCTTAAACTCCGTTTAGATGCCAACCAAGGCTTTACACCTGAGCAAGCCATTGAGTTTCTAGCGTGTTTGCCTAAAGCGGCCATTGAATATATTGAAGAGCCATGTAAAACCCCAGCAGAAAACCAACAGGTTTACCAAGCCCTTAAAATTCCTTTTGCTTTAGATGAAAGCTTAAACGACAGCAAGTATCAATTTGACATGCTTGAAGGTCTAACCGCGCTGGTAATTAAACCCACCATCATAGGCAGCATTAATCAATTAACAGGGTTAATTACCACGGCCAATAGCCATGGCGTGCGCTGCATTTTAAGCTCAAGTTTAGAGGCAAACCTTGGGATTAATGACTTGGCTAAATTAAGCTATATGCTGACTCCAGATGAAACCCCAGGACTCGATACCCTATCAAGCTTTAGTGAACCGCTTATTGATAAGCAAGGCCAACTGAATAAAGCGGTTTGCGTGCTACTGCAGCGCGAAACGATTTCTGAAGCGACGATCAATCAAGACGCTGATCTCAATCAAGCATCGACCCTTATTGCCGATAGCGAGCATTAATATGAATAACATGATATCGCCGCTGCACCAAACTGCTATTGAACATCCAAATGCAGTGGCAATCATCTTACCGAATAGCGCCGCTGAGCTCACAGCGGGTTTCAATAAAACCGCCAGTGCATCAACTGCGAGTAACGATACCCAAACCGCCATTAGCTATGCTCAGTTAAGTCAGCTGGTATTAGCATTGGCGCAGCAACTTAGCGGCCAAGGGGTTGCAAAAAATCATCGACTGGCCTGCATTAGTCGTAATAATCTGGAAATGATTTGCCTGTATTGGGCCTGTATTGATTTAGGGGCATTATTTTTTCCGATATCACCCCGTTTTCCTGCTGCGCAAATAAGCCAACTATGCCTGCGCTTTAACATCAATTACTATTGGTCTGAGGCTGATTTAACACCGCAATTAGCATCAGTATTAGCCACACAGGCACAGCCGCAACCTATCACAACTGAGGTGACATTTAAGCTTAACCTAAATACCAGTAAGCCACTCAGGCCCTTCGCTATCGACGCTAGCCAGCCAGTGAATGTTATTCTGACCTCTGGATCAAGTGGCACCCCAAAAGGAGTGGTTCATAGCCTTAGTAATCATATTGCTAGCGCCAAAGGCTCAGCTGAAAATATCAACCTAGATAAAGGGGATAGCTGGTTATTATCATTACCGCTATTTCATATTGGCGGCCTCGCCATTGTTAATCGCTGCGCCATCGCCGCTGCCACCATAGTACTCAGTACCGAGCAGCCTCTTGTTAAGCAATTAGCCCAAACGCCATTAAGCCACTTATCGTTAGTATCTGCCCAGCTAAGCCAGATTTTAGACACTGATGCGACAGTACTTAAACATGTAAAAGCCTTATTGCTCGGTGGCGGCGCGATCGATCTGCTACTGGTTAAACAGCTAGCTCAGTTACACATCAGCGCTTTTTGCAGTTACGGCATGTCAGAGATGAGCTCACAAATCACTACCGCGGCCATTAATAGCGCTAATCATTTAGGCACAGCGCTGCCACAGCGGCAATTAAAGCTAGTTGATGGGGTAATTTGGGTCAAAGGCCCATGTTTATTTTTAGGCTATTTACAAGCAAGCCCTGATCACACCCTAAGCGCTTCACAGCAGCGAGCAGAGCCCATACTTGAGCGTCCTGTTGATGAGAACGGTTGGTTTTGCACTAATGACCAAGGCCAATTTGATGACCAAGGTCAGTTACATTTACTGGGCCGCGTAGACAATATGTTTATCTGTGGTGGTGAAAATATTCACCCAGAAGAAATTGAAGCCGCCTTAAGGGCTCACCCTGATATCGCTCAGGCCATTGTGTTTGGCCAATATGATGCTAAATTTAGCTTGCTACCAGCAGCAATTATTCAATTTAAAGCTCCCCAAGCCCAGCTAACAACCGAGGTTATTGGCAGCATTGAAGCACTGCTATTAAAGTTTATCGCTCGCTTTAAGCGCCCGCGTCACTATTACCCTTGGCCCGATAATATTGAGTCCGCCAGTTTAAAAATACCTCGCAAACAGATCATTGCTGCGGTTAAGAGCCAATATAACCTCGACTCACTTTAGGCTGTTTTATCACGGCTTTCAGCTAATAACAGCTTTAGTTGAAAGCTAATTTTTAGCCACAAAAAAACCTGCCGTAGCAGGTTTTAGTTTTTAGCGAGATTGAAGTGAATCAACCCGAGGCTAAGTTAGATTTCCATACAAGATTTAAGCTTGGTCATGGCATTCTTTTCAAGCTGTCTAATGCGCTCTGCAGACACTTGGTAAGTAGCGGCTAATTCTTGTAGTGTTGTCTTGTCATCATCTAACCAACGCGCTCTTAAAATATGTTGGCTACGTTCATCAAGGGTTTTAATTGCCGAGAATAAACGCGCTTGAGAGTCTGACTCCCAATTTTGATTTTCAACTTCAAGTGCAACATCGGAAGAATGATCTTCTAAATAATGAACTGGGGCAAAATCCACACCGCTGTCATCATCATTGTCGCTGGCTAAATCAAATGCAGGATCTTGAGCCGCCATACGCGACTCCATCTCAGTGACGTCTTTTTTAGACACCCCAAGGTTTTCGGCAACCATGCCGACTTCTTCATCACTAAACCAGCCTAAACGCTTTTTGGTTTTACGAATGTTGAAGAATAATTTACGTTGCGCTTTGGTGGTGGCAACTTTCACAATACGCCAGTTTTTAAGCACGTATTCATGAATTTCAGCTTTAATCCAATGCACAGCAAAAGACACCAAGCGCACACCAACACCAGGATCAAAACGTTTTACCGCTTTCATCAAACCAATGTTGCCTTCTTGAATAAGGTCCGCCTGTGGCAAACCATATCCTGAATAACCTTTAGCCACATGCACTACAAAGCGCAGGTGCGACATAATCAGTTTTTTTGCCGCTTGTAGATCGCCAGTTTCTTGCAAACGCTTGGCTAACTCATGCTCTTCTTCGGCCCCAAGCATTTCGATGCCTGTGACTGACTGCATATAAGCTTCTAAGCTGCTACTACCTCTAGGGACAGTAAGTGACATAGATTGCGATTGAAAGGCCATTGGCGCTCCTACATTAACAACATTAAAACGGTCTATTGCTCATTATACAGCTAGCTGGCGGCAATAGCTTGTGAACTATCTATGATATGGCGACATATGTCAACATGGCGACCAGATTAGTTGGTGCACATTTTTTGTGCTAATTTATACTCGACTGAAAACACATCGATTACAAGTTAATAAAAATTCATCAAAGCCGCGATCAACTTAGCTATTACGCGATCAATTTAGCTATTAAATGATACCAACCAAGCCCTAAGAAGGTTCAATGGCACGTAAATGCTGCCTTACCGATAAGTATGAACCTAGCCAGCCTAAAAACGAGGCAAGTAGCACTAACTTAATTAGCTCAGAGAAACTCAAGGCTTGAATTTGCAACTGGCTACCATAAAGACCTAACAACTCAGCTAAAGCAGAATCAAGATACCAGACTAATAAATTGATAATAACCCAAGCTAACACGCCGCCAATCACCCCATACCAAATACCGGTATAAAGAAACGGCCGTTGAATAAAAGACTCTGTGGCGCCGACCAGTTTCATGACTTCAATTTCAGTACGGCGATTCATAATGGCTAAGCGAATAGTATTGCCAATCACTAACACCACTGCTAATACCAGTAACGCAGCAATGGCGAGTACCGTGCGCTCAATTAACCTGACCATGGCTTGCAGGCGCTCAAGCCATTCAATATCTAAACGGCCAAAGCTCACTTCAGGCTCACGCTCAAGCTTTACTAATAGTTGTCTTGCCCCTTCAGGGCTCGAGTGACGCGCCAAAGGTGTTACCACCACCACGGCTGGCAACGGGTTACTATCAAGGTAAGATAATGCTTCGCCAAAGCCTGATAAGCGCTGAAACTCTTCTAGCGCTTGCTCGCGGTTTATATAGTCAACCGCATCAACTTCAGCGTATACATTAATACGGCGGATTAAATTTTGAATAGATTGCTCACTGCGGCCTTCGTTAATAAATAACGATATTTCAGCAGCATTATTCCATGACTGGGTGATGTTCTCGGCATTTTTAACCAGTACTTGCAAAGCTGCAGGTAAGCTTAAGCTCACCCCAAGTACCGCCATGGTCATCACAGAGGACACCGGGTTGCGCCACAGCTCGCCCACACTCGCCATTGCTTGCTGAATGTGGCGCACAAAAAACATCACTACTCGACCCGTAAAAGGCAGCTTACTGGCGGTAATTTTAACTTTTCTGGTCATTATACTTGCCCTTCTGTGGTCGCAGAATAGAGCTCGTCATTGCCAAGCATTTTGCCCTGACGCAGGGTTAAGGTGCGGTATTTCATCCGGGCAATCAAGCCTAAGTCATGGGTGGCAATCAGCACGCTAGTGCCAGAATCATGGAAGGTTTCGAATAATCTTAAGATATCCATCGATAACTTAGGATCTAAGTTACCTGTGGGTTCATCGGCCAGTAATAAAGGCGGTTTGTTGACAATGGCGCGGGCAATACCAACACGTTGTTGCTCACCGCCAGATAGCATGATGGGTAAATGACGCTCTTTGCCATACAGCCCCACCATGTCGAGTGCGCCAGCAACTCTTTTGCGGATCTCGCCGTGGGAGAAGCCTTCAATCACTAATGGCAGCGCAATATTATCAAATACGCTTTTATCCATTAATAAGTGGTGGTTTTGAAAAATCATGCCGATATTGCGACGTAAATACGGCACATGCTTTTTCCCTAACTTGGCAATATCATGACCATTAATCGATACTTTACCGGCACTGGCTCGCTCAATCACAGTGATCAATTTGAGCAAGGTACTTTTACCTGCGCCAGAATGTCCGGTTAAAAAGGCCATTTCCCCTTGTTGGAGGTGAAAATTAACTTCTGAGAGTGCTTTTTGGCCACCCGGATAAATCTTACTGACTTGCTCAAACTGGATCATAAATGACTATTCTGCCTTTTCCTGACTAAATAATGCTTCGATGAAATCGCTGGAATTAAAAGTACGTAAGTCATCAATTTGCTCACCAACACCTATGTGTCGGATCGGAATATTAAACTTATCAGCAATGGCGAAAATAACCCCACCTTTTGCAGTACCATCTAATTTACTAATGGTGATCCCCGTTACCCCAACGGCTTCTTGGAATAACTGCGCCTGGCTAATGGCATTTTGCCCGGTACTTGCATCTAGCGTTAGCATCACCTCGTGAGGCGCATTAGGGTCTAATTTTTTCATGACGCGAACAACTTTTTTCAGCTCTTCCATCAAATGACTCTTATTTTGTAAACGCCCTGCCGTATCGGCAATCAGTACGTCAACATTACGCGCTTTGGCAGCTTGTAATGCATCAAATAATACCGAGGCACTGTCTGCGCCGGTATGTTGGGCAATCACTGGGATGTCATTACGTTGTCCCCAAACCTGTAATTGCTCAACGGCTGCTGCACGGAAGGTATCACCAGCCGCTAACATGACAGATTTGCCTTGTTTTTGATACTGTTTTGCTAATTTACCAATGGTGGTAGTTTTACCCACGCCATTGACGCCGACCATTAAAATAACAAATGGGCCGTCTGCATTTTCAGGCACTAAAGGGACTGCCACTGGATCGAGAATAGTTTGTAATTCGTCTCGTAATAAATCATATAGCGCTTCGGCATCTTTAAGTTGCTTACGTGATGCTTGTGAGGTCAAATTATCAATCAGGCGAGTGGTGGTTTCGACGCCCACATCGGCAATCAATAATTGCTCTTCGAGTTCTTCGAATAAGTCATCGTCAATTTTTTTACCGCGGAAGATCCCCATAAAGCCGCTACCAATGTTTTCACTGGTTCGCAGTAATCCACGCTTTAAGCGGGCAAATAAGCCCTCTTTTACCGGTTTAGCCTGAGGCTCATCCACTTGCTCTTGCTCAACGTCTGCCGCTTCGGCTTCTGCTGCCAATCGAGCTTGTTCTTCGTCAGCAAGACGTTGCTGCTCTGCTGCACGTTCAGCTTCTAATGCAATACGCGCCGCTTCGGCTTCTGCTGCCAATCGAGCTTGCTCTTGGTCAGCAAGACGCTGCTGCTCTGCTGCACGTTCAGCTTCTAGTGCAATACGCGCCGCTTCGGCTTCTGCTGCCAATCGAGCTTGTTCTTGGTCAGCAAGACGCTGCTGCTCTGCTGCACGTTCAGCTTCTAATGCAATACGCGCCGCTTCGGCTTCTGCTGCCAATCGAGCTTGTTCTTGGTCAGCAAGACGTTGCTGCTCTGCTGCACGTTCAGCTTCTAGTGCAATACGCGCTGCTTCGGCTTCTGCAGCTAGACGAGCTTGTTCTTCAGCCTCAGCAAGGCTTCGCTCTTCTGCTAACCTTTGTTTTTCTGCCTCCAAACGTTGCAGCTCTGCTACACGTTCAGCTTCTGCTGTAATACGCGCCTCTTCTGCTTCGACAAGGCGTTGCTCTTCAGCTAATTTCTGCTGCTCAACCGCTAAACGTTGTTGCTCGGCTTCACGTTCAGCTTTAGCTGCAAGGTGTGCTTCTTCGGCTTCTGCTAGGCTTCGCTCTTCAATTAAACGCTGTTGCTCTGCAACATGTTCTGCTTCTGCAGCAATACGCTCTTCTTCCGCTTCAGCAAGACGTAACTCTTCAGCTAAGCGCTGTTGCTCGGCGGCATGTTCAGCCTCTGCTGCAATACCTGCCTGTTCGGCTTCTGCAAGACGTAACTCTTCAGCTAAGCGCTCTTGCTCAGCTATACGTTCTGCCTCTGCTGCAATACGTGCCTGTTCGGCTTCTGCAAGACGTAACTCTTCAGCTAAGCGCTCTTGCTCGGCTATACGCTCTGCCTCTGCTGCAATACGCGCCTGTTCGGCTTCTGCAAGACGTAACTCTTCAGCTAAGCGCTCTTGCTCGGCTATACGTTCAGCTTCTGCGGCGCGTTCTTGTTCAGCTAATCGCTCCGCTTCTTCAGCAGCAATGGCCTGTTCTTTTGCCAAAGCCTCTGCAGCTTGCTCTTCTGCGATACGTTGCTCTTGTGCAACACGCTCTTGCTCTTTGGTTTTGTCTTTACGAAACCACGAAAAAAAACCTTTCTTTGCCATGTCTACTACCAATGCTAAATGAGCGATAAAATTCGGAGAAGTTTTCTCGAGTCATTAATACTAAACTTGTTAAAAGGAATCCTCACCTTTAAACAGCAGTTTGGTATAAAATATCGAGTATTCTAATTGGTTGCATAGTCTACCACTTTCTTTGTTCAGGCAAAATCACGAGGGCAAAATGTCCAAAAATAAGTCCGCAAGCGGCCAAGTCAGGATCATTTCAGGGCAATGGCGTTCACGAAAGCTACCTATTCATGATTTAGAAGGGTTACGACCAACCACTGATCGCGTCCGTGAAACCTTGTTTAATTGGCTTGCTAGCGATATCAGAGGTGCAAGGGTATTAGATTGTTTTGCAGGCAGTGGCGCCCTAAGTCTGGAAGCTTTATCACGTTACGCCAGCTATGCACGTATTTGCGAACTGCAGAGCAATGCGGCCAAACAGTTAAAGCAAAACTTACAAACCTTAAAATGTGACAATGCCGATGTCATCAGTGGCGACAGTCTGGCATTGCTAAAACAAGGTCTGAATAACGATAAAGGCTTTGATATTGTGTTTGTTGACCCACCATTTCGTAAAGGGCTGGCCAATACCACTATGGCGTTATTAGCTGAGCATAACTGGTTAAATGAGAATGCATTAATTTACCTAGAAACTGAATCAGATTTAACCCAGCTAGCGATCCCAAACCATTGGGTTGAGCTCAAGCAAAAAAATGCCGGTCAGGTAACCTATCGCTTATTTCAATATCAGCTTGATGAATAGCATTTCAAACAAGCAACAAATCTAATAGAGGATACCCATGAAATTTTTTATTATCGGTGGTAAAAGTTTAACTTTAATCATGTGGTTAGTGATGTTTTATAACTTATTTATGCCGTTTGAAGGCCAAGTCAGCATAGTGTTGAATATCTTATTTTTTATCACTGTAATAATGCATTTTTTCCAATTACTTATTTTCAACACCATGTTTAGCAGCTTACTTAAGTTATCTTTTGTTGATTATCTTAAAGTGTATTTTTTTGGTGTTTTCGGTTTACTTGAATACCGACAAAAAGTACTAGAGCTTGATAAAGCCGAGTAGCCGTTAGATTTAAAGAAATTCAGCCATAAAAAAACCTCGCCTAGGCGAGGTTTTTTCTTAATCAGGTCATCACTCCTGATTATGAATCGTCACTTACTTTTTAGGGTAAGGGTGAGCAACACCTTTATGACAATCTACACAAGTCTTTCTCTTGTCGCCTTCTTGCTTAGCGTTACGCTCATGCATTCTGACAGCCATTTTCTTCATAGTCTCAGGCTGGTTTTCATAGATGCGCGTATGACAATGTTGGCAGTTAGCAGAATCTGTTGCTTGGAAGTACTTAAGTGCGATATCTGCTTGTTCTTTACGGTTCTCATCTAACCAAGCTTGAGTGTTGAAACCATCAATAGTTACGAAACCGTATAAATCTTTAGATACGATAATCTTTTTAACCAAGTAATCAACTGGGCCGTGTGGAAGGTGACAATCTTGACATTGAACAGTCACGCCAGCGCTACCGCCGCCATGTGCTGAAGCTAGTACTTCATCTTTCAATGAGTGATTGCTATGACAACTCATACAGAATTCATCTGAACTTGTTGCATGTAAAGTTTGTTGAGTGGCGAAATAGCCCACTACACCCAAAATAATACCCACTACAATCAGTGCGATAATAGAATATTTTGCGCTCGGTTTAAATAGTGCACGCCAGTTCATCGGACATCTCCAGTTAACAGTTTTATAATTTATAATTTTTAAACTCTAAAATATAAATTTTAAGTTCTAAAAATAGTAAATCTATTCTAGGTTGTTTTGCCCATAAAAAAACGAATTAAGAACATGTTTTAATTAATAAGTTACCAGTATATGCTCAAAATGAGATCAAGATCTAACTATTGAGGCTCAATGATAATTAATTTGACTCCTTTAAACTTAATACAGCTATAGCAAAATCGCAAAGTAGCCTTCACAAAAATGACAATTAACCTACCTTTGCAATATACTGTAAAAAAATCAGGTTTATTGCGCTATAGAATCATTATAGCCTCTGCCACTAGTTAGTTTGAGCGAGTATAAATATTCTGAAGCTGTTTATTGCTGCGGGTATTGTTTCGGGTTATATTAAGCCAGATCATCAGCAACTTAATTTAGCTTTGATTCTTGATTTATCACTAGATTATTGCGCTATTTAATTGTTATTGATGGCTACACACTTTGGAAAAGCATGAGCACTAAGTTAACGCACCAAATAATCGTTTTTATCACCCTCTTTGCCATTTTAGGCCAAGGGTTGATAACTAATGGTTACGCTATGGTCGCTAACCCTCTCATGCGCTCATCAGCAGAGATGTTAATGCCTAACGACAAAACATCCCAAGCAAATCTGAAGCAACACAGCAGTGCCGATACCCCTAATTGTCATTCATCTATGACTGAACAAGCCCCGCAAAAAACGACTCATTGTTGTGACGATGGCTCAATGCTCCAATCGAAAAAAGCTGATCAAAGCTGTTGTGACAGCAAAAATGGCTGCGCTATCGATTGTGGTCACTGCATTACTATCTCGATGACAGGGCATTTGCTCACATTTGATATCCTTCTCGCAAAAGCAGTCAACAGCAAGGCTGATGCCACTGCAGTGCCACACTTTTTCTTCCATAAAACCCTTCCAGAATTTCGACCTCCGATTAGTTAAATTACTGACAGAATATTTTTAGCCTAGCACTGTCCTCTGTGCCATAGCTAAACACCTATACTTGCTAGTATTTACAGTTTTTATAAACGGTTCGCTTTATTTGCCAGCCGTATTTTGAGGTTATGATGAAACACGCTATTTTATTGATCACCATTGCGGGTTTTCTAGCTGGGTTATGCACTAATCCAGTCGCTGCTCAACAAGCAGCAACACATAGTCATATTTCGACTCACCAGCATCAGCATGATGCAGAAAAAACCAGCTATTCATGCCCGATGCACCCTGAAGTTATTAGTCATAAATCCGGTGATACTTGTCCTAAATGCAATATGTTCTTAGAAGAAGTTAGCCCTGAGGCTGCCATAGACCATAGCGCCGAAACCACCTACATCTGCCCAATGCACCCTGAAGTTAGCAGCCACAAACAAGGTGACCGCTGCCCAAAGTGCAATATGTTGTTAGTGGTTAAAGAAGAAGAGGAAGAAGTCGACCATAGCCAACATCAGCATGCACAAGATGAACAGATAGAAAACCTAGCAGTGCAACCCACACAGAGTGCTGCAGATAAAGTGTTTAATACTGTTAAACCAAGCCTATTACCCTCGGATGCAGAGCCAAGCATTAAATATGTCTGCCCAATGCACCCGCATATTGTTTCTGACACCCAAGGCACTTGCCCTATTTGTGGTATGAATTTAGAAAAAGTCACCATGGGCGCTGCGACAGAAGAAATCGTGGTTGGCGTATCTGGCGGCATGCAGCAAGCTTTAGGCATGCGCACTCAACAAGTTGAAAGAGATACCCTATGGCGCCTGGTTAAAACCATCGGCACCGTTGAGTATAACGAAGACAGCATTACCCATGTTCATGCTCGAGTGACTGGTTGGGTGGAAAAACTGCATATTAATAATGTTGGCCAAAAAATAAAAAAAGGTCAGCTCATGTATGAGCTTTATTCACCTGAACTTATTAATGCTCAAGATGACTATTTACAAGCGCTTGATTATTTGGAGCAAGACAATCAACGTGGCGGCATTCTCGAGCGTAAAGCCCGCCAACGTTTAGCGCTTTTAGGGGTGTCATCAAAAATTATTCAACAATTAGAAACCAGCGGCGAAACTGTTTTTAGAGTGCCTTTTTATGCCCCACAAGATGGGGTTGTCAGCCAAATGGACATTCGTGATGGCATGTATATCCAACCGGGTAATGCCTTAATAGAATTAGTCGACTTATCCACGGTTTGGGTCATTGCCGATGTGTTTGAAAATGAACAAAGCTGGCTAGAAAAAGGCCGTCCTGCAGAAGTCACTGCATCGGCCCAAGGCTTATTTGATCTTGAGTCTGACATTGATTATATCTATCCAGAACTCGACCCTGTCACTCGCGCCATGCGTGTCAGAGTAAAATTAGCCAATCCAAATGCAAGCCTACGACCAGGAACCTTAGTGGATGTGTCTTTATTTGGCGGCCCTAAACGCAACATTATTACTATTCCCACAGAAGCACTGATATTAACCGGCCGTGAAAATCGAGTAGTAGTTCAGCGTCACGATAGCGGATTTACTTCGGTACCTGTAAAAGTCGGCATCATTGCGCAAGGGAAAGCAGAGATCATTGAAGGCATCAATGAAGGCGACCATGTGGTGGTTTCAGGGCAGTTCCTGCTTGATTCAGAAGCCAGTATTCAAGGTAGCTTGTTACGTTTAAGCGGCGCAGATAAAGCGCCTGCAGCCCATAACCACTAAGGAGCACTCTCATGCTAGAGAAAATAATCAGTGCTTCGATAAAGCAACGTGCGATGGTGTTATTACTCACCTTAGTGGTTGCAGTGATCGGTTATCAAGCCATGCGCACCACCCCATTGGATGCCCTGCCGGACTTATCTGATGTGCAAGTGATTGTTAAGACCTCATATCCAGGTCAAGCACCGCAGTTAGTCGAAGATCAAATTACTTATCCATTATCCACAGCGATGCTGGCTGTACCTGGGGCGAAAACCGTACGTGGGTTTTCGATGTTTGGCGACTCATTCGTCTATATCATTTTCGAAGATAATACCGATATCTACTGGGCTCGGTCACGAGTTTTAGAATACCTATCGCAAACCCAAGATCAGCTTCCAGAGGGCGTTAGCCCCACTTTAGGGCCTGATGCTTCTGGTGTCGGTTGGGTATTTCAATACGCCTTAGTCGATAGACAAGGTAATCACGATTTAGCCCAGCTGCGTTCATTGCAAGACTGGTTTTTAAAACTGGAATTACAAAGTGTCGAAGGCGTATCTGAAATTGCTACGATTGGCGGCATGGAGCAATCTTATCAAATCGTGGTCGACCCACATAAACTCGCCCTTTATCAAATCGATTTGATGACGGTTAAAAATGCGCTCGCAAGCTCTAATAGCTCTGTCGGTGGTTCAGTTATTGAAATGGCCGAAGCCGAGTACATGATTACTTCATCGGGTTATCGACAAAACATTGAAGATTTTGCCGAAATTCCTTTAGGGGTGTTATCTGATGCTGGCACGCCAGTATTAATGAAAGATGTGGCGCAGCTGCGAACAGGCCCTGCTGCCCGCCGTGGTATTGCTGAACTTGATGGTAAAGGCGAAGTCGTTGGCGGCATTGTGGTTATGCGCTATGGCGAGAACGCCCTTGAAACCATTAATAATGTTAAACAAAAGATTAAGCAAATTGAAAGTGGTTTACCTGAAGGCGTTGAGTTAGTTATCACTTACGATCGCTCAGAACTTATCCTCAATTCTGTGGATAACCTGATGCACAAAGTGATGGAAGAGATGCTGGTCGTTGGCCTAGTTTGCTTACTATTTCTATTACATGCTCGCTCAACCCTCGTTGCCATAATCACCCTGCCGTTATCTATATTAAGCAGTTTCATTATCATGCATTTTATGGGGGTTAATGCCAACATCATGAGCTTAGGGGGTATTGCCATTGCCATAGGCGCCGTTGTCGATGCCGCCATTGTCATGGTAGAAAACGCCCATAAACATTTAGAGCGATATCGGGCTGAGCACGGTAAACCACCCGAAGGTGAAGCCCACTGGCAACTAATTAAAGAGGCCTCTGTTGAAGTAGGGCCTGCGCTATTCTTTAGCCTGCTAATCATCACCTTAAGCTTTATTCCTGTATTTGCACTGGAAGCTCAAGAAGGCCGTTTATTCCACCCACTGGCGTTTACTAAAACCTTTGCTATGGCGTCTTCTGCAATACTGGCCATCACCTTGATCCCAGTATTAATGGGTTATTTTGTGCGCGGTAATATCCCTGATGAACGCAAAAACCCCATCAGTCGATTTTTGATTGCCATATACCAGCCATTACTCAAACTGGTATTAAAATTTCCTAAATTCACCATCTTATTAGCGCTGGTCATTTTAGCCAGTGCTTACTATCCGATGACAAAGATGGGCTCTGAGTTTATGCCAGAACTCGCTGAAGGTGATTTACTTTATATGCCTACAACCCTGCCAAGTGTCAGTGCAGGTAAAGCCGCTGAAATTTTACAGCAAACCGATAGATTGATTAAAACGGTACCAGAGGTCAAAAGAGTATTTGGTAAAGTGGGCCGCGCGATGACCGCTACCGATCCTGCACCATTAACCATGCTTGAAACCACCATCATGCTTAAACCACATGCTCAATGGCGTGAAGGCGTGACCTTAGAATCTATTATTGCTGAATTACAGAGAACGGTGAAAGTGCCCGGCATGACTAACGCATGGGTGCAGCCGATAAAAACCCGTATCGATATGCTGTCCACCGGGGTTAGAACACCTGTCGGCATTAAAATATCGGGTTCAGATGTGGCCGAACTGGAAAAAATTGGCGCTGAAATCGAAGCGGTAATGAGCCAAGTGCCAGGCACAACATCAGCATTTGCGCAGCGAAGTAGTGGTGGACGTTATATCGATATTGAGCCGAAACTAAAAAATGCAGCTCGATATGGTATGACCCTAAGTGACATCCAAGATGTGGTGCAAATCGCCATCGGCGGTATGAATATAGGGGAATCAATTCAAGGTCAAGAACGTTACCCAATTAACATTCGTTATCCACGAGAGTTACGTGACAGCATCGAAAAGCTCAGAGATTTACCGGTATTAACCAAAACCGGTAAATACCTGCCATTAAGCGTCTTAGCCGACATCACCATCAGTGATGGACCGCCCATGCTTGCCAGTGAAAATGGCCGTTTAATCTCATGGGTGTTTGTCGATATTAAAGATATTTCTATCGGCGAATATATCGAGCAAGCGCAAATAGCCTTAGGCCAGCAAATCACTTTGCCAGCACGTTATAGCTACAGCTTTGCGGGTCAATATGAATATATGCAGCGTGTTGAAGCCAAGATGGAGTTAGTCATTCCACTAATGCTGGCAGTTATTTTTATATTACTGATGCTGACCTTTAACTCGTTTGCTCAAGCTTCAGTAATTATGCTGAGTTTACCCTTTGCCTTAGTAGGCAGTGCCTGGTTTTTATATTTGCTGAACTTCAACTTTTCGGTTGCGGTATCTGTGGGGATGATTGCCCTTGCGGGTGTCGCCGCTGAATTTGGCGTGGTGATGCAGGTGTATCTCAACAACAGTATAAAAGACCGAAAACATCATGACACTCTCAATAGCAAAGATGATTTACGCCAAGCATTGATTGAAGGTGCTGTAATGCGGATTCGCCCCAAAGCGATGACAGTTGCGACCATATTTTTTGGCTTACTGCCGATAATGTGGGGCACAGGAACCGGTAACGAAGTGATGCAGAAAATTGCCGCACCTATGGTTGGTGGCATGGTCACTGCGCCGCTGCTATCGCTGTTTGTTATTCCAGCCATTTATTTACTAATCTATGGTCGTAAACTCAGTAACTAGGTTTACAAAGTCACTCATAAACACTAAAAAAGGCGCTTAAGGCGCCTTTTTATCTATAAAGCCACAAGCTGAATATAAGCTTGTTAGCTTGGTTCACTGAGTACGCCTTGCTTTTCTCGTGCCAGTTGCATCATCCTTAAAAGACCCCAAACCATAATACAACCTCCGACTCCAACCATAGCAAACAGCAGTATTGGCTTCGCCAGCATCGGATAAGCCGCTGTATCAAAACCTGCAAACAAGCCATATAAACCCGCCGCCATTAATAACGTGCCAGGAAAATCAATGACTGCCACCATGGTCATTTTCTTTTGAATTACCGCGAGTTTTTCGTCCTTTGTGAGTGTCATAAGTCTTCCTTGATTAGATTTACAGTTTAACTTTCAAGCAATTATTCTACTTCAGACGCTACCTCGGTCAATGCAATAATTGAAAAAGTGCCGCCTTGGGGATCATCAATCACCGCAAAACGACCCACATCCGGAATATCCGTAGGCGGGACACAAATTCGCCCGCCTAGAGCTTCGGCATCTTGAGCCATAGCATCACAATCTTGCACACTAAAATACAGCATCCAATGGGGCGGGGTATCACCCCACTCGGACGTCATTTGCATCATACCGCCAATGGCTTGCTTATCCACCAGCCATTGCACGTAATCAGCTATGCCCATTGAAGACATATCAAGGCTGTTAGTCTCAAAGCCAAGCGCTTGGGTATAAAAATCGGTTGATGTGGCCAGATCGCGGCACATATATTCAACCCAGCACAAAGTATTGGGCTCAAATGAGCGCTTAATGCCGATATGGTTAATGGCCTGCCAGATTGAAAATCGTGCGCCATCAGGATCTTGGCACACAGCTATAATCCCTGAATCACCAACAGAGTGAGGGCCTGCAATAATTTGTCCACCCGCAAGCCTAATGGCTTTAATTGTCGCCTCAACATCATCAACGGCAAAATAAAGCTGCCAATGGATTGGCAAACTCTCCATCTCTTTGGGCATTTGATACATAGCCGCAATGTCATCACCCGCTAACTGCAACATAGTGTAATGACCCTCAGGCATGGGCATATCATCAGCCTGCCACTGAAATAGGCTTTGGTAGAATGCTTTCGCGGCATACCAATCATGACTGGCAAGTTCGACCCAACAAGGTTGCCCTTGTTTATAGTGTGACACCTTCATACACCTCACCCTGCTGTTGATAATGACTTATAAGAATAAAGGTTTAAGCTGAACCTAAATGACAACACTCTTTAAGTTAAGACACTTTTAAAGCTAAAGTCGAGTTGGCAATAATGGTTGGTTATTCGTATAAAAAATGACATTTAAATAATAAATACAACTTAAAATCATAGCCTTATATAGACAACAATATCAGCAAGCCATGGCTAGTCACTATCGGTCACAAGTCGTAAATTACACACACCTTTAGTCAAAATGCTAACAGTCACATCCTTACTTGCTAGAAAACGCCCATAAAAAAGCCCTTTTCAAAGGGCTTTTTGGAGGTCATTTCGGTGTTTAAACACCACTTTATCTAGCTAAAGTATTATTTATAAACTGGCAGTAACTCAGCCATCGCCAACAAATGACATGCGCCGGTGATGACACCGAATGCAATAATCACCACAATCAATGGCGTACCACCTGGGACTCTAAAGCTCTTCTCATCAGGGAACATTTTGCGCGATTTGTATGCCATCATGGCTGGCACTATCGCCGCCCAAATGGTCGCCGCTAATGCCGCAAAGCCAATGGCAATCAAGAAACCATTAGGGAATAACAAACCTAATACTGTCGGCGGGATAAAGGTGATCGCAGCTGTTTTAATGCGGCCATTATTGCTTTCTTCAAAGCCAAATAAGTCAGCTAGATAATCAAACAAGCCTAAGGTCACCCCTAAGAATGATGACGCCACAGCAAGATTAGCAAACAAGGTCAACATGGTATTAAGCCATTTACTCGCCATCACATCTGACAGAGCGCCCACTAACACACCCATATTGCCGCCCTGGGCAATAATGTCGCTGAACTGACTACGGGGAATGTTGCCCATGGTTGCCACTAACCAGCAGCTATAAATCACTAAGGCGATAAACGTACCAATAAAGATGGCTTTTAAAATCACTTTAGGTTGTTTGCCGTAATACTTAACTAGGCTTGGCACATTGCCGTGGTAACCAAAACTGGCCAGCCCAAAAGGTAGCGCCGCTAAAATATAAGGCGAGAAACTCGCCTCACCATCTGGCATTAATAATTTTGCGCTATCAATATCAATCAGCAGATTTCCGATGGCGAGAAAAAAGGTAATTAACATCCCGCCAATCATAATGGTGGTAATGCGATCAACCGCTTTGGTACTGATGATCACCACTGCAGCAAGTACGACGGCAAACACTAACCCTGCGATCGGTTGAGGTAAGTTAATCCCCATCCCCGCAAGGGTGTGATTAACAATCGAGCCACCACCACTGATGTAAGCATAGGTCAGGATGTACAACACAAAAGCAATAGATAGCCCGTTAATAATCCGCCAAAACTGGCCTAAGGTTACCTTAGTTAAGGTGTCAAAACTGTCACCGGGTTTAAAATGCAAATTGGTTTCAAGTAGCATCAGACCTGACACCAGCATACAAAACCAAATACCAATTAACATGACTAATGAATAGCCAAACCACATGCCTGCACTGACCACAGGCAAAGAAAACATACCAGCACCGACTGTGGTACCGGCGATGATCATAGCACCGCCCAATAAGGATTTATTTTGCGGTTGAGATTGTGTCGAACTCATAAAATTAGTTATTACCCATGTTCCATTGTGACACTATCAACAATGGTTTTTCGAACAGATAAACGCAGCATACCATTGGCATGATCACGTATTCGGATGACTTCAAATTGATTATCGTTAGCGGATAAATACCCTAATTCTTTTAATTTCACACTCAAATTATTGTAGAGCTTTTTATCATAAAACTCAGGCGCAGTAATTCCATGTAAAGCACCTAAACGCTGAGCCAATAAATGGCTGGCGCTTTCTAAATCAGAACGCTCAATTTCTGGTTTGTAAGCCAGTAAATTAAAGATAATCGCGTAACGCTGTAGGGTCTCACTGACCGTGGCGGACAATAACATTAACTGAGTGACATTACTTTGATTGACTTCAAAGTGATCGCTACCGGAAATTAGCTTTTGTTCAACAAACAAATCAAGCACTTGATCCACATAGGCACTTAAATCTTCAATGCCCATAAACAGCTCAGCTTTCAATAATGGGTAAAAATCATTAACAATTTGCTGGATTTTTTCTCGGCTAAATTCTTCATATTGCACCAAGCAACTGGCGATTAATGAAGGCACCGCCATTAGATGAATTATGTTATTGCGATAATAGCTCATCGCAATCACTGAGCTATCTTCAATTGCGATAATTTCGCCGATGGCATCTGTGGTTGAGGTAAATTTATTCAGCGACAAACATTGCTCAACTAGGTCATGAGCTGAGCCCTCAGCCACCGACGCATACTCAGTATAAGGAACATCCTTTAAGATTTTCAGGTAGAGGTCTAGCTGGGTTTCAAGCTCACTGCGCTGCAGGGCGTTTTGCTCTGAAGCCAGCAGCGCCATACTTGCTAATGTCACCGAACTCGCTGCGGCGGCGCCATTGATGTTAGTCATCACTTTATTGGCCAATACATTTACTGCTGGCGTTAACCATGATGGCTTTTGATCCGGATCTTGAGCAATTTCTTCACGCCAATTTGGCGATTGTTGATTTAAAAATTGCTGCACATTGATTGGCTCGCCAAAGTTAACGTAACCTTGGCCAAAGTTGCCTAATTTACGCAGCGCACCAAAGACCTGCCACACTGATTCTTTTTGCTTTTTCTTACCGCTTAACTCTTTATGATAGGTGGACACTTCCATCACATGATCATAACCAAGATAAACTGGCACTAAGGTTACTGGGCGTTCAATGCCCCGCAGTACACAGTTAACTGTCATCGCTAACATGCCGGTCTTAGGCGCTAATAAACGACCGGTACGAGAACGACCACCTTCGGTGAAGTATTCAACCGAATAGCCTTTAGCAAATAACTGATCTAAATACTCACGAAACACTGCGGTATAAAGTTTATTACCGTTAAAGCTACGACGAATAAAGAAAGCACCACCACGGCGGAACATAGGGCCTGCTGGCCAAAAGTTTAAATTAATACCGGCGGCAATATGCGGCGGCACCATGCCTTGGTAATACAAAATATACGACAGCAGTAGGTAATCCATGTGGCTACGATGGCAAGGCACATAGACAATTTCATGACCATCATGATGCAGCTTACGCACTTTTTCAGCGCTTTTAATGCTAATACCGCTGTATAACTTATTCCACAACCAAGTAAGAAAGCGCTCAGCAATACGCACTAAGCTGTCTGAGTAATCCGCTGCAATTTCATCTAAATACTGAATCGCTTTTTCGCGGGCTTTGTCTTCAGGAATTTTTTTATTAAGCGCTTCTTCTTTTATCGCTTGAGCAATGGCATCAGACTTTAATAATGAGTTGAACATTGCCTGACGATTTGGCAGTTGTGGGCCTGTCATCACTTTACGTTGCCGTCTAAAGTGCACTCGCGCCACACGGATAAGTTTATGCGCAATACTGACATCAGTGCCGTGTTCATCAGCCATATAACGTAGCGACATAGCATTTGAAAATTGAATAAAGCTATGGCGACCTAAGAACAAAATCATCAACCATTTACGTAACCAGGTTGGGTTTTCACGCTCAAATACGGCTGCGGTCATGGTGTCATCTTCTTTACCAGGGATACGTCCCCAATACAGACTCACTGGCACCAATTGAATATCAAGTTGATCATTTTTTTTATGTAAGGCTAATAAGCTGGTGAAGTTATCAACAAATTTTTCGCCACTTAAACGCTTGCCAAATAGAGGCTTACGACCTTCAATACACACAATTCTAGGGGTATTTAAGCCATCAACGTCTAGTCGCTCATAAGGGCTCGGTAAGCCATATTTGGCGGTCACTTCATTTAATGCCGCAATATCACTGAGTGATTCTGTCTTCATCACATAGACCACTGGTTTATCTGGGTCTAAGTTCAGATCGGCAAAGGGATCTTCAGGCACAACAACCGTGTGCACCATCAGTTTTTGAATCCAACGTAATGATTTTGCTATGATTGAGTCAGGTTTTAACATGAGTGTTCGCATATTCAACATCAATTAATTGGCCATAGAATACCAGATAATGGTTCAGTTTCACTAACAAGGGTCTATACAGAGAATATTTGTTCAGTAAAAATAGCCATATCCGAATAACAACCAACCTATTTTCAATCAACACTACTGTATAAATATACTGTTTAAACAAACGATGTGAGAAATAGCCAATTTCATCGGTTTAAAAAGCTGACTTACCTTCATTAACTAAATAATTAAATTACATATACTTAACCGTGCCCCCATATATAGCCAACAAGAATTAGATGATAATAGTTAAATTAATTTGGTTAATACTTGCGCGATCACCGATACTGTATATAATGACAGTCACTGTATAAAAAAACAGGAATCAATATGAGACCTTTAACGCCACGCCAAGCTGAAATATTAGAGCTAATTAAATGTAATATCGCCGAAACAGGTATGCCGCCAACTCGTGCAGAAATTGCAACTCGATTAGGCTTCAAAAGCGCCAATGCCGCTGAAGAACACTTAAAAGCACTGGCAAAAAAAGGCTGTATTGAAATTATTCCTGGTACCTCTCGCGGGATCCGCATGGTGCAGGTGGAGGAGGAAGTTGAAGCAGGCTTACCACTTATCGGCCAAGTTGCTGCAGGTGAACCTATCCTTGCTCAAGAGCATGTTGAACAGTATTTCCAAGTTGACCCAGAAATGTTTAAGCCCAATGCTAATTTCTTACTACGCGTTCGAGGCGACAGTATGAAAGACATTGGTATTTTAGAGGGCGACTTATTAGCAGTGCATAAAATGCAAACTGCCACCAATGGTCAAGTTGTAGTGGCACGTCTTGAAGACGATGTAACCGTGAAAAGATTTGAAAAGAAAGGCAATATTATTTATTTACATGCTGAAAATGCAGAATATGAGCCGATTAAAGTTGATTTAAGTTGCCAAAACCTAACGATTGAAGGGCTTGCTGTTGGCGTTATTCGTAATGGAGGTTGGTTATGAACACATTAATAGGCAATGCACCGCGTCACCCTGGATTATGGGTAGATATGGCATCTGATCCCTTACCCACTAAACAAGGGATTGAAACCAAGCGCACCCAAAACCAAGGCTTAACTGAATTGACTCAATTATGCAGTCAGTTAGCCATTTTAAGTCAGCAAGGCCGTTGGATTGTACTGATTAATCCGCCGCATATCGGTTATAAGCAAATTCTTGCTAATGCCAATGTTCGTATGGACAGAGTATTGTTAGTTCACACCAAAGATGAAGTCGAAACCCTGTGGGCGATGGAAAAAGCGCTCACTAACGGTACTTCAAGTGCAGTAATTACTTGGACACCACCATTAGATGCCCGCGACAATCGCCGCATTCAATTGGTTGCCAAAAATGCCTTAGCCCAAGGGCTTATCATTGAAGATGTAAATACTCACTTACCTGAAGGCGACCCATTAACGCAAACTTTAGCAGTACAGACTCGGGTAAACCTTACCTCGTTTCACTAGTAAAATATGACTAAAAAAGCCCTTCACTACGCTGAGGGGCTTTTTTTTGCACTTTTTTCAGCAAATTAGATGATAAAGTGATCTTGATCAATATTTAATCTCCAAGTAATGTAGTTAACAAGGTAGTAACAATTTATCGTACTGCCGAGAATAAATGTCAAAAAGATACAAACGCTATTAAAAGATTGAGCTGGTACCGTGCGGTATAGAAAGCCTTGAATGTAAAGCGTCAAATATAATTGATAAGTTCAGTATTAGGTACAAGTGTGGCACCGTAACGTAATAACATAATTGAGTTTTCAAGCTCAAAGCCACCGTGTACTTTGAAATGATCAAACTTTTTCGGGTATGAAAAGTTTGCATAGAGCAGAGTATTACTGTGTGGCTTTTCTTTGTAATTGCAATTCGCAATTAGCAGAGGAGTAGTCTTGTGAAGCGATTGTTGTACGGATTAATGGTGGCGTTGCTTGCAACCCCACTCACAGCGGCAGAGATGCCCTTAAACATGACTCAAGGTGTAACAGAGATCAGTGGCCAGGTTTACGACCTGCATATGATTATTTTGTATATCTGTTGCGCCATTGGTGTCGTGGTCTTTGGGATCATGATTTATTCCATGATCTATCACAGAAAATCTAAGGGTGCAGTTGCAGCCGACTTTCATGACAGTACCAAGGTTGAAATAGCTTGGACAGTATTGCCATTTCTAATCCTAATTGGCATGGCAATCCCAGCAACAAAAACGCTGATTGCTATGGAAGATCCCAGCGATGCTGAACTGACAGTCAAAGTGACGGGCTCTCAATGGAAATGGCATTACAGCTATTTCAATGAAGATGTCGAGTTTTTCAGTTTATTATCTACCCCAGCAGACCAAATTACTGGCACCGCAGATAAAACCGACACCTATCTTTTAGAGGTCGATAAGCCGCTGGTTTTACCAATAAATCGTAAAGTACGTTTTTTAATGACCTCGGATGACGTTATCCACTCTTGGTGGGTACCAGCATTTGCCGTTAAAAAAGATGCAAATCCTGGTTTCATCAATGAAGCTTGGACTAAAATCGATAAAATAGGTACTTATCGAGGCCAATGTGCCGAACTATGCGGTAAAGATCATGGCTTTATGCCTATTGTTGTTGAAGCCGTTTCTGAAGCAGACTTTGACCAATGGCTAATCGACCAAAAGCAATTTGCTGTCGATGCTAAAGCCGCTGCACAAGCCTCACTGAGCCAAACCCTTAGCTATGACGAGTTAATGGCCCAAGGCGAACAAATCTACATGGGTCGCTGCGCGGCTTGCCACCAACCTAATGGTGCTGGTTTACCTGGCGTCTTCCCTTCCCTAATTGGCAGTCCAATGATTAAAGGCCCAGTGTCTGGTCATATCGATATTGTCGTTAATGGTAAGCCTGGCACTGCGATGCAAGCGTTTGCCAAGCAGCTAACGGCAACTGAAATTGCTGCAGTAGTCACTTATGAGCGTAATGCTTGGGGTAATGACTCTGGCGATACCGTGCAAGCGGCTGATGTGAGTGGCAATGGGACAAATTCTAGCGCTACACCAACCACTGCAGACGCTCCTAGTGCAGGCACTTCTACCGCAGACACGTCAACGCCTGTGACTTTACCAGCAAGCTTACCTACAGCTGAACAACTTGAAGACACTGCAACACAAGCTGTGACTGAAGCGGCAACACAAGCAGCAGAAGTTAAAGCTGTGGTATTGGATGACTTGACGATGGATGAGTTAATGACCATGGGCGAGCAAGTCTATATGACTAGCTGCGCTGCATGTCACCAAGCTGCTGGTACTGGCTTACCTGGCGCGTTCCCTTCATTAGTAGGCAGCCCACTCATCGTCGGTCCAGTGACGGATCATCTTAATATTGTCATCAATGGTAAACCTGGCACGGCAATGCAAGCATTTAACTCGCTACTTACGCCACAACAGCTTGCTGCAGTGGTGACTTATGAGCGAAATGCCTGGGGTAATAACTCTGGCGATGCAGTTCAGGCTGCTGATGTTGTTGGTCACGGAAAGTAAGGGATTAAAATGAGCACAATTACACAAGATTCACCAGCCGCTCACGACGATCACCATGATGACCATCATCATGGGGCGCCAAAAGGCATTATGCGCTGGGTTTTAACCACTAACCATAAAGATATTGGTTCAATGTATCTGTGGTTTAGTTTCATTATGTTTTTAACCGGCGGCGCAATGGCCATGGTCATTCGTGCTGAGTTATTCCAACCCGGTTTACAGTTAGTTGAACCTAACTTTTTTAACCAAATGACCACAGTCCATGGCTTGATTATGGTATTTGGCGCAGTCATGCCAGCCTTTACCGGCTTAGCTAACTGGCTCATTCCAATGATGATTGGTGCGCCAGATATGGCACTACCGCGGATGAATAACTGGAGCTTTTGGATTTTACCTTTCGCGTTTGCGATTCTACTTAGCTCGCTATTTATGGAAGGTGGAGGCCCCAACTTTGGCTGGACTTTCTATGCACCACTGTCAACAACCTATAGCCCTGATAGCACAGCATTATTTGTGTTCTCAGTTCACATTATGGGCATAAGCTCGATCATGGGTGCTATTAACGTGGTGGTGACCATTGTTAATATGCGTGCTCCGGGTATGACTTGGATGAAGCTGCCATTGTTCGTCTGGACTTGGCTGATTACCGCCTTCTTGCTAATAGCAGTGATGCCGGTATTGGCAGGTGTAGTAACCATGGTACTGACTGATAAATACTTTGCCACCAGCTTCTTTGATGCTGCTGGCGGCGGCGACCCTGTGATGTTCCAGCATATTTTCTGGTTCTTTGGCCACCCCGAAGTCTACATCATGATTTTACCTTCATTCGGGATTATCTCGGCCATTATTCCCACCTTTAGCCGTAAAAAGCTTTTCGGTTATGCCTCCATGGTATACGCCACCTCAAGTATTGCGATTTTGTCCTTCCTAGTTTGGGCGCATCACATGTTCACCACCGGGATGCCAGTATTTGCAGAGCTATTCTTCATGTACTGCACCATGTTAATCGCAGTGCCTACTGGGGTGAAAGTGTTTAACTGGGTTGCAACTATGTGGCGCGGCTCAATCACCTTCGAAACCCCGATGCTGTTCGCCATTGCATTCATCATCTTATTCACCATCGGTGGCTTCTCTGGCTTGATGCTAGCGATAACCCCAGCGGATTTCCAATACCATGATACTTACTTTGTGGTAGCGCATTTTCATTATGTACTGGTGACTGGCGCAGTATTTTCCATTATGGCTGCAGCATATTACTGGCTACCGAAATGGACAGGATACATGTATAGCGAAACATTAGGTCGTTGGCATTTCTGGTGCAGTGTTATTTCAGTGAATGTACTGTTTTTCCCAATGCACTTTTTAGGCTTAGCAGGCATGCCACGTCGTATTCCAGACTATGCAATTCAGTTTGCTGACGTAAACCAAATTGTCTCTATTGGTGGTTTTGCCTTTGGTTTATCACAACTGATTTTCCTCGCTGTGGTACTGAAATGTATCAAGGGCGGCGAAAAAGCTGCGGATAAGCCATGGGAAGGTGCTGAAGGGTTAGAGTGGACTATTGCCAGTCCTGCGCCTTATCACTCATTTACCACCCCACCAGAGGTTAAATGATATGAGCCAGCCAACAAAATCAAACCGTAATTTACTTATTGGCCTAGTACTGGGTTCAATAGGTATGTTCGGCTTTGGTTTTGCGCTAGTGCCTTTGTATGACGTGCTTTGCGATGCCTTGGGGATTAATGGAAAAACCCAAAGTACTGCCAGCAGTTATGAGGCTGTGGTGATTGATAAAGACCGTACTGTAACCATTGAGTTTATTGCCCAAGTACAAAGCAATATGCCGTGGGAGTTTGTGCCAAAAGTGAACCGCATGCAGGTTCACCCCGGCGAACTCACACGTACTGCGTTTTTAGCGAAAAACTTATCTTCAAATAACCTCGTAGGCCAAGCAATACCCTCGGTATCGCCAGGCCAAGGCGCGGCTTATTTTAATAAGACCGAGTGCTTTTGCTTCAATCAGCAACCCCTAGCAGCAATGGCCGATGCTGAATTACCGTTAATTTTTTACGTGGATGCGGATTTACCTGAATCCATTAACACTTTGACTCTCTCTTATACCCTCTATGATATTACAGACAAGCAGACTGCAGCCATAGAGCAAGGAGCAGCAAGATGACAACAAAACATGAAAACTACTACGTGCCAGCGCAAAGTATCTGGCCAATTACCGGCGCTATCGGATTATTTCTGATTGCATTTGGCGCAGGTACCTACATCCAACAACTTTCAACTGAACAATCTTCTGGCGGCTACACCCTAATCGCGGGTATTGCTGTAATTATATTTATGCTGTTTGGCTGGTTTAAAAATATCATTGATGAGTCAATGTCAGGTTTATATTCAGCGCAAATGGATCGCTCTTTTAGACAAGGCATGAGCTGGTTTATTTTCTCAGAAATCATGTTTTTCGGGGCATTTTTTGGGGCATTGTTTTACGCTCGAATGGTAGCAATACCTTGGCTCGGCGGTGCATCAAATAATGCCATGACCCATGAGGTATTATGGCCAACATTTGAAGCCATTTGGCCGCTAGTGAAAACCCCAGATGGTACCACCACTGAAGCCATGGGTTGGGGCGGATTGCCGCTGTATAACACCCTCATTCTACTGACCTCTTCAGTCACCTTGCACTTTGCCCATGTGTCGTTAGAAAAATCAAAACGTGGCGCACTGAAGGTTTGGTTAGGACTGACTATTTTGCTGGGTATCGGCTTCTTGTTTTTACAAGTTGAAGAGTATGTCCATGCCTACCAAGAAATGGGGCTCACACTCACCTCAGGGATTTATGGTAACACCTTCTTTTTGCTAACTGGCTTTCACGGTATGCACGTCACCTTAGGCACAGTATTTCTAATAATCCTGTTCTTTAGAGTATTGAAAGGTCACTTCACCCCAGATAATCATTTCGCCTTTCAATCCGGAAGTTGGTATTGGCATTTTGTTGATGTGGTGTGGTTATGCTTATTTATTTTCGTGTACGTCTTATAAGGCTGCAAAGCTAATAAGGTCTAGGATTTGGGCTTATCCAGCCAAATCCTAAGGCCAGTAACAATAACAACATCACTAACGCAGAAAAGATCACTCGACGACCTAAATATTGGCTCATAGATTGTTTATTTTCCGCTTTAACCATAATAAATAGGGCTCTGGCTAAATTAAATAATATGAATACAAGCAGCAGTACTAAAACAAGCTTGAAAATAACTAAGGTATCTAAGGTTCCCACGGGCTCTCCTTTGCGCGTTTGGCGACTTTCTACTGGGTTATTGCTAGTTGTTACTGTGAGTGTGTTTTCTATTTTGGTCAAGCTCGGTTTATGGCAACTTGATAGAGGAATTCAAAAACAAGCTTGGCAAGCCACCTTAAGTGAAAGGCAAGCGTCCAGTGAATTGGATTACCACACTTTTTTAACGCTAGATAGCAGCGGTCCACTAACGGGTTATCGCATTAACGTCACCGCTAAGCCCGTTAATGAACAAATATTACTGCTTGATAATCAAGTTTATAACGGCCAAGTGGGTTATCTGGCTTATCAAGTATTTGCAATATCAGCCACAGAGCCATGGCTACTGGTTGAACTAGGCTTTACTGCAGCGAATAAAGACCGCCGCATATTACCCGATTTAGCGCCATTGCCTGCGGCGCAATATCAGCTCACAGGTCGAGTGTATCAGCGCCAAACCAATCCCTTAAGTGACCAACTTTATGTGGAACAATTTACAGTAGAAAACCGTGACGTGATCCGTTTTCAAAATTTAAATCTCGTGGCCTTAGCAGAGAAAATAGGTCATCAACTGGCACCGGCAGTACTGCAGCCAGATATAACACCGAACATGACACTAGCAAAACCATGGACACCTATTCCACTGTCAGCCCAAAAACACCAAGGCTATGCATTGCAATGGTTCACCATGGCAGCAGTATTTTTATCGCTAATGCTATGGCTTGGTTGGAAAACATTTAAGCCTAAAATTAAGACCTAAAGTTAAAACCTAAATACAAGAGTAACTAAATTAAAAATAGTGACTTAAGTAAAAAAACTCATCCTATAACAAAAACAGTCGTAACAAGAGGAGCAAGTATGAACTCCCCAGCAAAACCTAAAGGTAACAAGACATTATATCTACTGCTGCTGGTATTTATTTTACCGGTGGCTATGGCTAAATTAGTCTTGAGTCTAGATTTATATAACGGCGCCGCCACTAACAAAGGTGAGCTAATCGGCGCACAACTTAATTATCAAACCTTAGCCATGACCAACCCTGAGCCGCATATGTGGCAGCTGGTGTATTTATTACCAAACCAATGCCTAGAACAATGTCAGCAACGTTTGTATGTCATGCATCAAAGCCATATCGCCTTAGGTAAACATCAAGATCGCGTCAGCCCAATTATTTTACTCACCCCAGATAGCGACACCGCAATTTTAACTAAACTGCAAGTGCCGTTTGCTACAGCCAGTGCCAGCCCTGCAATGGCCGCATTACTGACAGAGCAGCAAATGATTATTGTCGATCCCCTTGGTAGCCTAGTCATGAAATACCCAGGTATTATGGGCGAGCAAGAAAATATTGCCCAAGGTAAGTCGATGATTGGCGATTTACGTAAGATGCTTAAACTATCGAGGGTCGGGTAATGGTGATAAAAAACCTGCTCAAATTTACCTTAGTATTTACCTTTACGGTGATATTAATGGGTGCCTACACTCGGCTGTCAGATGCAGGCCTTGGCTGCCCTGATTGGCCAGGTTGCTATGGTCATCTTGTGGTGCCTAGCGCGCCTGATGCAATAGCAAAAGTTGAGACTGCATTCCCAAATCAAACGCTAGAGCCTGACAAGGCGTGGCTGGAAATGATCCACCGCTATATCGCTGGCACTCTTGGATTACTGATTTTAACCATCCTTATCATCTGCTTAAAAAGAGCCGATGCGCCCAAAAAGCTACCCATACTGATTTCCGCCCTACTGCTCTTTCAAGCCGCCTTAGGTATGTGGACCGTCACCATGAAATTAATGCCCATCGTAGTCATGGGGCATTTAATTGGTGGCTTTAGTTTATTCGCTTTACTGCTACTACTGTATTTACGTACCCGGCCACTGCGGATCCCTGATGGTGACACTTATGCCAGAAAACTCGCCCCCTTTGCCATGGTCTGCTTAATTGTACTGGCGGTTCAAATTATTTTGGGCGGCTGGACGTCATCGAATTACGCAGCATTAGCCTGTACCGCCCTGCCAATATGTGAAGGTAACTGGGTCGATAATCTGCAATTTGCTGATGCTTTTTCACCGTTTCAAGGGACACATCCAAGCTTTGAATATGGCGTATTGGAATACCCTGCCCGCATGACAATCCATGTTACTCATCGTATTTGGGGCGTGATTACCGCTGCCTGTTTAGTGTGGTTAGGATTTAAATTACTTAAAGCACGCTCTCGCACAATACGTAAAAGTGCTTGGCTGTTATTTGCCCTAGTGATCATTCAAGTGGGCCTTGGCATCAGCAATATTGTCATGCATTTGCCTTTAGGGATTGCTGTATCGCACAACGGCGGCGCAGCGCTATTGTTACTTACCGTTATTTTCATCAACTACGCGCTGTGGCGTAAAGCTTAAGCAAGGATTCTATTATGGCTAAATCTCTGTCTATACCAGCAAGCACCAGCAGCGCGCAATTACCTTGGCGCGCCTATTTTGAAATGACCAAACCCAAAGTGGTCGCCCTGATGTTACTGACAGTACTAGTGGGAATGTGCTTAGCATTGCCCGGCGCAGTGCCATTGCAGCCGCTTATCTTTGGCATGATAGGCATAGCCATGATGGCGGGGGCAGCGGCGGCTTATAACCACTTAATTGATCGCCGCATTGATGGTTTAATGGCGCGTACCTATAACCGCCCATTACCAAAAGGCAAGGTCTCGGTAATCAAAGCCATGACCTTTGCCACTTCTATCGGCTTAGGCGGTTTTGTTATTTTGTATACCTTAGTTAACCCACTTACCGCATGGTTAACCTTTGCCAGCTTAATCGGTTATGCAGTGGTGTATACCGCTTATCTTAAGCGCGCTACCCCGCAAAATATCGTCATTGGTGGCTTAGCGGGCGCAATGCCGCCGTTATTAGGTTGGACATCTGTCACCAATGAATTGCATGGCAACGCACTATTACTGGTTATCATCATCTTCACTTGGACGCCGCCGCATTTTTGGGCACTGGCGATTCACCGTAGAAAAGAATACGCCAAAGTCGCTGTCCCAATGCTGCCAGTCACCCATGGGGTTGAGTTTACTAAAACTTGTATCTTGTTATATACCTTGTTACTGGCTA